>CAYNLM010000052.1:0-23934 GCA_964398045.1 uncultured Nitrospira sp. | reverse complement strand
GTTGTGTTCGTGTTGTAGATCGAGATGTGGTCGCCGAGATTGCTCAGGGAAAAATGGACGAAAACAAAACCTCCTGCTGGTCTGCTGCTCCGACACGCGCTAGCTAGGTTTGGTCCGAGACAGGTTCCGGAGTTGAATTCTTGGAGAGTCTTCGTTTTACCCGGAATGCTACGGTGGATGATACCCAGGGGCTCAGGTCATTGTCAACTAACATCAGAGACAAGATGAAGGCCGGGTTTACAGCCACTTGGGGTGATCGAAGAATTTGAACTATGTTACACCACCTTGGGGAGATTCGATGGCACACGACGATGATGACACCAGACCCGAGCGCGTTTTTTCCCTCTTTGAAGCTAATCAGCTGATCCCGCAACTCCAGTCTTACCTCTCACAGCTTCAACAAGGAAAATCCATCCTTGTACAGACCCGCGACGAAGTGCGGAAAGCGTCTGCACGAGCGAGCCAAGGAGGAGGCACGTCGGTCGGAGTTCACTATGTAAAAAGCCTCCAGGATGTCAGCACCAACCTTCAGGCCATCCAGGAGCTCGGCGTCGTCGTCAAAGACATCGACCTTGGGCTTTGCGATTTCCCACATGTCCGCGATGGCCGTGTGGTGTATCTCTGCTGGAAACTCGGCGAGAAGGAAATCCAATGGTGGCATGAAGTCACGACAGGGTACAAAGACCGCTGCCCTCTTTGAGCGCCCTTCCTGGCGGGACGATCGACGAGAAGACCGGCACGCAGGTTTGACAGACGAAAGGTCACAGACATGAAATTCGTCATCATCGGCTACGATGGCCCGGAAGGCGAAGCCAAGCGCAAGATGTACCGCCCTGCCCATCTAGCCAACCTGGAACCGCTCGACAGCGAAGGCCGGGTTATCCTGGCCGGACCACTCACCGACAAGACGGGAAGCTTGCTCGTCCTGGACTTCGAGAACAGGGAAGAGGCCGAACAGTTTGCCAAGAACGATCCTTACATGGTTCATGGTGTCTTCGAACGGGTTGAAATCCATCCGTTTCTGCAGGTTTTTCCGAAACAGACCTAAAGATATTTTCCTTACCTTCGACAAGCCATGGAAGTAGCCGCATCCAGTACCTTGGATGCATTGTCCGCCCTTTGCGTGAGCGGTATAGTTATGCCATGCGAATTTTCTTGCTGACTCTCGCGTTGACCTTGCTCGGCGCGGCGGGGCCTCACCACGTGCTCGCCGCCACCGAAACCACCATCATCGCTGAGGGCCATTACGTGATGGCCGACGGTGATACTCTGTCTACGGCTGAAGAACGAGTGCTCCAACGGGCACAGCGGAGGGCGATCGAAGAAGCGGGCGTGTATCTTGAATCTACCTTTCATGATTTTGAGAAGAGCGCAGAAGGCGAGAGTCGCCAGACCAGCTCGCTAGAGATTCGCACCTTGGCCGCCGCCATCACAAAAACAGACGTGCTTGAGTCGCGCCGATCCTTTGAGAACGACCGACCGAACTTTTTCATAAAGATTCGCGCTCTGGTCAATCTCGGCAATCTGCAAGACGCCATCCGTCGATGGAAATCGGAGCAGCAGTTCGCCGAACATTTCCGACAGCTCCAAAAAGAGAATGCGGAGCTAAAGGCGCAATTACGCGAGCTGCAGACCCGGCCTGCCGGGGTACGAATGCTCACCATCGAACCGCCGGGCCGCAGTGGAGCGCATGCGCGTGCGCGAACGTTGGTGGACAACGCCGTTGAATCACATGATGTGAGACAGAAGCTTGATCTCACCTCGCAAGCGGCCGCCCTGGATCCAGAGTCCGCCGATCCGCTGATCGTGCGCGGCCAGACGTATCTGCAGCTCGTTTCCTTGGCCTATTCCAACCGATCGAAGCCGAGCGAGTATTCAGTCTACATCGACAATGCGCGGATGGATTTCGATCGAGCGCTGATCATCGATCCGAAAAACACGTGGGCGCTGCTGGGACAAGGCGATGTCAACACATGGCTCAATCGTCCGGAAGATGCCGCCATAGCGTATGAACAGGCGCTTCGCCTCAACCCTTTATTCGACATCGCCAGACAACGATTGATCAGTGTTCATACAACGCAAGCAAGAAAGCTCATGGCTACGAAACAATGGTCGGCTGCCCTTGCATTACTCAACACGCTGTTACATCAGCCGGTAGCAGACAGTTGGATTCCCTATGAAAAAGAAGCTTTCCTCCTGAGAAGCGAAATCCACCAAAAGCTCAATCAGCCTACGCAAGCCGTTCATGACCTGAGCGTTGTCCTTCAAGTGGATCCTTCCAATACTCCTGCGTTGCTCACCCGCGCCAAGTTGTATCGTGAACAGCTGCAAGGCAGGTTGGCTAAGGAGGACTTCGAACACGCCTGCATGCTGGGATCAACTGAAGCCTGCGAGCAGCTCCCATGAGTCTATAAGTGATCGAATTTGGGAAGCTTTCAGAGTAGTCTCGGCCCACGGTGTTTGCCCGAATCCAATTTGACAACAAAAAAGTTGGCCACCTATTTATAATGCCTCCTCCGCTAGGTCTAAGATCCTGCGCTGTTACCGAATCGACGCGTTAGTTCAAAAGGCCTAAACCCATCCCTCTCGGTAGCCCAAAAGCTCCCCTAGGTGGGCCTTCTGCGAGGTTGCGAAAAGGACGCGAAAAAGCTTAAAGTGTTAAAGAACCAAGTCCGTGAAAAAACGCTGATCTTGGGTCGTCTCAACCTTTTGCTCGGAGTGACGCTGTGATGACTGATTATCGTGTGCTCCCAGGACCTGAACACTTCCTTCCTCCCGCCGCGGCCAGCATGGGCATCCGGCTACCGAATCCAGGGGAAGCGCATATAAACGGCGTCATTGTCTCCGAAGAGAAGGCTTATGAGGAAGCGGCCAAGCAGTTCCTAATGGCCAAAGTGCCGACCATTTTCCCTGGTCCCCTTGTGCTCTGGGCCTGGAATGAGAAAGCAGCGAAAAAAGCGACGGCCGTTCGCCATCTCTACAACACCCTCAAGGAATGTGTGCAGCCAGGACAGACGCCGATGCTGATTCCGATGCCGGACTACCGGCCCAAGTACCCCAAAATCAACCCGGAAGTCGAAATCAATCCGAACCACCCGAACCTCACGATCTGGCACAATAAGATCGATTGCTGCATGTTCATCGGTGTGCATTGCCACCAAGCAAACCTGTCGCTCAAAATCATTCGGGGCGGAACATCCTGTTACACGATTGCGATGTGCGCCCAGGCCGGCCATGAGGACGCCATGCTGTCGTTCCGCGACGCATCAGTCGAAAAGATCATGAAACTAGCCGACTGGGTAAGAAAGTTGAAAGGGACAGTGCAACCACGGCTGACGTCAGCCAAGAGCGGGGCATCAAACTAACACGGTTGATGCTCTGTAGGCAGTGAAAGGAGGCTGGGTCCATGGCGGATACACATTCAGTGATCGGAACAAAAAATAAAAAGGGCCAGACGTATATGGATCCATGGAAGATGCTCCACGAAGCGCCTCGTACGCCTTCGTTTTACACTGGGAGCGAAGTCATCAAGGAAGCGGTCCGTCGTGCGAGTTGCGACGTCATGATTGCCTATCCGATCACGCCGCAGAGCGAAGCGGCGGCCTTGATCGGTGAATTGTTCGCGGAAGGCTACATCGGCGACTATTTCCGCGGCGAAAGTGAGTTTGCGGTCATGTCCCAGTGCGCCGGCGCCGCCTTCGGTGGTGCACGGGTGTTCACCACGACCGCCGGGCCAGGCACCATGCGCGCCATGGAGAACTTCCCCATGTGGGCCGGCGCCCGATTGCCGATCCAGATGATCGTCACCTGCCGCGGCATCAATTCGCCGCTGTCGATTCAGCCGGACACACTTGAAATCGCCTATCTGCTGAATACCGGCATGCTGGTCTGGCATGCGGAGACTGCGCAGGACTTTTTCGATTGGATTCTCAAGGGCTACATGGTCTCCGAAGAACCGGATGTGCACCTCCCGCTGGCTCTTTGCTGCGACGGCTTCTTCGTCACGCATACCAAGGACGTGGTCAATCTGACTCCGGCGGACATGTGTCTGCCGCCGTACGATCCCTATCGCTCACCGGTACCCTGCATGGACATGGAATGCCCGCCCGTCCGGATGATGCGCGATCCGTTCGTGATGAAGAGCAATTACATCAGCTACGCCACCCATGCAAGCTGGCAGCAGGAAATCTGGGCGGCCATCGAACGATCCCGTAAACACTCGATCAAGTGGCTCAACGGATTGATCGATGCCGAGAACACCGATGCGGACATCATGATCGTCGCGTCCGGTACCGCGGTCTCGCAGGGTCGTGAGGCCATTCGTCTGTTGGAAGACGAAGGGGTTCGTTGCGGCCTTGTCAAAGTGAAAACGCTGCGGCCCTGGCCCGAAGAAGAAATTCGTGAAGCCACCAAGAACGCCAAGCACATCTTCGTGCCGGAGTTCAACGTGACCGGCTGGCTGGCCAAGGAAATCAAGGCCACGATTCCAAATCACCATCGCGTGCATGCCGGCCCGCATGTGTGCGGAGGCATGACCATGCCGCCGGAAATCATCGTGTCTGAAATCAAGACGGCTCTCGGGATGAAGACCTTCTCCCTCGCCGGTCGCGGAAGCTGAGCAGTAAACATCACAAACCAGTTCGCGAGACCCTCGCGAATCTGAGGAGGCATACATGAGCAAAGAGCGAATTCAAATCTCCGAGGCCCTCTACGACATCATGCCGTCGGACTACCAGGACTTGGTCAAGAGCGCCACGTACGGCAAGGAAGATCGGGGATGGAAAGATATCGGCACGTCCAAGGAACTGATCGAGCAACATTCTCTGTGCGCCGGATGCCCCGAGTCGATGGCCTTCCGCTACATCCTGGCCTCGCTCCCCAACCCGGAAGACACCGTGATGGTGGGCTCAACCGGCTGTACCAGCCTGGTGTTCCCAATGGTGGCCGTCCACAACATTCACTCGCTCTTCGGCAATCAAAACGCGGTCGCGTCCGGATTGAAGCGCGCCTTGAGCGTCCGCTTTCCGGGCCGCATCAAAGACGTCGTGGTGCTTGCCGGCGACGGCGCGACCGTGGACATCGGTCTGGACATGACGCTCCAAGCCTGGTTCCGCCAAGAGAAGTTCACGACCATCTGCTTCGACAATGAGCTCTATGCCAACACCGGCGGTCAGGAAAGCGGACTGATGCAGAAGGGATTCGTCGCCAAGATGGCGCCGGTGGGAAAGCTCTTCGATAAGGTCCGCTTGCCGGAAATCGCCCGTGAATCCGGATGCCACTACGTCGTGAATTGCACCGTCAGCAAACCCTCGCTGGTCGAGAAGGTCATCCGCAATGCGGTGCACATCGCTCGCGAAATCGGGCCGACCTATCTCCAGCTCTATACGCCCTGCATTCTCGAAATCGGCAAGAACAGCATGGAAGGCTTGCAGGAAATGCGTGATTCGGAGAAACCGACCGAGCGCTTCGCCTACAAGGAATACATCAGCGAGCCGGCCAAGCAACTGCTGGCTGAGATTGCCGCCAAGGAAAAAGAGCGGAAGGCCGCGGCGAAGCAGTTAACAGGACAAGCCTAGGAAACCGGAGGTCGTTCATGATCAAGAAAAGACTCAATATCCGGATGTCCGGCTTAGGCGGACAGGGTGCGGTCACTGCGGCCCATGTCATGGCCATGGCGGCCAACCGGGACGGAAAATTCTCCATTTCCAATCCGTTCTTCGGCGCGGAAAAACGCATGGCGCCGGCCGAAAGCTATTGCCGTATCGGCATCGAGCGGATTTATGACCGGGGTGAACTGGTATTTCCCGATGTCATCGAAGTGTTTCATCCCCAGGTCATTACCATGGGCAAGAGCTACACCATGCCCTTTTATTCAGGCGTGAAGGAAGGCGGCGTCGTCATCATCAACTCCGCCCAACCGCTTTTGTCGGAAGAAGACATTCAACGCCTGAAAGACCTGAACGTCGCAACGTTCTATATTGCCGGAACCGAATTGGCGATCGAGGTGGCCGGCACTGAGCTGTCGACGAACATGGCCATGATCGGCTCAGTAGCAGGCATCACCAAATGCGTCTCAATGGAAGCGCTTGACGGCGCCTTACAGGAACGGTTCGGCAAGAAATTCGTCGCCTCCGGCGGAACTGCCTCACTGGACGAAGCCATCAAGAAGAAGTTTGCCAAGAAGGAAATGCTCTTGGCCAAGAATCTGGCGACGGTGAAGCGAGCGTATGAAATCGCCGGCGAATGGGCCGAGAAAAACAACATCGAATTGCGAGTCGGCAATCCGGCCGTCGCTGCGTAAGAGAGAAGGAACCCCGTCACATGTATAACGTCGCCCAAGTCATCGACGACAAATGTGTCGCCAAGAAAGGCTGCCGTCTCTGTATCATGTATTGTCCGGAGGCCAACTGCCTGGACCTGAATACCTCCAAAATGGTGGCAGAGGTCAATATCGACCGTTGCAAAGGCTGCGAACTCTGTGTCGTCGTCTGTAACGCTGCCAAACACGAGGCCATCGTCATGCAGGCTGTCAGCGCGACAGGGCAGCTGATGGCGAAAAAGGGTGAGTCCGCGGCTCTCGGACAAGCCTATCAAGGATAAGAGACCGGCGGAGCGTCTCATGAACCCCATGGCGTCAGACGCTATGGGGTTTTTTATTGGTGCAGGAGGTGACCCGTGGAAACAGAAGATAATGTCATCAACGAATTGCTGGGGCAGATCGCCGGGCTCATCCATGCCTATCCCAAGGCGTTGGAGCGCAAAGCCTCGATCATTCAGGCCGGTGGCAAGGACCCCGAGCTGGTCGAAAAGCTGGTAAAAGCCGCGGATACGATGCGCGACAGCGGGAATCTGTACCTCACCTGGGCCAAACACTATGCGGCACTGGCCGAGGGCAACTCCGATGCGTCCTCCGACGAGGACGAGACCGAAGACTTCGACGTGTAAAAAAGCACTCCCTTTCCACACTGACTTTTGCTAAAATGCACTGCTCTTCCAAGTGAAACCTTGTTCCCCGGTAGCTCAGTTGGTAGAGCAGCCGGCTGTAAAAGTTGCAGCTTCCACGGGAAACTGTGGTTGAAACATCGGGTGAATTCAGGGAAGCCATCCCCGCACATGCGGAACGGTAATCCTGAGCGAAGCCTGCCGAACGGCCCATCGACAAGATGGTTTAGGCAGGAACGTGCAGAGACTAGAGGCTGAGGAGCCGATCCAATAAGGCCTCGACAGCGCCCGACACCCTCCCCTGAGATTCAGGCGGGTGAAGAGATAGTCCAAGCCCAGTCGAAAGATTGGGGGTCTTGTAACCGGCTGGTCGCAGGTTCGAGTCCTGCCCGGGGAGCCAATTTCCAACAAGAAGCCCTTTGGCGAGGACGTCAAAGGGCTTCTTGCATTCTGGACGCGGAGTGACGCCAACCCATGTATAGTTAAGACGTGCCGCTACTAGTTGAGATAAAAAAACAATCTTCATACGCTGATCCAGCCATCTCCATTGAAGTGTCAAGTCAAGCAACGACCCCGATTATTTGAGGTTCTCGACTTCAGCATCAGCGGTCGATCTCAATGCTCGATTGCGAGACCCAACCCCTATCTATTCAACAAAATTTACCCGGCGTTGACGATCTATGGATTGACAGGATTTGAGCACCATGCAAGTCTCACGAACACCACGCATACTAAATTGACATGTTGTCGTGAAGTGCAAAACCTGTCTTCATAATCATTAACTAGGAGATTTATCATGTTGCTCCTGAACTTAATCAAGGAGGCCAAAGATCTGGGTAGGTGGCTTCACAAAAAGACGAACAATAGAAGGTATCCGGGAGGGGTTCGCGCACGCACCGCCCATGCGATTCTTCAACAAACATTAGACATCGATGATGCAATACTTATCTTGCTGGAAGCGCGACTTCCGGGGCCAGCTTTGGCTCTAGCCCGTCCACTTTTTGAGGGATATGTTCGCGGATTTTGGATTCTGGGGTATGCGTCAGACAAGGAAATAGAGAAATTCAATAATGGTACACCTCCCGACTTGCCTAGGATTTTAAAGGCAATCGGCAACGATAATATTTCTGGAGGCGAGTGGATACAAAACTCCAAAAATGCCCACTGGATAGCCTTTTGCGATCTGACTCATGGCGGAAGCGAGCATGTAAAGCGTCGGACCACTCTACACACAGTTGAACCTAAATATCCTGAGCGGGAATTAGAAGGCCTGGTCCGTTATGGAATAGAGGTGCGTATGCGTATTGGTGCTGAGTGGCTCTCCCTCCTGAATGATAAAGCCGCTATAGAGCAGCTATCCGAGAAAGCTAAACGATTTAGGGTCTCATCCTAACAAGGCAGCTCAACCAGTATGGGTCCAAAAGCCATCGCGCCTGTTAATTAATGGACCCCCTCTGTGCCACTCTGACCATTAATAGATCAAGTGTAGCGGTTTCTTGGGTCAAGACCAGTTACTTGTACTCCCAGGCTCCCGTGTTATTGAAACAGCAGGTTCGTCTGGCCGGCCAGTTGGCGCTGGTACGGGCGGCCTGCTCTGGTCCCGCCACTGTGAGACAATAATGCCTAAGGATGAATTGACCCGATTTAGGCAAGAGCATACACTGGGGCACGGAAATCCCTAATAAGGAGGGCTCTCTGAAGGAATTCTGGATCTCATCCGTGTTTTGTCTTGTCGGATTTCTGCTGGTGAGCTGCACCCACAATGTATATCCTGTGACGACCGGCTCCCATGCCCAGACGAATCCCTATGGCACCCTGAAGGATCCGTATGTGGTCTGGTCCAACGATCCTCGCGTGACGCATTATATTACAAGCGTCTTTCTTCGCGTGGGCTATCCCGTCGTGGAACGTGCACGGCTACAACAAATCTTCGACGAGCAGCGCATCACGCTCTTGCATACCCCTGAGGATGTACCGACGATCTTGCGCGTAGGCCAATTACTGGGCGCGCGCTATGTCATCTTTGCCGAAGCCGAGATTACGCCTCCCCGTCAAGGCTATAGCACCGAGGGGTATCTTGTAACGGTGGTGGTGCGAAACGTCCAAATCGAAACAGGGGAAGTGAAATGGAGCGGAACGGCCTATTTCCCTGAACGTATCAACAGCCCTGATAGCGGCGTCCTGAATGCAGCTCGGTGGGCGATCGAGCGAGCAACATGCCCAGTTGAAACAGAATCAGTTTGGCATGATCCTCCGATCGGCTGCAAAAAGCGCGGCAAGAATTGAACGCCTTCAAAGCGCTTTAGAGAATAGAACAACTATTTCGTATCGTCCGGGTTAGTCCTATAACTTCCTCTGGTGGGGATTCGTAGGACATACCGCCAATGCTCAGATGAATCCTGCCCGGGGAGCCAAAATGCAAAGGGCTGTTGGGCCATCATGGAGCCAACAGCCCTTTTGTTTTGAGACGAACACGTCAAACACGCCGCGCAATAGACTCAGTCAGGAATTCCGCCCGCCGATGAGTTACAATGCCCTGTGCCATTCACCTCTTTCATCCCGCATCCGTTATTCCGAAACGCTCACCTGATGACGGTAGGCCCGCGCTATTGGCCACGGCATATTGTTCTGGAGACCGTTCCTACTGAATCCCGCCTGTTTTCTGTAGCCCCGGACAGTCAACTTCTTGGATATTGCCACTGGCAAGCGAACCGCACCTCATCTCCGACAGCCATTTTGGTCCATGGGTTGGAAGGCTGCAGCGAGTCGCACTACATGCGCGGCGTCGCAGCCAAGGCCTATCGCGCGGGGTTGAACGTCATCCGGATGAATCAACGGACCTGTGGCGGAACCGAGCATCTCACGCCGACTCTCTATAACAGTGGTTTGAGCGGAGACTATCGGGCGATTGTCCATGAGCTCGCAAGCCGTGACGGGCTGGAGCACATCTGGTTGATCGGCTATTCCATGGGTGGAAATCTCGTCCTCAAAGCAGCCGGCGAACTCGGCACCTCAGAACCTGCATTGGCCGGAGTCATCGCCGTCTGTCCGAACATCGACCCCACGCAATGCGTCAAAGCGCTGGAGGCACGCCGAAATTGGATCTACCACCGGCACTTTCTGGTGAGATTGAAAGCCAGACTCCGCCGAAAGGCCGCGCTGCTCCCAGGTAAATGGGACCTCACCGGGTTGGATCGCATCACCCGGATCAGCGAGTTCGACGATCGCTACACGGCACCGGACGGCGGCTATCGGAACGGTCCGGACTATTACGAACGTGCCGGCGCACGCCATGTCCTTGAGTCGGTGGGCGTGCCCACCCTTATCATCACGGCGCAAGACGATCCGTTTATCCCCTATGGGATGTTCACCATCCCATCGATTCAGCGGCACGACAAAATCACGCTGATCGCGCCTCCGCATGGAGGCCATTGCGGATTCTTTCAGGAGACTAAGAATGGAGAGGATCCGTATTGGGCAGAAAATCGGATAGTGCAATATGTCACAAGTGCGTGACGTGCAAGACGGGCACTACCGTCGCCCGGTGCCGTGATAGCGGCCCCCCTTTGAACTAACATCATGGGCTTACAGGAGCACCACAATACCCACAGAACTTCATACCCTGCGGGACATCCCCGGCGCATTCAGGACACCGACAATGGTTGTCATTCTCTTTAAGAGCTTCTCCGCTTGTCGAGACCTCTTCAGCCATCGCCGTGTAGTGAGGCCCGGAAAAGCCCGCGAGAGTGACCCATGCAGCGGACAAAATGATGGCGACGACGAAGGACCAGTCATAGATCTGGCGATCCGTTTTGTCTAGGAAGGGTTCAGCGATCAGCAAGATAACTTTGTAGAAACCCGAGAGTACGACTAACGTCATCAGCGGGGTCATAAGCCGGCGAACGGTCGATAATAAAATAGGAACGTCCGGAATGTGCGCAGCCACTCGAAGCCCGAGCGCCCACAAGAGACACAGCGCTCCGCCAAAACCGATGAACTCCACAACACGTTCGGCCGTCAACCCGCTATACCCCAGTATTGTGGTCTTGAAGAGGGGGGCGTTCCCAAGAATAAAGGCGAGTCCCGATGCCAACAGGAGCGCGACGACATATGGCACAACCCAGTTCCATGATCTCATGAGACACCTCTGAGTCTGGTAAACATTGTTTTGCGACTTCCGCCAGGCCACACTACCGGCAGGTTCGGTGACGAGCGGCTTGATGATTTGAGGGAGCGGCATTCGCGATCCTGGTTGCGCTAGCGCGAGGCGGCCGTTGGAGACTTTTGACAGATAAGATGAGTTGACGAGGACCTCCAGCAGTCGTGCAGGGCCAGTCAACAGACCGGCTCTCGCTGAACGTATATGGGCTAAGGCCTGTCTAGCTAGCGTCTTTAGTGGGATCCGTTCTGCCATCATTTTACATCCCGACTTCGCCATGAATGGAAGCTCGGAAAGCTCGTGGGCCACGTAGAACCAGGCTTCAGAACCCGCCCGCATCATTTTCGGCACCGCGGTTCCTACGACAGCCTTGATTGCGTTAGCTCCGATAAGCGCCGACCTAACGTGCCTTTTGGCGAGATCCAACAGCTTCACGGGTGCCACAACCATGGCACCGAAAGTCTTGTCGACACGATCGAGGAATGCGAGAGTTTCACTATGCCATGCCTTGACGAAGGTATGAAGAGATGCAATTGCGCGATGTCGCAACATGCCTGCTTCCATACAGACGGTGAACATGACTCCGCGGACAGCATCCATCAATCGTTCTGCCTGCGACTGCGTCCACGCCAAAACGGCAAAACACCTCCGGACATTTCGGTGCAAACAGAACTGCCCTCTTTGGCCGTACGCTGCCAGCCTGCTATTGATACGTTCATACAGCTCGTAGAGGGATCGGACGTACACCCACAACAGGCTGGCCGTCCCGCTCATGACACGATCGAGTATGCGTAGCAGCTTAGACCCTTGCAGGAAGGCGAGCACCAAGGCGCGATAATAAATCCCGATCCAACCTCGCTGGGCCGCTTCCAACGCCGCAACAGCCTCTTGTTCTCGCCGAACCCGATCCAGCGCGTCAGTTATTGAAGCGAGTAGTTCCGCTTCTTCTGAAGCGCGTAGATGCATGGCCTTTACATAAGCCCGCAGATAGGCTTTCCACAGAAGAATTGGGCCAGGGAGGCAAGCGCCATGGCTCTGTTCGAGGCGCATGAGAGATTCGAGTGGGATACGAGTTTCGGAGGCGATGGTGTCGAGGGACAGCCCGGTTCGCTGTCGAAGCTCGCGAAGGCGAGGACCCATGGCTCCCAGCATGATTGATTCCCTGCTTGCAGGCCATTTTTGTAACGTGGCCGCAACGGCAAAGTCAAAGGAGATTTTGAGCCGCTGCCTGACTCACGCTGCCGAGCGCATAAGAAGAGGCTTGAGTCGCTTTCTGAGTAAGTACAGTCGATCTTCGACGGAATCCAAAAGCGCGTGCAGTTCCCGATCATGCCACCCAAACCGTTTTAAGAGCGGGTCATAGACCATCCCAATCACTATGCCGGAGAGTGTAAGGAGGAATCCGAGCGCCGTGGTCGCGGCAACTACCTCCCACATAGAGGGCTTCGGAGGGAAGATCGAATAGAACGCCGATCCCAGCGTCGATCCGAAGGCGAATGAGGATACCGCTTTATCACGAGCCCGCTTCGACGCGATCCGTTCTCCCATTCCCTGAATGCCGAGAGAATGATCGCCAAATAGAACAAATCCTAAACCAAAGGTCAGGAGCGAACTCGCCATATCAGAGATCAGGGAACGGGACGAAGAATAGCACTGGACGAGTGCGTCGATGTCACTGAATGCGGTCTCCAATTGTCTGGTGACTTCAGGCAAAGCTAGAAGCGGAGCCACGCGGGGGTCTCGCTCCAAAATCGCCACAAAGGGATTGTCAGCTATTGCATGGCGACCTCCATGAGCGGACCAATCCAAGACTTCTTTTCTGATCATCGACTCAATTTCTCTGTGGTATGCGGTTTTAATCCCGGACGGTACGCAGGACAGCACGTCGGCGCCCAGCCTCCATCCCAGCTTATCAAAGGCTTCTCCGATCTTCTTCACCGTGAGATAAGGGACTGACCACAGCGTGTTAACCGGGTAGCAAAGCAGATCGGTGGAAAACGAACGTTTTCTGAGCACGAAAGTCGATGCCAACGAAAAGTGGCGCTCCACAAAGTGATCAATACGGCTTCGTCGTTCGGCGATGTACCACTCGATGCCCTCTTCGATTCCCATGAGCGCTTGAACTGGGGGCGTGGCTACCTCGAGATCCTTCATGGGGGCTTACTATATCCCGACCGAGGATGAGCACAAAACAATTTCACTTCCACTGGAATAGCCGTAGAGCGTCTCAATGGGAGGAGAAAGACTCAGGCGGTTTGGAGATGCGCCCGCACGTCTTGGATGTAGGTTTTGAAGGGGTCCGGCATGGGGAACGGGGTGCGGCCGCGAAGCTGGAAAATGGACCAGTTGATGACATAGGCGGGAAAGAACCGCTCGTCCGGTTGGGCATGCTCCGTCTCAGCCGGCGTGCCGCAGGCCAGCAGATATTTGACAAGCTCACTCCTGCCATAGGCCCGCGTGTTCTTGGGCGCCTGCTCCATGGCCAGATTGATCACCGTGTCCGTCGTCAGGCGAGGCACTCGTCCTTCCTGCAGCAGTCCATAATAGAGACTCTTCTCCGGATGCAAATCGTGATATTCCAGATCGAGGCTTTTCAACATGGGATCCCGCCAATCCGTGTGCTCGGCTTCCCGATAGGATTCCAACAACCAGAGTTTCGACGCCCAATCCACTCGCCCGACCAGCTTGGTATAGTCGCCGCGGAGATCTTGCAGGACGGCTTCCCAGTGAGCCAGCACCCAATCCGTTTCCTCATCCTGTCCTTCGCAATGGGCCTTAGCGGCGGCAAGAAACCGCTCTTGCACGTCGATCGCCGAGATGGTTTTCCCCGATTGCAGCCGGACCAGCCATTGACGGTCTTGATCCTGGGAGATTTCTTGTAGGCTTTCCACCGGCTCGTCGATGTCCACATCAGACGGCGCGTGTCCCTCTTCGATCAGTTGCAAGACCAGCCCGGTTGTGCCCAGTTTCAACGCGGTCGCAAACTCCGCCATATTGGAATCGCCGAGCAAGAGATGAATCCGCCGGTATTGATTCGGGTCGGCCAACGGTTCATCTCTCGTATTCACGATGGCGCGATTCTGCTGCACCCACTCGAAGAAATCGTTGACGATATGATCGGCGCGTTGAGAAATCTGAAAGGGGAGTTGGCTTACAGTGGAGCCATGGCCGACGGCGGCGCGCGGAACGATCAGACGATCCATTTGGATCCAGGCGTCCTGAGGACTCGCCGCCCCCACGCGTCCGGACCCCGTAAAGATTTGTCTGGTGACCAAAAACGTGACGAGTGGGCCCAGCCCTCGCCGGCTGAACGGAAACCGGCGCGTGACCAGATAGTTTTCATGCGACCCGAACGTGGCATCCGTCTCATGATCGATGTTGTTCTTGATGAGGGAGACGCCGTCACTCCAGCCCAGTTCATCGATGGCTTGCTGGAGGATCTGATCCCCGGCGCGATCCGAGGCCACCACATCCATGAGGCGTTCACACTCGGGCGAGGCATATTCCAAATGCCCCATGTCGAGATAAATTCGGCCGGCGTTGGTGAGAAAGCCGCCGTTTCCTGGTGGCTCATCGTGGCCGCGATGATGGAGGTCGAGCACGCCCCGACGTTGAGTGTGAAAAATGTGATCGCGCAGCTTGTGGGCAAACCAGGTGGGCGAATGGTCGGGCCGATCCTGTTGAACCAGAAGCCCGTACTCCGTTTCCAGCCCAAAGATGCGGTTCAGCATGTTATCGAGACAACGTGATGTTCAGGTCGGATGGAAGCAGCCGCCCCAATTCGCCCGGGGTCAGCGCCCGGTACTTGGACGTTCCCGGTTGATTCCGATCGAGCACGGCACATTCGATGGTCTTCTCCGCGACGCTCTCCCGCAGATGAGCGGAAAGAACGGCGGCGTCCATCATGGCCGCTTTCTCGGCAGGCGTTTCCTTGTCATCGCCTTGATCCTTGCCCTCGTCCGCTTGCCGTTGAGCGCGATCCCCCAATGCCCATGCGCGAAGGGCCAGCGCCACGGCCTGCGCAAGCGAAAGGGTCGATGACAGCTCCGGGCTGAGATAGGACACCATGTCCTTCTGAACGGCCGGAGTCGCAGCCAAGACCGCACAGCCGGTCATTTCCTCGAACGTGCCGTCATAGTTGATCGTGAGCAGCACATCCTTCGCCGGCTTGTGACCAAGTTCGGCAAGCAGAATTTTCAAAATGAACGGCGCTTTGTAGACCTCCTCGAACGCCTGCTTGATCACCGGCGCCACGCCATACTTCACCAGGCGCGCACCGGTGACATCGGACGGGGACCGGTTGAACCCTTCCGTATGAGCCATTTCCAACAAGCTGAACCGCAACTTTTCCAAATCAGCCGGGTGGCCCATCCCGCCGAGCGCAATGCGATCGTAAATTTCGTAGAGCTTCGGGGTGCCCTTACTGACGGTAGCCAACAGCATGCCGCGCTCATAGGACAAGGCCACCACTGGGCTGCCTTGCTTGAACTGCTCGTCCAAATACGTCCGGCGATTGCCGACCGCTTCGACCCAGCGATAGGGTTCTTCATACATGACGCACCACCTGTACTTCGTAGAGTGATTTCAATTGCGCATCGGGCACGGTCCGCACGCCGGCTTCGGTAATCAACTTGATCACCGGATAGAGGCTCGCTTCGCGATTTACCCCGCCGGTAGCGGAATCAAACTCCGCCGCGCTGGTGAGCAAGCGCAGGGCCTGAATCGTAGCCTGTTCCTCCGCCAACGAGACGAGCGGTTGTTCGCCCCATGTGTTCACATAGTGCAAAATGCCGCGAATCGTCGGGGAGCCGGATCCCGACACGGCATACTCCACTCCTTCAAACTCCGCCCCCAGAATATCGTAGAAGAAAATCTTCGCCGTGCCTTGCTCGAAATCATAGCCGGCGAAAATCGGCGCGACGGCGCCCGTGCCCGCCAAGGCCGCGGCGACGTTTTCTTTCAACAACCTGGACACGGCCCGCAGCTTTCCCTCAAAGCTCAATTCCTGTAATTGCGTCCGCCGATAGTATTTGAAGGAATGTTCCAAGACCCGCACCATTTCGTAGGCCGTGGCTGGCACCCCGGCGATCGCCATCACACTATGGCGATCGATCTCGAGGACCTTATCCGTTCGATCGTACATCACCATATTCCCCGCCGTCGCCCGACGATCACCTGCCACCAGCACCCCATCCCGATACTTGAACGCCAAAATGGTGGTGGCCGTGGTCAGTTCCTGACCATTCCCTACTTGGCCAGGATTTCCCAGCGTATAGCCTTGTTCCTTTAATAATTGATACAAATCGCCTTGCATGCCCATCGCTTTCTCCGTGAATCGTCAATCGTCAGTCGTCAATCGTTTCGAGGGACGAAGAAAACAGTCCTCCGCCGCATGACATATGTATGACGGTTGACCAATGACGTCTACTCTCCTGTTCGTTGCCGATAGCGTTCTGCTTGCTTCGGATCGACTTTCCTCATCCGCTTGAGCAAATTGTCCTTGTCCGGCGAGCCGGTTTCCGGCCGACGAGGCCCGCCTTCTTCTGAAGGCGAGGGCGATTTCGGCATCGGATCGACCGGCCCCTCGCGGCGCTCTGGCATCATCAAAGAATTCATGTTGATGTATCCTTTCCTCGCTTCCAAGTCGCGACCGCATCAGCCGGGGACGCGGCCGCTTCAAAGATCGCAGCGCACGTCTTGACGTCTTCGGGATTGAAGAGATCGCCCATTTCCAGGGTCTTCCCCATCAACCCACCGGAAAACTGAATCCGCTCCCACTGCATGGACTTGATCTGATCAGGAAACCGCCGCACGCAGAGTCCCCGCAAACCACCACGCGTATCATGAGGCCCAGCCGAAAGCGCCTGTTCGACGTCTGAATCCGTCGTCATGCGCCAGGCTTTCCCCTCCGCTTCAAGCCCCCAATACAGCCCTCGTTCGGCATTCACATTGTGATACTCCAGATCCAAACTGGCCAACCAGGGATCGTCCCAGTGGATCCGTTCTTCGCGCATGAACGTTTCAAGCAGCCACAATTTTGTCACCCAATCCAGTTTGCCGACCAGTTGCGATCGATCGTGGATCAACAAACGCAGCGTCTCACCCCACTCGCCGAGCACCCAATCCGACTCGGCGTCCGATCCCGCCAACGTTCGTTCCGCAGCCGAATAATATTGCTCCAGGATCTCCAATCCGGACAACATCCGGCCGTTCTTCAGCCGAACGGTTGCCTTGAGATTGATGTCTCGCGAGAGCTGCTTCACGGCGGTCACCGGTTCATCCAGTTCAAGCGACGGGGCCGCGCCTCTCTCGATCAAGTCGAGCACGAGCTGAGTCGTCCCCACTTTTAAGGCCGTCGCGTACTCGCACATATTCGCATCGCCGATGATCAGATGCAGCCGCCGGTACTTGTCACGATCGGCATGCGGCTCATCACGGGTATTGAGGATGGGCCGGTTGTGCATCGTGTCGACGCTCAACTCGGTTTCCATGAAATCGGCCCGCTGCGAAAGCTGATAGGCCCCCGGAACATGACCGGATTCCTGCGCTTCAATTCCGACCTTGCCGGCCCCCGTGATGATTTGCCGGCTCACCAGGAACGGCAACAGGCCCGCCACGAGTTGCGGGAATGGAAGGGAGCGCGGCACCAGGTAGTTGTCGTGGCAGCCGTAGCTGTGGCCGTGAAAATCGGTGTTGTTCTTGTAGAGCTGCACAGGCCGGCCGCCGAGGCTCTTGTTCCGGCGGTCGGCTGCTCGTTGGACGATCCGCTCACCGGCCCGGTCCTGCGCCAAGAGATCTTTGAGACTGCGGCATTCCGGCGTCGAATATTCCGGATGGGTATGATCGTTGTAAAAACGCGCGCCGTTCGGCAGGACCAGGTCGCTTTTCATCTCGTGGAAGGAAAACGGCCGATGGGCATCGACCTTCGCAAACTCGTCTTCCTCCTTATCTTGCGCCAAGCCGGACACGCGAAAACCGCGCGCATCCTCGTGCGGATCTTCGCCGGCATAGTCCCAGCGACGTTCGAACGAGGCGGTCAAATGCGCGCGCACCAGCTCCATCGATTCGACGACCGGATCCACGTCATCCAGATCGTCGCGCGTGATGCCGTACTCGGTTTCGATACCAAACAGACGCATGCTACACGCTCACAGGCTGACTGGCTGACAAGCTAGTCTCCGACCTTGTTGCTTGTCAGCTTGCGTACTTGTCAACGTTCTCTCATATAATCTGATTAATGATTCGTTCTTCGGATTTCCGCCCTTGTCTGAAGGACGAAATGCCGACGACTTGTTCCGGATGATGATCGAGGAGCTTCAGCCATTCTTCGGCCGCATCATCCGGCGGCAACATTTCTCCTTCGCGGAACTCTTCCGACACGGCATCCAGCAAATCCTTCGCGATCAATCCGGCGGGCTGTCCCGCTTGGATCGTACGGTCGATCGCCTTTTCCTTCGCCCGCTGGACGATAGAAGACAAAATCGCCCCGCTGACGAGATCGCCGCGGTAGAGCACTTTGCTTTGGCCGCTGCGGAGCCGGATGGACAACAGGCGGCTCTCGTCGGTGCGCGTATAGAGGGCGTTCACCACCTGCTCCATCATAAGAGAAAACGCCGCGGCCTTGTCCCCGTCACATTTGGCTACCAGCTCCCCATCGAGCGGCAACTCTTCATTGAGATAGACCCTGAGAATTTCCGCGGCCGCCGCGCGATCGGGCCGGCTGACTTTGATTTTCCGATCGATCCGGCCGGGCCGCAGCACGGCAGGGTCGATCAGGTCGGGCCGGTTCGACGCGAGGATAATGACGACGTCACGCAGCGATTCGATCCCGTCCATTTCGCTGCAGAACATGGGCACCAGCGTATTGGAGATATTGAACGACCGCATCGCGCGCCTGGTCCCAAGAATGGATTCCGCCTCATCGATGAAGATGAACGGCAACGCCCCTTCCTGTCGTCGAGACCGGGCCTGCGCAAACAAGTCGCGGACCATCCGCTCAGACTCTCCCAACCACATGTTCAAGATCTCAGGCCCTTTGATATGGAGGAACGCTCCGCTGGTCACCGGTGGGCGCTTGTCTGCTCCGGCTGCGCGCTCCTCTTTCGACTCGCTGACCAGCTTCGAAAGGCTGGCGGCTGCCGCTTGTCCGATCAGCGTCTTACCGCAACCGGGCGGGCCGTAGAGCAAGAAGCCTTTGGGTTGTGAGAATTTAAACTGTTGGAACGTCTCCGCATGGAGCAGCGGATATTCGATGGCTTTACGGATCGCGTTGATCGCTTCGCTCTGTCCACCGATCTGCTCCCACGTGACCTTCGGGACTTCATCCAGGACGTGCTTGCCGGCCTTCCGATCTTCGAGTTTCTCGATCGCAATGCGATGGCTGGGATCAATCCGCACTTCATCTCCGGCTTTGAGTTCCACCCCCGCGAGATCGCTCGACCGCTGGAGGATCAGCGACTGCCGGCCCATCTCCTGTTCGAACCGCAACCGGCCGTCGGGGAGCGCTTCGGATACTTTGAGGATCGGCCCGTTCAAGTCGTAGCCCAGCGTCTTGATGACCGCGTAGGCTTCGTTGACCAAGATCTGCGTGCCGATTTTCAGATCGGCTGGCTCCACACGTGGATCGACATTGGCGTAATACTCTGCTCCGCCGACCAGAATGCGGGCCAACCCTTCGCCCGGAATCTCCAGCAACGTGCCGATGCGATTGGCCGGGGCAGTCAGCTTGGCCACCACGTCGCTGAGTTTCTTGAATTCCGCGTCACGCTGCTGATGCGCCGCGGCGCTCAGCATGACGGCATGGCGAAGCTTGTAGAGAATGTTCCGGCGGGGATCGTCTTCAGAAAATGCGGCGAGGCACTGTTCGATGAGTTCAAGCGGATCGGATCCGGTCGGCACCTCTCGCTTGCCGGCGTCGCGGTCCCGTCCACCGGACTGCTGACTGCTTGTATCGGTCGCGCGATGATCGCTCATGTGGTGTCCTTCTGGTCATCATACAGAGGAAAGACAGACAACTGAGAGGCATCTTAGCACAGACTCTTTCAGCTCTGCCCAGGCCTCTCGGAGCCTAATTCACGGCCTGCAGCACGACGTCGACGGACTGCCGTTTGTTGTTCCTCAGGACGTCCACCGTCACGCGGTCGCCGACCTTGTGCGTCTCCATGATGTCCATCAAATCATCGATGGTCTCCACGGGCTTCCCATTCACGGCCACCACGATGTCGCCCAACTCTATCCGCCCCGTCGCCGTTTCACGCGCGCCGCGCAAGCCGGCGCGATCCGCGCTGCCTCCCCGCGCCACTTTCCCTATAATCAGTCCTTTAATGCCCCACCGCCTGGCCATCGCGTCCGGAACTAAGGACACGCCCAATCCGGGCCTGATCAGCTTCCCGTGCTTAATGAGTTCCGGGATGATGCGGTTGACCGTATCCACCGGGACCGCGAACCCAATGCCGGCATAGGCTCCGCTCGGACTCACGATCTGCGTATTCACGCCGATCAACCGGCCGCTGCTGTCGAGCAGCGGCCCGCCGGAATTGCCCGGATTGATCGCGGCGTCGGTTTGAATCACGCCTTCGATGGTCCGGTTCGACATCGACTTGATCGTCCGCCCCAGCGCGCTGACGACTCCCGTCGTCAGCGTGTGATCGAGCCCGAACGGATTGCCGATCGCCAGCACTTTTTGCCCGACGCGCACATCATGCGACGATCCGATCGCCAGCGGCTCCAACTGGGATTCCGGGACCTGAATCTGCAACACCGCAAGATCGTGATCCGGATCGGCCCCGACCAGCTTGGCCTGATGCTCGCTCCGATCGGCCAGCGTGACTTTGATCGCATCGGCGCCATAGATGACGTGAAAATTCGTGACGATGTGCCCTTGCTTGTTCCACACCAAGCCGGATCCCGAACCCTGCGGCACTTCCATGACGTTGAACGACCAGATGTCGCGTTGAATGGCGGTGTTGGCGATGAAGACCACGGATTTGGTCGCCCGCTCAAACACGGCCATCGTCGCCCGTTCGTCAGGACTCAACTCAGCCGGCGCAGGCGTCACGGGACGCGGCTTCCCTTCGAGGCCGTCATAGGCGGACCCCAGCGGCTTGCCCCACTCGACAGCCTCTGCGGAGGATGTATGGAGAGCCACCAGGAGCAGGAGGGAAAAGATGTTCACGCTACTCACCCAGGACCTGCACAATCAGCTCGCGCGTCCGTGAGCGCGTGTCGAAGTCGACCAGCACTATCTGCTGCCATGTGCCTAACAGGAGCGCGCGGTCCGCGAAGGGAATGGTCACGGAAGGTCCTTGCAGCTGTCCGCGCAGATGGCTATGGCCGTTGTCTTCGCCCGGATTTCTGCGGTTGTGCTGCCATTGCGCATCGGCCGGCGCGACGCGGTCCCAGAAGGTTTTGGTATCGGCGCGAATCCCCGGCTCGTCTTCAATGATCATGATCGAGGCGGTCGTGTGTTTCACGAACACCGTCACAATCCCGGCGTTCAGCCCCGATCCATCCACGGCATGCACCACGCTCTTCGTGATGTTTTCGATTTGCGTATCCCCCGCCATCTCGATGCGGAACGGAATCGTCCTGACCGCCATTACGCACCTCCCGCGACGAGGCCGCGCAGAAATCGCCGTTCCCGTTTCGTCAACGGTCCACCGCGCGCCTCTTCCAGAACGGCGTCGAACGCCCCTTCGCCGGCGAGCGTTCGGAGCGCGCGCATGACCTCGGCGCTCAGGAGGCCTTCCTGCGCCAGCTTGTCGAGATAGGCGAAGGCCTCCGCCAAGGTCTCTTTTGTGCGCACATAATAATCACGTCCACGTTGCTGATTGCTGTAGGCCTCGAACTGCTCGCAGGCGACGAGAATCTCCGCCAGCTGTTTCACCCAGGGGGCCACGTCAGCCAATCGTTCCGGATAATAATAGTAGAGCATCACCCGCTGCATCCAGGGCGCCCACTGCACACCCATCTTCTTGAGGTTCGGCTTGACGGCTCGCAAACGCCGTACGAGACGTCGCGCATAGCCCAGACGCATTTCCACTTGTTCCGCGGCCCAGGCATCCATCTCAATGCCGGCCGCTTCGAGATCTCGACGATACAATGACAAGAACGCTTCAGTCTCGCGGCCGTATCGAGTGTCCGGGTGAATGGCCCGCCATTCACGAGGCCTCGTCGGAATGCCCCGCTCTTTGGCCCAGGACCAAATAGTTCCAAACAGTTGCCGATCCAGCCCGGCGCGGCCCAAGTCGTGCAAAAGGCAGGCAATCTGATAGGAGCGCACACGCTCGCCGGGATGCCCCAATCGAGCGGCCACGACCGCGCACATCCGGGCGGTCCGCACGGCATGCGGACGATCGTACCCACGAATCACCCGCCCAGCCCGCTTGGGGTGTGGATAGTCGTAGAGCTTCATGAGACCGGCAACGAGCGGACGTGGAATCAACAGAGGCGCGGATGAACGTTGAGCAGGCATCGTAAGAGCCGTGACGGCGTTCGCGTGAGAAGCAATAGGCCGGCAGAATATCGTCGGTTGAAACGGAGTGTCAAGGCGACCAACGGCGTATCGCTCGCTCAATCTCATCAACTTTGCTATGCTGCGATACACGGAACATTGCAATGCACGCATGCATGAGGCGCCTGTGCCACAGTCGCTCTTCATTTCATTCGTACTGATCAGCACGCTCGTCGCCTCCGATCCTGCCGGAACCTGGGCCGGCTCGTTCGACCATCTCACCGAGTTGACGGGAAGAGCCAACGCCGTCGTGACGCTCAAAGGCCGCGACAACTTCACCAGCGAATATCGCTATGATGTCTCCGTGAGAAATCTCTCTCCGGACCCCCTCGTCGGCGACTCGCTCATCATCGTGCTGGACAAGATCACGAATCTGGCCGGAGAAGATCGGGAAGCACTCAAAAGCGAGACCATCTTAAGCCGCTTCGAAGTGCTGGGGCAGGACGGCGAAACCGATGACGGCAAAGCCTTCTTTCGAATTCCCGTCGGCAACGGGCCGGACCTCGCCCCGCAAACCGACAGCCGGCCGGCCAACGTGCGCATCAGAAATAAGGACTATCTGGCAGTCTTCACGCCATCCTTTCGGGTCTATGGATTGAAACGTCAGGCGCAGGAAGCCAAACAGGGTGAGGGTTCGGCGGGATCCCACCCCTCGGCAACGTCACCAACCGCCGCCAACCGCAATGAGATGGACAAGCTGATTCAACTCTTAATCAAGAAAGGCGTGCTGACCGAAGAAGAATGGCGCAAGGCGAATCAGCCATGAGCGACACCGCTTGCAAGGCCTGCCAAGGCAGTTGGCCGAGGCAGGACCATTTCGTGGCCGAACCAGGATTGTCGAAGGTGTACCTTCATGACGATCAGTTCTTTCCCGGCTGGACCGTCGTCGTCTTCCAACGCCATGCGACGGAATTGTTTCACCTCGCGCCCACCGAGCGGTTCCAACTCATGGAAGAAGTGAACCTGGTGGCGAAGGCCCTCGCCGAGGTCTTCGAGGCCAAGAAGATCAACTATGAGCTGCTCGGTAATCAGCTGCCCCATATCCATTGGCATCTGATCCCGCGCCTGGCCGCTGATCCAGCTCCCCTGGAACCGGTCTGGCGAGTGCCGCATGAGCCGACGCTTCTCTCGGGACCAGTCCTCCAGAGCTGCATCCAACGCATCGGGCTCGCCATTCAAAAGGCCCGCTGACAGAGCACGCCTCTATTCCTTCCGCACGGGCAATGCCCACAGACACATATTCAAGTGGTATAATTTCTCCCACTTTGCAACCGGCCCGGAGGGTCAGAGATTTCCCATGCCTCGTCGATTGGTGCTCCTG
>CAYNLM010000051.1:0-24267 GCA_964398045.1 uncultured Nitrospira sp. | reverse complement strand
CCTGACTTGGCAACCGGTAACTCTTGCGTGCGGTAGACCCTGAATCTCGTGAGTCGTACAGTTCCACCACTTCGGCATAAAGGCACGCCGAAAATGCCCATCAACTTTGTTCACGTTCGCCCGCATAACTGCGGCGTATCAAAACATACGCCCCGTTCGCAGACTCCTTGCGGCCTTGTTGAAAGCCATTTTGAGCGTGCCGAGAAAAACGCTTGCCTGAAAACAACCCGGGGAGCCGGATTATCCTGAATTCTTATGAGCTCCGTCAAGCAAGGATGCGGAAAATTCCGACTCAGCGACCGGCGCGGGCCTCGACTTCGCTGATGGTCCAACAGCCGCCCGACGTAATATCGCGTGGATCTCCGCTGATCACGATCCGTTCCCGGACGAGCCCGGCCGCCGCCAACAGCGCATGCGCCGCGATGCGCGGGGCTTCATCGACAATGAGGACATCGAAGCGCACACGACTGAAGAGCGGATCGCTGGCAACCCGCGTCGGCGTCGTGACAATCAACCGGCGATTTTGGATGAACGCTTGCCGATTCGTGTCTTCTTCGGCCGCCAACAGCTCCCGGATTTTTTTGGTTCCTCCCAACTTGGCGATGTCCTCCTTGAGTTCGTCGAATTCCGGACGCATGTCTCGGGGCACGGCGGCTTCCGGTACCAGTTCTTCAATTCTTGCTTTGGCGATGTCGAGCTCCTTCGTCAATTCGCCGATTTGCTTCTCGTAGAGGACGCGGTACTGCTGCAGGGATTCGACGTTCTTTCCAACCGCCTGCATCCCCAGGCGACGGAGTAAGGGAAGATTCTCGTATTCGGTCAAGGTGGCATTCACCGCCACGATCTTGGCTTGGAGCTCGCTGAGTTGAGTGAGCAGCCGCCATTCGAGCAAGCGCACTTCATCCAGGTCTTTTTGTTTCTGTCCTTTGTACGCCAGGAACGGCGTGAGCTCACGAAACCGTTCGTACTTCCGCCATAGCGACGCTTTTTCGGCGCGGGACTTGGCGTAGAACTGATGCATCTGCGCTTCGAAGCCAAGTTCCTGAAGATTCACCCCGGCGATGTGCGGCGTGACGGGCATCTCATACCGGCTGATCCACATTTTATAGCTGAGCCCGCCGGCTTTCATGGTGCGCGCAAGGACCCCGACCAGCTCATCGGCTTCCGAATGGTCCGGACTGAGCAGCAGAATGCGCTTGTTCGCGCGGATGAGTTCCATCGCGAGGCTTGCGAGCTTTTGTCGACGGAGCGAGCGATCATCCAGCCAGACGGTGGTGAAGACTGACGATGAGGCGCTAGGAAGCTGACCTCCATTCTCAGCCGCTCGCAGCAGCGGCACCAAGCGTTCGGCAGGGCCGAGATTGTAGGTGTCCGCCTTGGTCACCATCTCCTTCAAGCGTCGAGCGGATGTTTCAAGAAGGCCGCTCAAGTCTGGGATGAGCGTCACGGACAATAGAGAGGCTCCAAGCCCATCGACCACTTGCACCAGTGCTCGATCGCCCACCTGATGCAACACGACGCCTTCTGTCGGCTCCATCTCGTCCGAGGGGACGATGGAGACGGGAAGATCAACCGTGAGGACGACTCCAGGCGGCAAGAAGAACTCGTAGAGATGCAGTCCGCCGATGGTCTGAATGAGGCGGGCTTGAGACGCGAGGATGGGCGCATCCTGTCCTTCGTCACCGACCCGTTGTCGTTCGGCCTCAAGCCGGGCTCTGCACAATTCGATGAGGTCTCTGGCTGTCATTGAGCGCTATGCCTTCGCAAGAGATCCCATGATAAAGGCGCTTCTGCACGGCTGTCTACCTCTCGACAAAACACCTGTTCACTCAGATCTGAATTGACTTTTTGCAGTCACCTGAGTATTCTCTTTCCCTTTCCAACAGAAGGAGTTAGGGGTATGAAAGTTATTCTTCAGGAGACGCTCGAAGGGGTCGGCCACCTGGGCGATCTCATTAACGTGGCCGATGGTTTTGCCAGAAACTTCCTCTTGCCTCGTCGGAAAGCCGTCGAAGCCAACAGCCGGAGCATCAAAGCATTCGAGCATGTGAAGCGGGTCGCTGCCGAGAAAGCCAAAAAGGAGAAGCTGGAGATCGAGGCTCACGCGAAGAAGATCTCTGCCGTGACCTTGACGATCGAAGCGCAAGTCGGCAAGGACGACAAGATGTTCGGCTCGGTCACCGCGAAGGACATTGCCGAAGGCTTGGCGGCCCAAGGCTTCACGGTCGATCGGCGCAAAATCCAATTGGCGCAGCCCATCAAGGAACTTGGGACGGTCACCGTTCCCATCAAGATGCCGCGTGAAGTCACGGCCACCGTGACGATTCGCGTCGTAAAGAAACAGGAAGCGGAAGCCCCTTCGGCCTAGTCCTCAGCCTGGCGGGAGAATCAATGCGCGATGCAATTGGGTCATTGGACGCTCTGAAGGCCACGGATCCCGACGTCTATGCCGCGATTGAAGCGGAAGAGACCCGTCAACGTGACAAGCTGCTGTTGATCGCTTCGGAGAACTTCGCCAGCCCCGCCGTCTTGGCGGCGCAAGGCTCCTTGATGACCAACAAGTACGCGGAAGGTTATCCGGGCAAACGGTACTACGGCGGTTGCCAGCACGTGGATACGGTTGAATCGTTGGCGATCGAACGATGCAAACAGATTTTCGGAGCCGAGCATGTCAACGTGCAGCCACACTCCGGCTCGCAGGCCAACATGGCGGCCTATCTGTCCGTCCTGAAGGCCGGAGATACGATCCTCGGCATGGACTTGGCCCAGGGCGGGCACTTGACCCATGGGAGCAAAGTCAATTTTTCCGGCATTCTGTTTCGCGCCTTTTCCTACGGTGTGGATCGGCAGACTGAGACGATTGATTACGATGCCGTGCAGAAATTGGCGGAAGAATGCCGGCCGCGCATGATTGTGGTCGGCGCGAGCGCCTACGCCCGCACGATCGATTTTCCGCGTTTTCAACAAATCGCCCAATCGGTCGGAGCCTACTTGATGGTCGACATCGCCCACATCGCGGGCTTGATCGCCGCCGGCTTGCATCCGAATCCGGTTCCCTACGCGGACTTCGTCACGACCACGACGCATAAGACGCTCCGCGGCCCGCGCGGCGGGGTGACGATGTGCAAGGCGGAGCATGCGAAGGCGGTGGACAAGTTTGTGTTCCCCGGGATGCAGGGCGGACCCCTCATGCACGTGATCGCCGCCAAGGCGGTCGCATTCAAAGAAGCCTTGTCGCCTGGGTTCAAGCGCTATCAACAGCAAGTGGTCGCCAACGCCAAGGCCTTGGCTCAAGGTCTGCTCGATCGCGGCTACAAGATTGTGTCCGGTGGGACCGATACGCATCTCATGCTGGTGAACCTCACCAGCAAAGGCCTTACCGGCAAGGAAGCGGATGCCGCGTTGGACGCCGCCGGAATCATCGTGAACAAGAACGCCGTGCCCTACGACGAAAAGCCGCCCGCCGTGGCCAGCGGCATCAGGCTCGGGACCCCGATCGTCTCCACACGAGGGATGCGGGAAGCCGAGATGAAGCAGATCGTGGCGCTGATCGATCGCGTGTTGCAGCACCGGCAAGATCCGGCGGTGCTGGAAGAGGTCCGCGCTGAGGCCAAAGCCTTGTGCGGCCGCTTCCCCATCTTCCACTCCTACTAGCCCCATTCCAAGAGGGCGGGGTCGCCACCTGTGAAGTGTCCGTTCTGCGATGAGCTTGAAGACAAGGTGGTGGACTCTCGTATGGCCAAGGAAGGCGAGGTCGTCCGTCGCCGGCGCGAGTGCCTCGGCTGCAAACGTCGCTATACGACGTACGAACGTGTCGAAGAGATTCTCCCCGTCGTCGTCAAGAAAGACGGTCGCCGCGAATCGTTCGATCGCACGAAAATTCTTTCCGGGTTGAAGAAGGCCTGTGAAAAGCGACCGATCAGCACCGCGACGATCGAGGCGGTCACCGATCGGATCGAGAAGCGGGTCCAGGAAATGGGTGAAAGCGAGATCGAGAGTCGGATCGTGGGTGAAGAAGTCATGAAGGAGCTGCACCAATTGGACCAGGTCGCTTATGTTCGGTTTGCCTCCGTCTATCGCGAATTTAAGGACATCGACCAGTTCATGGATGAGCTGAAATCCCTGGCCCAGCAACGTCGCGAACGTTGACCTGGTTCTTCTCTCGCCCTTCCCTGCTTCTCCATTTTTTCCTTACTTTGATGTGACCACCGGATTGATCGGGCGCCTCGGCAAGAGGCGTAGGAGTCCCATGGCGATAGCCAAACAGCAGTCCCCGCAGGCTCGACGGAAGGCCTCACACCCTGGAGCCACGAACGTCGCCATTATCGGCGCCGGCCGGGGGGGCACTGCGCTCATGGAGATTTTCGCCAACGATCCGCTGGTGCAGATCGTCGGTGTCGCAGAGGTTGATCCGCAGGCACCGGGATTGAGTCTGGCCAAACGCCTGCGGATTCCGGTGACCCGCGACTATCGGAAGCTCTTGGCGATGGAGCGCGTCGATTTGATCATCGACGTCTCGGGCAACGCCGAGATCTGGCAGTTCCTGCAGGACTTCCATCGCATGGGTGTGACGATCATCGGCGGAGCCAGCGCCAAGTTCATGTGGGAATTGATCGAGGCCCGCATCCGGGCAACCGCGGAGATCGAGAAGACGCTCAACAAGTACCAATCCCTGTACCGTTTGTATGTGAAGGAAACCGGTACCGCCGTGACGGAAGAACGGACGAGGATTGCCTGTGAGATCCACGACGGCCTCGTGCAAAGCCTGGCGGGCGTCAATTTCAAGCTCGACCTCTGCCAGCAGCTGATTCGCAAAAATCCGAAGGCCAGCCTGGCGACGATTAAAGAAAGCAAAGCCCAGCTGAAACTCGCGATTCAGGAAGCGCGCCAAGTCATCTTCAATCTTCGTCCGCTGCATTACGACAAGATGGAGCTGATTCCCGCATTGACGAACTACCTCAAGTCCTACGAGACCCAGTCGCGCATCAAAGCGGATTTCTCCGTCACCGGCGATGAACAGATTCTTTTTCCACGCACGAAGATTTTTCTCTTCCGCATCATTCAAGAAGCCCTCAGCAATGTGCGCAAGCATGCCAAGGCCACCCACGTCTCGATTCAACTCGAGATCGATCTCGAAATGTTACGGGTCACGATCGAGGACAATGGGGTCGGCTTTGACATGGAGGCTGTGCTGCGCGATCCCGAGAAGTGGGACCATTTCGGAATTAAAGGCATCCTGGAACGGGCACGGTTGGTAGGAGGCGAGGGGCAGATCACATCGAAAAAAGGGCGGGGCACCAAGATCGTCGTCGAGGTACCCCTGGTCAACAAGGAGGCTACGGGTAATGGAAAAGATTAAGGTTCTGATCGCCGACGATCACCGAGTAGTCCGCGAGGGCTTGGCTGCTATTCTGAAGACGAAAGAGGACATTCACGTCGTCGGCGAAGCGCAAGACGGCATGGAGGCCGTCGAGAAAGCCCGTGCGCTCCTTCCCGATGTCATTCTGATGGATGTCAGCATGCCGCGCATGGGCGGCGTCGAAGCGACCAGGCAAATCAAGCGGGAGTTCCCCCACATCGGCATCGTCGCGCTCACCATGTACGAGGAACAACAATATATCTTCGATCTCGTGCGCGCAGGAGCGACCGGATACCTCTTGAAAGATTCTGAATCATCCCAAATTGTGGCGGCTATCCGGGCGATCTATCGCGGAGAGTCGCTGATCCATCCCTCCGTTGCAAGTAAGATTCTGGCGGAGTTTTCTCTCATGGCTCAAAAGAAGGGCAAGAAACCGGCCTGGGTTGAACACGATCTGACGGAACGAGAGATCACCGTCCTCAGGCTGGTGGCCGACGGGAAAACGAACAAGGAGATTGCCAACAACCTTGACCTGAGCGAAAAGACCGTAAAAAATCATGTTCGGAATATCTTCCATAAGCTGCAAGTCTACGACCGCACACAGGCCGCGATCCTCGCGATAAGAAAAGGCTTGATTGAGCTTGAACCAAGGCCATAACCTGTCCCTGAGGTACGTATTTCGAATTGGTTCTCAAATAAAAGCCCACAGATGTGATTTTTACGACACAAGTCTCCATTTGCAGAACACCATTTTTTAATATTTATTTCCACCACTTACGTTACAAGTTAAATGGCATACATGTTGCTGTGCTAAGGCGAGTGTTTGTTTTGTAACGGAGGACTCGTGCGGAACCAACAAACATTAGCGGCACCGGTGACCTGTTCAGGTGTGGGGCTTCATTCAGGCCACCCTGTCACGATTACGTTGAAACCGGCACCTCCGAATACCGGCGTGGTCTTCGTCAATCGGAATGGCCATGCGGGCGCCTCTCTTCCTGCTTCGATTGAATATCGCGTTCCAACCGAACTGTGCACCGCGATCAGTGGAAACGGTTTCCAGGTCAAGACCATTGAGCACGTGCTGGCCGCCTTGTCCGGTCTCGAAGTGGATAACGTCTACATCGATGTGACCGCAGGGGAAGTACCGGTCATGGATGGAAGCGCCGCACCATTTGTGCGTTTGATCAAGTCTGTCGGCGTGGTCTCACAAAACCGTAAGCAGCCGTATCTCAAGATTATGGCACCGTTGGAGATGTCCGAGGGATCGAAGCGGGTGCGGATTGAGCCTTCAGCGACTCCCCGTATTACCTATTCGATCCATTACGACCATCCTCTCATTCAGACTCAGACCTATGTGCACGATTGCTCTGCCGGCGCATTCGAGCGACACATTGCCGAGGCGCGGACATTTGGGTTCTTGAACGAAGTCCAGGCCCTATGGGCTCGTGGCCTCGGGCAAGGCGGGTCGTTGGAGAACACGGTGGTGCTGTCGGAAGACGGCATCCTGAATGAATCAGGCCTTCGGTTCTTCAACGAATTCGTTCGCCACAAGGTATTGGATCTGATCGGTGATTTTTCTCTCCTCGGCATGTCTTTCATCGGCCACATTGTGGCTGACCGCTCAGGACACGCTCTCCATACCAGACTCGTTCAGCAAATCCTTGAACAGCCCGACAAGTGGGTGCTCCTCAACAGTGAGCCACTTCCTGCAGACAACCGGCCCGCCGCCAGCTTAGCACGGCTCCAGCCAGCCGTCGCACTTCAAGCGTCTTAACTCTCAGGCAGCCGACATAGAAAGCACAAACAGGTTTCGCCATCGGCAACGCTTGCAGATTGTCTCTCGTTGATCGGGATAAAAAATACGCCGAGAGTGAGTGGCCTCACCCTCGGCGAATAAGTCGAGGCGGGATTACTTCTTCTTCTTCTTCGCTGCCTTCTTCGTTGCCAAGAGTCTCACCCCCCTTCGTCGCTGTAGGTCACCAGTTCACCTCTAGACCGCTTGAATCAGCATGTCATCCAAGGCTTCAAACGTGTTCGGGCCGACTTTTCTGAATCGCTTATCCCGCTTGAGTGACGTCGCAATGGACGTGAGCGGAGTTTTTCCTTTGATTTGCAAACCGCCTTCTCCAAGACGCTGCACCAGTTCTTTGGCGTGCATCGCCCGGTTGGACTCACGGAGAATCTCGTAGGCGGCTTCAGGCACACTTTTCCCCACGTATTTGCTGCGGCCTAAAAGGATTTCCCGTGACTGGTCCGTCACGTCCATGACGGGAGCGGGACGAACGCCCTTTGAATCGTCTGTGATCAATTGGTTGGAGAGGCTGGCGAGTTTGGCCTTGTCTGCTTCGACCCGATAGAGCGTTTCCGCGAGTTCGAGGTACTTCTTAATCGTGGCGATCTCGTCATCGAGACGACGACGCTTCTTTTCCAGTTCCTGAAACCGGTTCTTGTAGGCACTGATCCGCTGTTCAAGCCCAACGAGGATATCGGTCAGCTCTTCCACATTGGTCTCCGAAAAAGCATGCTTGCTTTATAGCATTGCTTCTATGCTTTGTCAACAACATATTTATCAATGCAAAAAATCGTACTAATAGACCGTCTTGTTCTCGTAAGTAATCATTGCATAAGCAGCATTTTTAAGCCTTGTTTTAGTCTTTTCAAAATTGCGCCGTGAATACTTTCAATGACTTAACGTTAGAATTTGTTTTGGATTTGTACTAACTCGCCGCACAACGGGCGTGCTATCATTTTTTCGTGAATTCCTCCGATCCGTCACTCCAGGAGTTGCTCGACATCGCCATGGCCGCCGGAAGGGAGGCAGGAGCCATCCTCCTGGACTATACGCGGTCGGGATTTCGCGTCGAACACAAGAATCTCATCAATTTGGTGACTGATGCGGACCATGCGGCTGAGCAATCTGTCATTGATCGTATCCATGCACAGTACCCCTCGCACCGATTCCTTGCCGAGGAGCGTGGACGAGTCGAACAAAGCCCTTCGCCGTACCTCTGGATCATCGATCCGCTCGATGGCACCACCAATTTTGCTCATGGATATCCGGCGTACTGCGTCTCAATTGGACTGGAGTTGCACGGACGCTGCGTTCTCGGGGTAATCTTCGATCCTTCACGCAACGAATTGTTCGCCGCAACGCATAGAGGCGGGGCTCATTTGAACGGAAATCCCCTTTACGTCTCAGCCACAGAGTCTCTCGATCACAGCCTTCTCGTGACGGGATTTGCCTACGACATCAGAGAAACCAAGCGGAACAATCTCGATCATTTCGTGCGTTTTGCGCTGAAAGCGCAAGGCCTGCGACGAACGGGCTCGGCCGCCCTCGATCTGGCCTATGTCGCAGCGGGGCGTTTCGATGGTTTCTGGGAAGTGACGCTCAATCCATGGGATATGGCAGCCGGATCAGTGATTGTGCGCGAAGCCGGCGGACAATTGAGCAACTTTCGCGGAGACGACCTTTCGATTTACGGGCACGAGTTGGTGGCAAGTAATGGGCTCATTCATCAAGCCATGTTGAAAGTTCTCGCCGAAGACGATGGCCGGTAATGTGGTGAGGCCTCCTAAGCGGCCCTTCTACGCGGCGCCGCAATTTTAATTTATGCAGACTCCGGATATACAATGAGACCGCCGGTGGGGTATGCTTTCGGTATTATCTCGCGGGAGAACAAGATCATGGCACACGCAACGCCTCCGTCCGGACAAGAAAATGGAAACTCGCCAGCCGACAGTGCCGGGGAGCCGACCACCTGGGATGTCGAATTGCTCCGCGTCCTCGTCAGCAGGAAAGGCACGCAGGTCGATGCCCAGTGGGCCATTCATCCTCAACTGAAGCATGATTTACGACCGGAGGAGTGGAAAGAAGTCACCGACCTGATGGCGAAAGTGACCGATATCGTCGGGACGCGTTTTTCCGAGGTCCTCTCGACCGTGGAGCCTGATCCGCCCGGTCATGCCTGAGCGTTTCCTTCTCGTATCTCCGCCCATTCTCCGTCTCAACCACTCTTGAATTACGACAGGAGGATCCTATGGATTCGTATTACCATTCGCATGATCTCGGAAAGTTCGCAGACATGGGAAAAGGGAACCAGGAGCTCTGGGACAAGTTCATGGGCTACTACAGCGCCGTGTTCGCGGAAGGAGCGCTGACGGAGCGCGAAAAAGCGCTCATTGCCCTGGCAGTCGCCCACGCCGTGCAGTGCCCCTACTGCATCGATGCTTATACTCAAGCGTCCCTCGAAAAGGGCTCGAATGTCGAAGAAATGACGGAGGCGGTGCACGTCGCCTGCGCCATCCGAGGCGGCGCATCCCTGGTCCACGGCGTGCAGATGCGCAATGTGGCCGGCAAACTGTCAATGTAAAGGAGTACCGCGAGAACTAGAGGTAGGGATTCTCGGGAATCGCCAAGGTAAAGTACCTGCCACGTTCTTCGTACAGTACGCGGCGACTGGTCAGCAGCGCGAGCGCCGCGGTCACCTGTTCGGCAGAAACTGAAGAGGCCGGCTTCGAGGCATCCAGGCTCGCACGAATTTGCTCCACACTCTTCGCCGATTCATTGCACAGCTCGATCACGCGCGCGGCGACTCCATCATAGCGCTGGCGTAGGGGCGCTTTCGGATTTCGGCCGTCATAGATCGTCACATAATCCATGCCCTTGGAGTAATACAGAAACGGGCGATCGCTCGACGCGTGCAGCCGTTGCCACCCCTCGATTGCCGCCACGAGTTCTTGATAGAGGTGCGGATCCACCGGCCAGTTGTCCAACTCGTATTCAAAATCGTACGCGATCTTCTTCAAGTCCACTTGGCGCCCATCATAGACATACTCATAAGCCATCCCAGGCCCCGTGATGCGCACACCATATTCCTGCGGCCTCGTATGGTAAGGACTAAACCGTTCGAGCCAGAACTTGCCGGTGGCCTCGGGTGGCTGCAGATGAACCAGTGAAGGAATCAGATCGATCTGACGCCGATAGTCCTCGTTCGTTTCTCCGGGAAATCCGAGCAGAATATTCCACGACACCGTCACGCGATAGTAAAAACTCCACTTGAGGCAGATGATGTTCTGCATGGGCGTCACGCCCTTGTCCATGGCCCGAAGCTGGTTCAGGCTCAGACTTTCCAGACCCGGCTGCATGCATTTCACCCCGCCCATCGCCAACGTGCGGATCTGGCTTTTTTGGAGATTGCTCTTTGTCTCAATGAAAATGTCCAGGTCGCAATGGTCTGCGGCAAACTGTCCGAAGAGATTCTCGACATACTTCATATCGATGATGTTATCGACCAGCCGAAACCGCGCCGTATCGTAGCGGTTCGAGAGATACGCCATTTCACGAGCCACTTGCTCCGATGACTTCGCGCGAAATTTCATGCTCTGGGCATTCAATCCGCAGAACGTGCAATGGTGCTTCTCCCCCCACCAACAGCCCCGGGATCCTTCATAGAGCAGAATGCGATCCAAGCCCTGGGCTGCGTCTCCCAGCTCAGCCAGCAGATGGTAGTAATCGTCATAGTCCGGCGGCCCGGTCTTCGCAAAGTCAGAGAAGAGAGCCGTGTTCGGCGTCAGGCGGGCCTGATCGCCCTGCCGATAGGCCACGCCATGAGGAAAGCCGTCCGTCTTGGCCTCAAGAATATGGCGAACCAGCGCAGGGAACGCCTCCTCCCCTTCGCCCACCACAACATGATCGATGAAGGGAAATGCCCGGAAGTACTCCATGCCCATTTCGCCGTCGTAGTTGGCCCCGCCGAATACAATCTTTACGTGGGGATACAGATCCTTGATGAGCTTGGCCATCGTGAGACTGGCCACGTTCTGATCGAACGTCGAGGTAAAGCCGACCAGCTCGTATTGGCCCCAGTCGATCGCCGTCAGCGCCCAGGTCAGAAACTGCGGCGCGATGCGCGTGGCCATCTCCTCGAAATAGCCGATCGGATGGCCGCTCTGCCGTGAAATCTGTTCGAATACCGGTTTGAAGACCCGCGGATATTCGGCTCGCTTGGGGTTGTCGCGGAACAGAAGGTAAGAAAAGAGCCACTCGCCGAAGAGGGCCCGCTTCTCGCAGATCATTTCGTACAGCGGCACGCCGATCTTGTGAGCGAAGCGGACGTTCAAGTGATGGCAATCGACCGGGATGCCTTGCGACTTGAGCAGCGCGGACAGCGTGCCGAGCTGAATCGACGGATACTTCGAGTAGCTGAACGGCATGTTGACGAGCGCCACTGGGGCCTTGTCGCTCATCTGCTGCCTCGTACGGTCATGATCGGCGCTGGTTAACTCGCGGCAACCCGAAACGGCTCGAATTCCCGATCAGCTTTGGCTGCCAGGTAGAAATCGCTTTCCGTGAGACCATTGATCTTGTGCGTCCAGATCTCGACCTTGCACTTGCCCCAGGCCAAATAGAAATCCGGATGATGGCCTTCGGCTTCGGCGACCGCGCCCACCTTGTTCACAAACGCCAGAGCCTGGGCAAAGTCCTTAAATGTGTAGAGCCGCTCCAGATGCCCCTGCGCATTGAACGACCAGCCGCGGCCCAGCTCTTTCAACAACGCCTGCGCGCGCTCTGCGGGGACTGGCGGGACGCCGCCGCGACAGGGAACACATTTGTTATCGGCAAGACTCATGAGTCGCCTCCTTGGAACCAGATGAGTGGAATATTCTAAAGGGGCGATGAGCGGAGAAACAAGGAGCGAAAGGGCTAGTCCGTGTCGTCCGGAGCCCCACCCGATTTGGCCAGGTCGTCTATCTTAATTTTATCAGGATTGAACTTGGCCGCAGCCTTCGTCATTCGGTCGAGGGCCTCATCGAACGATAGAGGAGGGGCATCTTTCGGACGGAACCGGATGGGATTCATCCTGGCCACCACGAAACTTTTCAAATAGGGGCTGGTCAGGCCCTTCGCCTTGAGGGCCTCCACCTGTTTGACGATCTCGTCGTCGAGGGCCAGAATAGTTCGTGCCCGTTCCCGCCTGAAGTCGATCGCCGACCGCATCGGCTTCTTCACAAATTCTTCCACTCGCTTGAGCACGGGATGATAGGCGCCACCACTGAAGCGCGGTCGCTCTTCGTAACACAGGCCCAGCGTGATTAAGGCCGGCTCCTCGAACTCCAACGCATAGGTTTCTTCGGTGGCCTCGTCGAGCTGCGCCAGTTCCTTGTACATGCGGATCACTTCGAGGGCTTTCTCTCGCAGATTGTGGGCCTTCTCCGTATTGAGCGCCAGGATCTGGTAGGCCGCAGTTGCTTCGGGCACTACGATGGCGACAATGCTCTTGGCCCCGAGGGTGCGCATGGCTGATAGCCGATGATGGCCGTTCGGCGTCCAGTACTTGGCCTCATGATCGGGTTTCGGCAACCGCACGGCAATGATCGGATCGAGAAACCGGCCGATCTTGCCGATGACCGTTTCCAACTTCCTGACGTGGGTATCGGACAGATTCCGCTGATAGGGCGTCGGCTGGACTAATTCAATCGGGAGAGCCGCCATGACCAGCCAGCGACCACCGTAGGGTTCTCTGTAAATGGTGAGAACCTTTCCGCCGTCCTGTTCGATCGCCTGATGCAGGTCGGCCACCTCCCGAGGCGGCGCAGCCGCTTGTAGCTCGGTCGCGGCAAGACCGGTCGAAGCGCCGGTTGGTTTCCTGCGCCGCTTGACCGTTGTGCCGCTGGGCGACTGTTTCCGCTTGTCCCCTGCCATAGCCTCTATGGTATGCGACCTTGACAGGAAAGGAAAGGCGGATGGCTCGCAATCCACGGCATGACTCATTACACTGCCGCACGATATGCCGCTACGAACAATGAAGTCCCCCGCATCACGGAGCCAAGCCGGGGCATTCCGCGAAAAGATCGGCTGGTTCACCGCCTCCTGTGTCCTGGTCAGCAACATCATTGGAGGCGGCATTTTCACGACGACCGGCTTGATGGCTCGGGATCTCGGTGATCCGTTGATCATTCTCCTCTTGTGGTTCATCGGTGCCCTGTTCGCCCTCGGCGGTGCCATGGTCTATGGCGAGCTCGGCTCGATCTTGCCGCATGCAGGCGGGGACTATGTCTACCTGCGAGAAGCTTACGGCCCCCTCGTCGCGTTTCTCAGCGGATGGACCTCCTTCACGATCGGCTTCGGCGCAGCCGTTGCCGCGTCAGCCATCAGTTTTTCATCCTACGCCCTGCGCCTCATGCCTATGGAAGACGGCAACGGATGGATTGCCAAGGGATTGTCGCTCAGCCTCTTATGGCTCGTGACCCTGGTGCATTCCCGAGGACTCGCCTCCGGTGGCCGCCTGCAACGTCTGCTGACGACGACCAAAGTCATCGCCATCGGCGGGTTGATTCTCGGCGGATTGTTTGCGGGAGCAGGGCAGTGGGACCAAGTCGTCGCACGATCCCAGACTGCTGAACCCACTCTCGGCGCAGCGGCGATCGCCCTCGTGATTGTCGTGTACTGTTATCTGGGCTGGAATGTGGCGAGCTATATCGCGGGAGAAGTGGCCGACCCGCAACGGACCCTGCCAAGAATCATGATCGGAGGAACCGCCTTCGTCGCGGCCATCTATCTGCTCTTGAACGTCGTCTACTTTTCGGCGCTTTCCATCGCGGAACTTGCTCAAGAACCAGTCGTGCCTGTCGCAGAGAAAGCGGCCGCAGCCCTCTGGGGACCGGGCAGCGGTCGATTCGTAGCAGGCCTGCTGTGTCTCTCCATCGCGGGAGCGGTCAGCGCCATGGTCTGGGCCGGGCCGCGCATCTATTGGGCCATGGCGCGGGACGGCACGATCAGCCCCTGGCTGGCCCCCCTCGATCCTCGGACTTCGGTGCCGGTTCGAGCGATTCTCTTCCAAAGCCTGTGGGCCTCGATCCTGATTCTCAGCGGAACGTTCGAACAGTTGTTGGTCTACAGCGGCCTTGTGCTGGCTCTCTTCATGGCACTCAGCCTCTCGACCATCTTTCGTCTGCGTGCCGCCGCTCTCGATTCAGAAGAAACCTACCGAGCCCCGTTTTATCCGGTGTTGCCTGCCGTCCTGGTCGGAGGGGCCTTCTCCTTGGTGATCTATAGCTTGATTCAACGACCAACCGAATCGCTCTATGGAGCAGCGACCGTCTTGAGTGGAATTCCGCTCTACTATTTCTGGAGGAGATCTCTTGGAAGAAAACGGTCCTGACGAGGCTCGTCAAGATGTTCAGCGACTGGCATCCGCAGAAACGGCACGGGCGACCTTGCACTATCGGTGGGAGGTCGCCCGTGTTTGGCGCTTAGGACGCCGAGAGAATGTTGGTGATGTCGCGGCCCTCAAGACCCGCGCAAAACGAGAAGACTGAGCGTCCAGTCGGGGGTGACGTCGTCAATCCCAGGGGCTTGTGTTCCTCGTGCCAGCTCACAGCGCTCGAAGCTTACGGCTGATATCCGGTTGGTCTGAGATGCCATGAGGCACTGCCGGTCGTGGAGAGCCGGCTAGCACGACCGATGAGAAGCCCACCCTCGAATCGGCGGGCCTGATGGACCAGGTGGAGTTGGTTCGCTCATGCCACCCTCCTCTCTTGGTAAGCCACCGAGAGACCTGGATAGCAGCCGCGCGTACTGCCCGATCTCCCGTACTTCAAATGGGTAGTGTTTGGGCCGCTGGTTTCTCTCTACGCCTATTCGACAACGCTGTCAATGGGGGAAACATCCCGGTGTCCGGCGAATATCACGTGATCCTGTCAGCCCTACGGTCAGACGATTCTCAGTTTCTCCCTGACAAGCACCGATCGCTCGCCGTTCGCATAGCGCATGCAATCCCGTTAAGGCAATGAAGAGCGGGCAGTACGCGAGGAGAAACGCTTGTTGGCTCAAGACCCGATCTGGCGGCGTTGATTGCGTTACCACGAAGACTAGCCGCCGGATCAACCGAAGGATAAAGAAAGACTACTTTGGGATTTATCCGCTGGCCTCCATGAGAAGGCCAGCGGCACGCACGAAGTGCGGTTTGGTGGAGGCGAGGGGAGTTGAACCCCTGTCCGAAGATCGTCAACGCACCGGATCTACATGTGTAGCCGATAGTTTAAGTTTCGCAGCCACCCACGCCCATCGGCTGGCTTAGAATGGCCGCTAGCCCAGTATGTTCTCGTCCGCCGCCGCTGAGCACCAGCGTTGGACCAGCCCGCTGCATCGCGCTCTTCCACCCCCGCGGGCATCAGGTGGAAGAACGTCGCAGTTAGTTAAGCTGCGAGTGCCAGTTCTTGATTGGCAGTTGCATTTTCCCGGAGTTTTACGAGTCCCCGAGCGCTCGACATGCACCGATGGCCTCAGTATCCCCGTCGAGACCGGTCGCCCCCATATCGATGAGGTCGTTCCTATGGATGATCATCATACCGCACAGGTCAAGGGGATACCAGTCGATGAACCACGTGTCGTCTCGAGCATCCATCAATTACATGGCCAGTGGGTGCAGAAGGGACTATGATCGCTGTGAATGGACGCACGCACGTTAGGCTACGACATCGAAACAACGCCCTATCGCATTGGCTCGAACACGTTCCACATTCGTACGCTCCGCAACAAGCAACAGTTCTACGATCCGGAGGGATGCGCGGAACGCGCCGGCATTTCGTCCGCATCCTGGCCGATGTTTGGCGTCGTGTGGCCCGCCGGGCTCGCGCTCGCGGAGGAAATGAGCCGGTTCAACATCGAGGGCAAGAGTATCTTGGAAGTCGGGTGCGGCATCGGCCTCCCCAGTCTGGTCTTGCAGCAACGAGGCGCCAATATCATCGCCAGCGACTACCATCCATTGGTGGAGGAGTTCTTGCGGCACAATACGGATCGGAACGGCCTCGCGCCCATCCATTTTTTCAAGGCGCCGTGGCTCGGACCCAACCCCGACCTTGGCCGCTTTGATCTCATCATCGGCAGCGATCTGCTGTATGAGCGTGATCACCCGGTATTGCTCGCCGGCTTTCTTTCCCGTCACGCCAATGCGACCTGCGAAATTCTTCTGGCCGATCCCGGACGCACCTATTGCGGCCACTTCAGCACCTACATGGCATCTCAGGGCTATATCCGCACGGAGTCGCGACTTCACTTGCCCAAGAGAGATGCGCCATTCTTCCACGGACGGCTCTTCAGCTTCGTTCGCGCCTACGCCTAAGACAGCCTATTCGTCGAGTTGGAGTACATTTTAGCAATGCGTGTGTTGTTCTGGCAAGATGGAGTACCCGGTCTGAGCTGCTCAGTAGCAATACAGGCACACCAGAGCGCGAATCAGAAGATTTCAAGCAAGGGTGCAGTGGAGTCACATGAATTTCCGGCGCTTGAACGCTTTGATGTCCTCGCTTGTCAGGTCAAACCATTCGCCGTTCTCGCGCTTTGATTCAAACCGTTTGTGCCAATAAGCCTCGATACCGGTAGGATCGTCAGTTCTTATGACGTGGACGGTATTTGCTTTCTCTGGGAGTTGAATCGCTAATTCGCGCTCTCGCCGCCCGACCGCATTTGTCTTTCCGATCTTGTGGTGACGTCCAAACTTTATGAGGTATACAAAACCGACCACCTCTTGCTTGCTCGACTCTCTGTCGGTCTTCGCTGATCGAGATTCGGTAGCAGTAACTCTCGTACAAATATCAAGCACATCCTGAAGCCCGCTGCGGCTTTTGCAGTACTCAACAATTAAGCCAGCAAGCTTCTGTTTGCCACCCAAGCGATCAAATACCCTATGGCTTGGAAACATCGGGTCCTGTTTGGACCTGCGACGAACTTTTCCGTGTACAGGAAAGTGTCCCAGCTCGCGGATAAGGCCAACGTATTTTTCCAGCAGCATATCTTGGGCAAAAGCTGTTCGAAACTTGTTAGGGGCAAACCCCGCATCCTGTAAGGCATCACCCCATCTGAGCCAATAATGTGGATACCAATCTGATAGCTTGACACCAGTCTCATTCTCAAATCTCTCCCGACCCGGAGTCTTGCCGCCATTGGCTTTGGTGACCCGCTTAATCTCGTCAAGGATGTGTTGTTTGTCCATTGACATCCCTTTTGCAATTGAATGAGGCTGATGCCCAGGCACATGAATTCATCAGTTGTAGTCTCTTCGATCAATGATAATCAGGGCTTCGTAATCATCGGGAAGATTCTCAAGCGATGCCCACCACGGTGGCGGCTCACTTGGATGGGGCGGTTTCCATTCCGTCGTGTCCTCGCTCTTCACGGGGGTGAATTTGGTTTTTACCAGAAGGCGCGTCGGATTGAAATCGGTGCCGCGTAAGTCGGGACACTTTGGTCTAATGTCTTCGATCATCGAGATAACTTCTGGAGGAGGCTGACATCCTTCCACATAAGTTATCCCTTTCACCACTCTGGTGATAACAAGAGCCGCGATGGGATTTGGTGTTGCGCAACCAATCCAACGACACGCTGATACTTTTCGTTGGAATTCCTCGACAAGTCGTGTCGCTACACCCTTTCGTCGATGCTGTGGTAACACGGCCAATGAGTCGATCCAACCGACGGCTCCAGAGCTTGAACTGAGCATCCGGGAGTAGAGGTAGCCCACCATCTCTCCTGCAGCCTGAGCTTCGAACAGATGGTTGGTGCTAGACAACCTTTCTTGTGTTGTCTTTGGCCCGAGTCTGTATGGCTTCTTCGTTTTAGGATTCTCTCCAAAACTATGACTAAATACAGCCGACACTCCTTTGATAAGGCGTTCGGTGTTCGACGCTTCTTGCCCAAGATATGAATAAAAGCGATAGGCTGACAGGTCTTTCAATTGATCACGACGAGTAAGAGAGGAAAGAGAACGGCTTCTATGAAGGATCTACTTTTCAATGACGAGGAGGGCTTCAAACTCATTGGGTAGGCACTGGATATCTCTCCACCAAGCTGGTTCGGGTATATTTCGTCGTGGACTCCATTCCCTTTGGTCCGATCGAGATAGAGGACTAAAACCGGTTCTAATTCTAAAATGGTCCTCATCGATATGACAGCCGCGCAAATCGAAACAATTCTGGCGGATCTCCTTCAGCAAGAGACGTAGCGTATATGGGGGATAACACGACCCAACATAAGTCTTGCCCTGCACTTCCTTGGTCCCAATGAAAGCCGCGATCGGATTGGGTGTTGCGAACCCAAATCGAGGAGCCATTTTTGTCAATGTGTGAAAGTATCTGACAAGTGCTGTCGCTACCCCGTTTCGACGATATAGGGGCAGAACGGCCATTGATTCGATCCATGCAATCCTACCCTGGGACGAAGGAATTTCCTTGCCAAATAGATAGCCAATCCCTGAACGGTCATCCCCGGCAACAAGAAGATAGTCCGTTTCTAGTAAGCGCTCTGTGATCGATTTTGGTCCCATTCGATAGGGCTTACCGTCAGGTCTAAAGCCAAAGCTTTCATTGAAAATACTTGAAACCAGCTTGACTAACGTTGTATTCGCAGCAGCAGAACGTGCGGGATAGCACGTGACAGGCGGAAGAGGGAACTCTCGCTGTGAATCCACAACAAAGGAACACGCGAGATCATTCTCCGCGGTAGCATGCGTGCCTCTGTCGATCTGAGGTTGAACAGTGATATTAGAGAACAAATCCATGGGACCTCGTAAGAAGAGGGAAGGAGGCTAGGGCTCAACTTATAGGCTAGTAGTCGTTGCCGGTCAACTACCATCTACAAGGCACTCCACTTGAGCAGAACCTTCCTAGGCAGACCTATTTCTGCCCGCCATCACGCGCTCTTAAAGCGTGTGACTTTGGCAAACACAATCGCGGCGAAGGGGAGGGCGAGGCCCAGGAGCATTTGTGTGACTAAGAGATGCCCGAGTTGGCTGTAATCCGCTTGGGTTTGGATGGCGCCGGTGGCTTGGTCGCGGACTTCGCGGGTGACGACAAAAATCTCGTTCAGATACTTGGTGCCGAGTTGGCTGAAGGACAGCGCCAGATTCGTAAATGACGCCATCACGGCAAAGAACGTGGCCTTCAAATGAGCGGGCGCCGAATTGGCGATCCAGACCAGCATGGGAATCATGGAGATTTGGCCCAGCGGTGACTCCAGCGCCGTATCGACCAGCGCGATGAAACGCGCGTCCACAATCCCCCCCGTCATCCGTGCCGTCCATTCATGCAAGCCATAGAACATGCTGACGATCGGGAGGCTCAGGATCGTTCCGATGACCGTGAGAAATCCGACCACATAGGCAATGGATCGTTCCGCCATGAAGCGACGAAAGATGAACATGCCGACGAGGGTGAGCGTGCTGCCGATCAGCGAGAGGACGGAGAGGAACTGTTGATCGAATTTGAGATGGTCGATCATCCACCAGGTGGTCCCCGGACCGGTTCCCGGAATCGCGCGAAAGAGAAACACGACGACGGCTGTGCCGACCAACGTCAATCGCTTGTCGGGTTCCAGTTCTTGGACCAGCCGCGCCATCAAAAACAACACGATCGCCATGGAACCCAAGAAGACGATCTCCTCCCTATAGGCAAACCCTCCGAGTCCCACCGTCAGAGTAAACAGCACAAACGCGAAGCTCCCGCCGAGGATCCACCAGTTCGGCTTCGTGGGTTCGGCCTCCGCATCCCGCACCGTGACCATCCGTTCCGCCTGGTCCCGGGAAAAACCTTGCTGCAGGAGGCGTCTCTTGTGCCGTTGCTTCAGCAACCAGGCCATCGCAACACCGAGGACGGAGACGAAAGGGATGGCGAGCGCCATCAAGTAGACCTGCCGGTAGAGACCGACCATGTCGCTTTGCGGCAGCTCCTCGACTCCCGTGAAGACATAGACGTTCACCAGCGCCACATGTATGCCACCGCCCACGATGGCCACACGGCCAAGTGTCTGCATCGTCGTGTGCATGATTTTTCGTGTGAGATCGTCGAACGGGTGACCCTGTTCATTCACGCGCGGCACGGCCTCGACGGTCATCGCGTCGGCCACGGCGTCTTGAATGACATATCCGATGGGAGCGAGCAGCGTGCTCAGCACGAACCATACTTCAGCCGGCAACACGGCGGTCATCGCCTCGCGATTCCCGATCAGCGCTGCCATGATGCCGAGGCTCATGGCGAGGAGGCAGGCGCCCAGACCCACGAGCCAGCTTTTCCACCGCCACAGCAGGTCCACCATGTGGCCGATGGGCATCTTGAGCGCCCAGGGAATGCCGGCCCAAAACCCGAGGGCGGTCAGGAAGGAAGCGGAGAGACCCAGGTAGTCCTTGACGAAAAAGGTGCCCACGATGCCGGTCAGGCCGGAGATGCCGTACGCCAGGTAGACCATGAGCGGCGGCAAGTAGGAGAGCCGCATGTCGCGGCCGAGGGACAGAATATTGTGATCGATCCAGCGAAAGAGTGTGCTGAGCATAGGGCGGTGATCGATCAGGCGGGGAGAACGGCGTCGGCTTCGATTTCCACCAACATGTCGGGATCGATCAATCGCTTCACTTCGACCATCGTGGTCGCAGGCCGGATGTGGCCGAAGATTTCGCCATGCGCGCGCCCGACTTCCTGCCACTGATCGATGTTCGCCATATAGATGCGCGTTCTCACCACGTCGCTGAGCGAGGCGCCGGCTTGCATGAGGGCCGCTTCAATCGTTCTCAACGTCTGGATCGTCTGTTCATAGGGATCGCCCTTGCCGACGAGACCGGACGGCGTCATCGCTGTCGAGCCGGAGACGTGCACCGATTGACCCACTCGCACCGCTCGCGAGTATCCGATCTTGGCTTCCCACGGACCGCCTGTCGAAATATTCTGTCGTCCCATCTGTGTCCTCCATCATCGTGTCTGTGAGAATGCCGGCCGGCGTTCGTGTTGAATAACCAGTGTCTCGGTTGCAGTGCATGGTCAGGATACGGGGACACCGTTCCGGCGGTCAATCAAGGCGTGCAATTGCACGCGCATGTCCTCAAGGGAGAGGCGGACTCGATCGCCATGCCCTGCCAGCACCCACTCGAACCGATGATGGAGGAGCGTCGCAATGGACCGCACGAGCCGGTCACGGTCCCAAACCAGTCGGCGCGGTGACTCAAGTTGCCTGGTCTCTGGCTCCCACCAAAGATGATCGCCGGTAAACAGGAATTGATCGTTGTAGAGAAGCGCTTGGCTCCCGGCTGTATGGCCGGGAACGGGGATGGCCTGAAATTGCGGCGCCAGGTGGATGGCTTCCGTTCCTTCGAGAATCCATTCCGCGTCGGGAACCGCCTCCGCGTCCGCGCGGTGAATGATCCGCGTGGCGCAGAAGTGTTGGGCATATTTGTCTGCGTCCGCCACGTCATCCTCATGCGTGAGAAAGATGAACGCGAGGCCGCCCATCCGCTCGAATGCCTCCACGAGCTGCTTGATGTAGCGCGGCGAGTCGATGAGCCAATTGCCGTCGGGATGCCGCACGAAGAAGCTGTTGGCGCCGAACGACTTCTCTGAATTGAAGCCGCAATAGAAGACGCCGCCTTCCAGAGGCAGAGGAAAGCCGGCTCTCGCTTCATTCAAACGCGCCTTGTCGCTCCGTTCGGTGCCGATAGAGCCCACCGGACAGGCGAGCAGGGCTTGATAGGCATGATGCAACTGTCGATTATCCAGTGGCTGTCGCACCACCGCTGAAGAATCGTCGGACTCCTCGAAGGTGTCCGGCGCCAATTGTCGGCAGGTGTCGCAGTTGATGCAGGTCGCATCGACGTAAAAGTTGCCCGGCACATTGGAAGCGAGTCGTTTTTTCGGATCAGCCATGACCAGCCTTACACCTTCACCCGATCCGTCGTGCGTCAGAGATACACGCGGGCGGTTCGGTGAGGCTTCCGGCGTTCGCTCTATCGTAACACATGGCTCGGCGCCGGCCTGGAGCCGGTTGAGCGAGCCTGCGCGCCGCTGGTTTCATGAGCGGATCACCAGGCAGCCGGGTGCCCCCAGCGATCGGAGAAGACAAACTCCGAGATGGCGCTCCGCTCACGCGGATTCAATTCGCGTTGACGCAAGCGATCGTCCAATAGGCTGGGATCGCCCGGATACCCGATGGCGATGGCAGCGACTGGATCGCAATCGGGAGGAAGGGCAAACTCGGTCCTCACCTTGTCCACGTGGTAGCCGGCCATCTGATGAGAGGCGAGCCCGAGCGCCGTGGCCTGCAAAACCAGATTTTCCGCGGCTAATCCCACATCGTGGTAGGCATGACGATTCGGTGATCCGTCATCAAAGGTCAGCTTCGCCACCGAGAGAATCAACACAGGCGCCCGGTGCGCCCATCTCTGATTGCCTTCCATCAGACATCCGAACAGACGCTCGTACACCTGCGGCTCCTCTTTGCGGGCCAGGATAAACCGCCACGGTTGCTCATTGTTGAAAGAGGGAGCCCACCGGGCGGCTTCAAAAAGACTGGCAAGCTTCCCGGTCTCAACCGGCCGTTCGTCGAAGGCGCGGGGGCTCCAACGGCGGCCGAGGAGATCGTGAATCGGGTATTGCGTCGGCGCAGGCTTTTCCATGGTCCGATTCTCTCCTTTTTTATTGAGTTTCATTGAGCGGCGCTCGCATGCTGTTCCGGCGACCATCCCCCGCCGAGTGCCTTATACAGTTGCACGACCGACACGAGGTGGAGGCGGCGCGAGCCCGTCAGCGCCAATTCGGCCTCAAACAAATTGCGGCGCGCGACCAGAACATCCAGATAGTTGGCCAATCCTCCTTTGTACCGCAGCTCCGCGAGATGCAAGGCCGACCGGAGCGCGGTCACTTGTTGAAGCTGCGCGTCGCTCTGTGTCCGGGCGGTCCGTACCGCGATCAGGGAGTCCTCCACTTCCCGGAAGGCCGTCAGCACCGTCTGTTCATATTGCGCCAACGCCTGTTTCGCCTGCGCCTCGACCGCTTCCTGCTGGAACCCCAAGACCTGACTGTTCAGCAGCGGCCCGATCAATCCGGCGCCCGCCACGCCGAAGGCGGAGGGATCAGTAAACAGTTGGGACAATTGCGGATGCGCGACACCGAGAAGACCCGTTAAGGTGATCTTGGGAAACCGTTCCGCTTTCGCCACGCCGATGCGGGCGGTGGCCGCCGTCAACAGCTGTTCCGCTTGCAGGAGGTCGGGACGCCGTTGCAACAATTCTGAGGGCAGGCCGGCCGGAACCTCCGGGGGAACCAACTGTTCGGTGAGCGGCTTGCCGCGTGGGATCGCAAAGGGTTTTCGTCCCAGAAGCACGCTGAGCTGGTTTTCCGCCTGGACCATCTGGCGTTCGAGCTCAGCGGCGCGCGCCGCGGCATTCGCCCGTTCCGCTTCAAACTGATCGGTATCCAGGCGCGACGTCATGCCCTGCTTGAGCCGGGCTTGCGCAATGCGAACCGATTCTTCCCAGGATTGCAACGTCCGCTTGGCGATATCGAGCTGGGCGTCGAACTGCAGGAGATTGAAGTAGCTCTCGGCGACGCCGCTGACCAATTGCAGCACGACGGCCCGCCGATTCTCTTCCCGGGACAGCAGATCGGCGCGCGCCGCTTCATTGGAGCGTCGGATGCGCCCCCAGACATCGAGCTCCCAGGACAGATTGCCTTGCAGGTAGTAGTTGAAGGGGCTGGCAAATCCAGGGAACAGGAAGATCGACTTGCGCCCAAAGGTCGGCGCGCTGCCGGACACCGTCACCCCCGGAAGATAGTCGGATCGGGCGATGAGGGCGCGCGCCTGAAATTCTTCCACCGTCGCCACGGCGCGTTGCAAATCCTTGTTTTCCGTCATGGCGATGCGGATCAACTGCTGCAGTTGCTCGTCGCGCAACAGTTCCCACCAAGGCAGGTTGGCCAAGGACGGATGATCGGGCGAGCCCTCCGCCATCCGAAAACGATCGCCCGTGTCGGTCTCTGGTCGTCGATAGTCCGGCCCCATAGCGAACGACACCAGGAGCACCGACGCAAGCATGATGGCCCACGTGCGCATGTCAGCTCTCTCCCTCGGGACGCGCAGTCTCAGGACG
>CAYNLM010000050.1:0-24311 GCA_964398045.1 uncultured Nitrospira sp. | reverse complement strand
CTGCTCCAGCGGCCCGTGAATTACCACGATCGGAACACGTCGGGGCGGTTGGTATCCCGGGTCGTGAACGACGTCACCTTAATGGCCAATGCGGTCGCAGGCGTGCTGAAAGATATCTTCCAGCAGGGGCTGACATTTCTCGCCATGTTAGGAGTGATTTTCTACCAGAACTGGCAGCTCGCCACGCTCTCAATTGTGGTGATTCCCCTGGCTGCCGTGACGACGGTGCGGATGGGGAAGCGATTGCGTATTCTTGCGACGCGTGGCCAGGAACGAATGGGCGATATGGCCTCCACGCTGCAGGAGGCGCTGGCCGGTATTCGAATGGTGAAAGCCTATGGGCGCGAAGAGGCGGAAACAGAGCGCTTTCGGCACAGCAACAAAGCCTTTCTCGATACCACCATGAAGGCCATCCAGGTGTCTTCTCTTGGATCCTCCCACATGGAAGTGATCGGTGTGGTCGGGGTGGCGGCGATTATCTGGTACGGCGGGTACCTCGTCATCAGCGGCACCATGACGCCGGGTGCCTTTTTCTCCTTTTTGACGGCGATGTTCATGGCCTACACTCCAATCCGAAGGTTGTCGGGAGCGAACAATACGATCCAACAGGCTATGGCGGCGGCTGAGCGAGTGTATGAAGTGCTGGATCTGGAAACGGAACAGGACCAGGATCACGGCACTGTCGTTCTGATTGGGCACAGCCATACGGTCGAGTTTCAGAACGTTTCCCTACGGTACGACAGTCAAGCCATTCCTGCCCTAACGGGTGTCGACCTCTCGATCAAGTCCGGTGAGATCGTGGCGCTGGTGGGAAGCAGCGGGAGCGGAAAGACGACCTTGGTCAGTTTGCTCCCCCGCTTTTATGAGCCGACAGCGGGACGAATCGTACTGGATGGGACGCCGTTGACGTCCTATACCCTGCAGTCGCTCCGGGCGCACATTGGAATAGTGTCGCAAGAAGTCATCCTCTTTGATGATACGATTCGACGCAACATTGCGTTTGGCCGAACGGGGACCGGCGATGTCGATATCGAACAAGCTGCGAAGCTGGCGTACGCTCATGACTTCATTCAGCGGCTGCCCCAGGGCTATGACACGATGATCGGCGAGCGGGGAGTGAAATTGTCGGGAGGAGAACGGCAACGGCTGGCCATCGCCCGTGCGATTCTCCGCGATCCGCCGTTGCTCATCCTGGATGAAGCGACGTCGGCGCTGGACAGCGAGTCCGAGCGGATCGTGCAGTTGGCGTTATCCAATTTGATGAAGAACCGGACGACGTTGGTGATCGCCCATCGCCTCTCCACCATTCAGAATGCTCACCGCATCGTCGTGCTGGATCGCGGGACGATTGCGGAAGTCGGATCGCATGAAGAGCTGTTGAGGAAGGGCGGATTGTATCGCCGGCTGCATGCGATGCAGTTTCAGGATGTGAGCAGCGTGTGACGGGTGATGAGTGATGAGTGATGAGATCCGATCGGGAAAGAGTCTGAAGAAGCGCATCGAGAGCCGGCTGAAGTTTTCGGTCCTGCCTCCGGTGGCGGCGTCCGTCGTTCGCGGAATCGCGGGCACCATGCGGCTGGAGACCCGCGGCCATGAGTCCGTGGATGCACTGTATCGGGAAGGGCGGCATATCATCCTTGCGTTCTGGCACGCCCAGCAGTTGATGATCCCGATCGGATATCGCGGCACCGGCTCGCATGTGCTGATCAGCCAGCATGGAGACGGAGAAATCATTGCGCGCATCATTGCTCGGTTCGGCCACGAGGCGGTTCGCGGATCGAGCACGCGAGGCGGGGCCGGCGCGCTCCGGGCGTTGATCAAGCTCGGTCGCTCGGGTCGGGATGTGGTCGTGACACCCGACGGTCCGAAGGGGCCGCGTCAGGTGGCGAAACTCGGGGTGGCCCAGTTAGCGAAGGCGACGGGGCTTCCCATTGTGCCCTTGGCCTTTGCCTGCTCAAAAAAAAACTCTTCGCGAGCTGGGATCGCTTTATAGTTCCCTATCCCTTCGCCCGAGGCCTGTTTCTCTATGGGAAGCCGATCTGGGTTTCGCGTGAGGCCGACGAAGCTTCGCTCGAAGCGACCCGCCTGGAACTCGAGACCGTTCTGAATCGACTGACGGATCAGGCGGAAGGGGCCGTGAAACGTGAAACGTGAGGCGTTAGGCGTACGGGGTCCAAGGGCATCGTTTCACGCATCACGTCTCACGCCTAACGCGCAAAGCCATGTGGCGATTGGTCTATAACAGCCTGCTCATTCTCGTCGCGCCGGTCGTGGTGGGCATCCTCCTTCTGAAGCCGCGCTGTCGGCGTGGATTGGCGCAACGGATGGGGATGGAAGAAGGTCTGTCTCGTCTATTTGGTCTATCTCGTGCTTCCGATCGACCGGATAGACCAGACAGACCAAATAGACCAGACGGACCAGACAGACCCGTCATCTGGATTCATGCCGTTTCGCTCGGTGAAGTGGTCGCGGTGGCTCCGCTCGTCAAGGCGTTGCATCGCAGCCGTCCGCACTATCGCTATATCGTCACCACCGTCACGGAGACCGGCCGTGAAGCCGCCGAGCAGCGGTTGGCAGGAGTGGCCGAACATCGGTATGCGCCGCTGGATTTCCCCTGGGTCGTGTCCGGGATGGTGGAACGGCTCCGCCCCGTTCTGTACGTCTTTGTCGAGACCGAGTTATGGCCGAATCTGCTATGGACGCTGCAGGCGCGAGGCATTCCAGCTGTACTCGTGAACGGTCGTCTATCCTCCCGCTCGTTTCAACGACAGGATCTGCCGGTGCTGCGGTCGTTCTACCGATCGGTGCTGCAGTCTCTGGCATTGTGTCTGATGCAATCGGCTCGAGATGCCGAGCGCATTGTGGCTTTGGGCGCCGACTCCGGCCGGGTCCATGTCACCGGCAATATCAAGTTCGACCAGCCGCTGCCTGAGCTTCAAGCAGATCCCTCGTTTCGCAAAAGTTTGGGAATCGGAGAACATGAGCAATTGTTTTTGGCCGGCAGCACGCATCCCGGTGAAGAAGAACAGTTGGTCGCCGCCTATCAGCAGCTTCTCAAAGCTCATCCCGCGACGGTGCTGATGCTGGCTCCGCGACATATTGAGCGGGCGGAGCGTGTCGAGGCCATGGTGCGAGAGGCGGGGCTCGTGCCCCAGAGAAAGAGCCGATTGCAGGGTGTCGGAGCGGGCCCGCGCGCGATCATTTTGGACACGAGAGGAGAGCTGGCCCGCGCGTACCAGGAAGCCGCCGTGGCGTTTGTGGGAGGCACGCTCGTTCCGGTCGGTGGACACAATCTGTTGGAGCCGGCGGTCTGGGGAGCGCCTGTCTTGTTCGGACCTCATACCGATCATTGCGCGGAGATCGCGACGTGGCTACTGCAGGCAGGGGGAGCCCATCGAGTGAACGGCTCACGGGAGATCGTCCGCCATGCCGGCGAGTGGTTGAGCGATCGGGCGGCGCGTGACTCGGTGGGTCAGGCAGCCCGTCGAGTGGTCAGGGACAATCAGGGCGCACTGCAACGAAGTCTCCAGTTGATCGAATCTTGCTTGGAATCCTCGTCGGTTCTCATCTCCCCATCTGTCGGACGAGCAGCGGACTCAGCCATGGCAAGGCCGTAACATGGCGTTCTTGGATCCAGGTCAGCCGATGCAGACATGGTTGCTTGGCCTGGCCGGTTGCTACGGCCTCGTGGTCCGTTTGCGGACCTGGTGCTATCGCAAAGGATGGTTTGCCTCATCACGGTTGCCTTGTCGCGTGATGAGTGTCGGCAATCTAACGGTCGGCGGAACAGGAAAGACGCCCGTCGTGATCCTGCTAGTACAATGGTTGCAGGCTGAAGGGCACCGAGTGGCTGTCTTGAGCCGTGGCTACAAGCGGGCCGGTTCCACCTCACGGCTTTTGGTGTCCGATGGAACTCGGCTTCTCGTCGGTCCATCGGAGGCGGGAGATGAACCATTTCTTATTGCAAGGCGATGCCCTCAGGCCATCGTGGCAGTAGGATCAGATCGTGCCGCGTTGGGTCGATGGGTGATTGAACAGTTCTCAGTGGATTGCCTGATCCTGGACGACGGATTTCAGCATCTATCGCTGCAGCGTGACGTGGATCTCGTGCTGCTCGACGCGACTGATGCGACCGGTCTTGACGCCATGCTGCCGGCTGGACGCCTACGTGAACCTCTCGACGGACTGGGCCGCGCCGCCGGCGTGCTGATCACGCGGGCCGATTCTAAAGATGAGGTCGAAGCGATCCGCCGCCGGCTCCAATCGATCGCAGGACCGGTTCCAGACCCGGTTGAAGTGCTGTTTCGTCCCGAGTCGCTCGTCTCGGTGATGGGAGACGAACAACGGCCTCTTGACTGGTGTCGGGGAAAGAAAGCCTGGCTGGTGAGCGGTGTCGGAAACAGCGGCTCGTTCACCCGATCAGCCGCGTCTCTGGGGATTGCCGTGGTCGGTAAGACAGTATTTCAGGATCACCATCAGTATCGCGCGGAGGAGGTCCGCGGGATCAAAGCTCAGGCAAAGGCGGTGGGCGCCGATCTGATGCTGACCACGGAAAAGGATGCTGGTAAACTGGCACCTCTTCTTGCGCCGGACGACTCTTGGTGGGCGCTCCGCATTGGCGCGGACGTGGCGCGGGGGGACGAGCAACTGCAAAAGTTGGTGCTTGGTGGGGGCGCCGGGTAAAGGGTTAGCGGGATATCGGGATATCGGGATAGTGGGTCACGGGATAGCGGAGTGTCTATGGTAATGCATCAACATTCCGAAGCGACTCATCACGCGTCACGCATCACGCATCACCCGGCAGTTCGGCGGCTGCTGGTGCGGGCGCCGAATTGGATCGGCGATGCGGTGATGTGCGAGCCGGCGTTGCGTGGTCTTCGCGCGCTTTTTCCGTCGGCCACGATCACGCTGCTCGCCAAACCGCCTGTGGCCGAGTTGTTCGTCGCGTACCCCGGCTTGGACCGTGTGTTGGTGTATGAGGACCAGCGCGCCCATGCCGGCCTATCAGGAAAATGGGTGCTGGCCAAAATGCTGCGGCAGCAGCGGTTCGACCTCGCCGTGCTGTTCCAGAATGCCTTCGAAGCGGCATTCCTGACGTGGCTCTCCGGTATTCCTCGCCGGTACGGTTATGCGACCGATGGGCGGGCGTTTTTCCTGACGCAGCCGGTCGCAGTGCCGGACCGGCGTGCGCTCACCCACCAAGTCGCATACTATTGGAATCTGTTGAAGCCGCTCGGGGCCACAGGGGAGCCGCAGGCGCCCGCGCTGGTCCTCTCAGATGACGAAGAGAAGGCGCTCAAGACAAGATTGGCGGAAGCGGACGTAACGCCGACCGACTTTGTCATAGGGATTAACCCCGGATCGACCTACGGCGGAGCCAAACGCTGGTTGCCGGAGCGTTTTGCGGAGGTGGCGCAGAGGGTGAGTCGGCGGATTCAACTGGAACGCGGCCGCAACGTGGCCGTCATGATTCTCGGCGCCAAGGGAGAAGAAACACTGGGACGGGACATTGCCGATCGAATCGGCGGACGATCGGTCCTGTTGTCCGGCACGACGACTATTCGAGAGCTCATGGCCGCAACGAAACGCTGCGGTCTCTTGCTCACCAATGATACGGGCCCCATGCACATCGCGGCGGCGTTCGGCGTGCCGGTCGTGGCCGTCTTCGGTCCGACCGACTGGCGGACCACGGCGCCCTATGGGCAGGAACAAGGGATTGTCCGGGAGCCGGTTGACTGCTCACCCTGTCTCTTGCGTGAATGTCCGATAGACCATCGTTGCATGACAAGGGTGTCGGTGGAGCGAGTGTACGAAATCAGTCTCTCTCGTCTATCTGGTCTATCTGGTCTGTCTAGTCTATCTTGTCCAGACCCGGGTCCGAAAGATCGGGCGCGCCAGAGAGACCGAATAGACGAGATAGACCAGACAGACCTTCTTACCGGCGTGACGATCTTTTTGGATCGCGATGGAACATTGAATCCGGACCCAGGCTACATCCAATCGCCGGACCGGTTCGAGTTGTTTCCAGGAGCAGCGGAGGCCCTTGCCAGACTGAAGCAAGCGGGCGCGCGCCTGATTGTCGTGACCAATCAATCCGGGATTGCCAGAGGGTTTCTGTCGCTGTCGGACCTCGACCGGGTGCATGAAAAATTGCGGCGGCTCCTCAATGCAGCCGGTGTCTCGCTCGACGCCATCTATTTTTGCCCACACCATCCAGATGAAGGGTGCCGGTGCCGAAAACCGGAGACGGGCATGATCGACCAAGCGGTGCGCGAGCATGGAGTTGACATCTCGCGATCCTATTATATTGGAGACCATGCGCGTGACATGCAGCTGGCAAAACGAGTCGGCGCCAAGAGCGTGCTGGTCACGACCGGCACGGAAGGGGCGGAAACCCTTTCGGAGCTTGCCGCCGGGGGCCTTGTTCCCGACAGAGTAGCCGGCTCCCTACGGGATGCCGTTGAATGGATTCTGGCCGACGCTCCCCATCACGCCCACCGGTCCAGGCCTCACAGCGTGTCATCATGAGCGACATGCCGCGTATTCTGTTGATCAAGCCGAGCTCGCTGGGAGATATCGTGCATACGCTTCCGGTGGTGGCGGCGGTGAAGCAACAGTGGCCTGCCGCTCATCTGACGTGGCTCGTGAAGCGTCAGTGGGCAGAGTTGGTTGAGCGAGTCGAGGGCGTCGATCGCGTCTGGCCGCTGGATGCCGGCGTCGGAAGCTGGCTTGGCCAGGTTCGCGCGTTGCGAGCGGAGCCGTGGGATCTCGTCATCGATCTTCAGGGATTGTTGCGGAGCGCTGCGATCGGCTGGCTGAGCGGCGGATCGGTGAGAGTGGGATTTGCGAACGGACGGGAGGGCAGTCCTTGGTTCTATTCGAAGCGGGTCGCGGTTCCCACTCCGGACATGCATGCCGTCGATCGATACCTGCTCGTCGCCGCGGCGGTCGGCGCGCGTCCCCAAGGGACGCCGCGATTTCAATTCAAAATGCTTGAGAGGGACACGGCTGAAGTTCGGGATCTTTTCCACCAGAGGGGAATCTCGCTTGATAAGCTCTGGGTGGCGATGCATGTGTCGGCCCGCTGGGTGACGAAGCGCTGGCCGCTGCGCTCCTTTGCCGCGGTCGCCGATCAGTTGAGCAAGGACGGTCTTGGTCCGATTGTCGTGATGGGGAGCCGGGATGAACAGGGAGAAGTGGCCGAGCTGAAAGCCTTGACCAAGACTTCGATGATCGATGTGGCCGGGGCGATTCCGCTCGGCTGCCTGCCGGCGTTTCTGTCGAAGGCGGCGGCCATGATCACCAACGATTCAGGCCCGATGCACGTCGCCGCGGCGCTCGGCACGCCGGTCGTGGCGCTGTTCGGGCCGACGAGTCCGATCCGCACCGGCCCCTATGGGCCGAATCATGCCGTGCTGACGCATGAGGTGTCGTGCCGGCCCTGCTTCAGTCGAGTCTGTCGCCATTCCCCTACGCTGGAATGCCTTCACGAAATCACCCCGCAGGACGTCGTGAAAGCCGTGCGTCATGCGCTGGCCTCACCAGTGGCGCTTCCATGAACGTGCTGTTGGTTCGTCCGGATGGCATCGGCGACGAAATTCTCTGCCTCCCCGTCGCAACCGCCTTGCGCCGGCTCATGCCTGACGCGCGCATTACGTTCCTCTCTACTCAGTATGCCGCGCCGATTCTTGACCATCATCCGGATCTCGACGTCGTATGGACGGTCACAGGGCGAGAATCGCTGTCTGACTTGGTGGCTTTGTTCCGGCGCGGTGTCGAAGCCGCGATCTTTCTGAAGCCCTTTCGGCGGTTGCTGTGGGCGGCCTTCCTCGCGCGCGTGCCGGTCCGGGTGGCCACAGGCTATCGTTGGTACAGCGTTCTTGCCAATCGCCGGGTGTACGAGCATCGGAAGGACTTTTCCAAACACGAAGCCGCCTATAACGTAGGGATGCTCAAAGGCCTTGGACTGAATCCAACTTCCGTGAGCGCTCCACAATTGGTCGTGACGGACGATGAGCGGGATGCGGCGCGCCGGCGCTTGCAAGGGATGGCGGCTCCTCGCGTCGTGCTGCATCCCGGTGGATTTGCGGCCAGGCGATGGCGCATTGAACATTATCGGGAATTGGCCGAATTGTTGGCTCATCGGGGCGTCAGCGTGATGTTGACGGGAAGCCCGGATGAAGCCGAGCAGTTTAGCCAAAAGGTGTTGAATCAGAAAGCGTTGCCCAGGCAGGTGCTCAATCTGATGGGCCAGCTGTCGGTTCGTGAGCTCATGGCGGTGATTGCGGAGAGCCATGTCGTCGTGTCCGGGGCGACCGGGCCGGCGCACATTGCCGCGGCCTGTGGGGTGCCCAACGTGAGTTTGTTCGATCCGCGGCGCAATAATCTGCCGACGCGCTGGCAGCCGTTGGGACGAGGAGTGGTGCTGCGTCCGGAGGTCCCGACCTGCGAAAAATGCATCTACGAAGCTTGTCCCTATTGGGACTGCTTGGATCGGCTGACCGTGGAAACAGTGGAACATCATGTAAGGCAGGTCATGGCAGCGCCCGCTCCGCTTCAGGTGGTGCATGTCTAAATTTTCAGTCTACGTCATTGCCTACAACGACGAGCCGAACATGCGGGCCTGCTTGGAATCAGTCAAATGGGCCGACGAGCTGATCGTGGTCGATTCGCACAGTACCGATAAGACGGCGGCCATCAGCCGGGAATTCACCGACAAGGTCTATCAAGTCGATTTCAAAGGATTCGGAGACCTTCGCAACAAAGCCCTGTCCTACTGTTCACATAACTGGATTTTCAGCCTGGACAGCGACGAGCGGATGACGCCGGAGCTGCGCGAAGAAATCCAACAGGTCCTCGATCGAGGGCCGGAGGCCGATGCCTATTTTGTTCCGCGGAAGAATTATTTCCTGGGCCGATGGATCAAACATTGCGGCTGGTATCCCGATTACCGGCAGCCGCAGCTCTTCCGCAAGAGCCGGTTCCGGTATCGCGACGAAGTCGTGCATGAAAGTTTCGATTGTGACGGTCCGGTGGGATACCTCACCCATCCGGCCGTGCAAATTCCGTTTCGAGACATCGATCAGTTTTTGTCGAAGCACGACCGGTACTCCGACCTCATGGCCCGCCGGATGAAAGAACAGGGACGCAGATTTGCGCCCCATCAGCTGGTGACCCACCCGCTCGGGACCTTTGCGAAGATGTATCTCATGCGAGGCGGATTTCTTGACGGCCTGCCGGGGTTGATTCTTTCCGGCCTCTATGCTTATTACACCTTCGTGAAATACGCGAAGTTCTGGGAGCTGACACGGTAGGGGAGGCGTCATGGGATCTCCATCGAAACAGCGCGCCGGGGTGAAGTACACGTGGCAGGACTATTTGACCTGGCCGGATGACGAACGTTGGGAGGTCATCGATGGGCAGGCGTATGCGATGACGCCCTCGCCGACGCCACGGCATCAGCGTATTGCCGGCAATTTTTATCGGAAGTTAGCAGATCTTCTGAGCGGGAAGCCCTGTCAGGTGTTCATTGCGCCGCTCGACGTTCGGTTCGATCGGTACAATTTCGTCCAGCCTGACGTGCTGGTGGTGTGCGATCCGGGCAAGATTACGGAGCGGATCGAGGGGGCTCCTGATGTCGTCATCGAAGTGCTCTCGCCTTCCACCGGGCTGAAGGACAAGCGGGAGAAAAAAGCGCTGTACGAACGGTTCGGCGTGCGCGAGTATATCCTGGTCCATCCTGAGGAACTGCTGATTGAACGCTATTGGCTCGAAGGCGGGAAATTCCTCGGCCCCGATCTTCTGGGCGCGGGCGAGCGGTTGCTTGTCCGGGTATTGGGAGATCTTGAGATTGGGCTCTGGGAAATCTTCGAAGTCGCGCCGCCTGAACCGGAGAAGGAGCAGGACGGCAAATCGTGAAGGTGCGCGGGTTGTCGATCTGTCGAAACGCCACCGAATTGTTCGATCCGATCGTGTCGGTTTGCCAGAGTTGATTCTTTCGATAAGGAGTGGGAATGGAAAACTGGAAGGTCCGGCCGGCGAAATTTGAAGAACTGCCCGCTCTGATCAAGGAAGGCGACATCGTGCTTGACGTGGGGGGAGGCATCAGACCGTTGAGCCGAGCGAATTATGTGTTGGACTTCTTATCGTGGCCTGAACGCCATGCGGTTCAGCCGTGGCTCAGCGAGGTATGGCCCAAGCCTCACTTTTCGGCCGAGACGTGGATTCAGTGGGATGTCTGCGGCAGAAAGCCGTGGCCATTTCGTGACAAACAGTTTGATTTTGTAACTTGCAAGGGAACGCTTGAAGATCTTCGCGATCCGGTATGGGTGTGCGAAGAGATGATGCGTGTGGGCAAGGCCGGTTATATTGAGACGCCGAATCGCGTGGTGGAAAGTATGTTGGGCGTGGAGAGAAGTCGATACTGCGGATATTCCCACCATCACTGGATGTGCGAACTGACTGAGACCGGAATGGAGTTTACTTTCAAGCATGCGCAGATGCATGCCTACAGCCGATTTCATATTGCGGCAGGGCCGGATTTCGGACGGCCTGCGCGAGATCATCATTCGGGTGAAGCGCTTGATGCGGTGGAGCGGTTAGCGGTGACCATCACGCGATGGTTTTATGAAGTGAACCCCAAGTATATGACGGTAGGATTCCACTGGACGAACGGATTCAGCAGCCGGGAAAAAGTGCTGGTCGATAAAGGTGAAGTTGAGGCAGACCTGATGCAGTTTAAGAAGCGATGTCAAAGCATTCCAGATCTTTGGATCCGCAAGCAAACCGATTGTGAAAAGCGATCTGGTCGGGAGTTCTCACGTGATCTGAGGGCGAAAGAGATGGCATGAAGGTCAGCGGCTTCACATTCTGCCGGAATGCGGTGAAGTACGATTACCCGATTGTGGAATCGATCCGCTCGGCGTTGCCGGTCTGCGATGAGTTTATCGTGAACGTCGGCCGGTGCGACGACGGCACGCTGGAGTTAATCCGCTCCATCGGTGATTCCAAGATCAAGATTGTCGAATCGGTCTGGGACGAATCGCTCCGGAAGGATGGACTGATCTATTCGCAGCAGACCAATATCGCGCTGTCACGCTGCCGCGGCGACTGGGCGTTTTATATCCAGGCCGACGAAGTCGTGCATGAGGACGATCTGCCCGCCATCCGGGCTTCGATGGAGCGGCATCAACACGACCCGTCGGTGAAGGGGTTGCTGTTTCGCTATCTCCACTTTGTGGCGGATTATTGGTCGACCAATCCGTGGTTCTACCACAAGGCGGTCCGCATCATCCGCAACAATGGAGAAGTGGAGTCCTGCGGGGATGCGGTGGGCTTTCACATCAAGGCGACGCGCCAATACCTCCAAAGCGGTGCCAAGGAGTGGCTGCCCTATTCGGGAGGACGGATTTTTCATTACGGATGGGTGAAGGATCCCCAGACCATGCTCGCCAAAAAGCGTGAACAGGTGCAGGTGTATCACGGCGACAGTCCGCCGCCCGCCGAAGCCGTGCTCTACCGGCAGACCGCATTTCAATTCGACGACTATGCGATCTTGAAAGAGTTTCGAGGGACGCACCCCGGCGTGATGCGTGAGCGCGTAAAAGCCGCCTCCCGATGGGCTTCCCGAACCAATCGATGGCTGAATTGGCGCTTTTATCGCGAGGTGGCGCACCGCGGATTTCGTGGGTAAGCGGTCCATATCAGCAAATGAAGCAATTGCCCTTTTGGAAACAACCGTATTTCGCTCGTCGTATTTTAGATGTCGGCGCTGGGCACAATCCTTTTCGTGGGGCCACTCATCTGCTTGAGATCGATGTAAAAGAAGGCCGAGAACGGGGAATGCAGGATGTTTTCATCCCGGACTTCTCTGTGCTTACCATCGGTGATGTGAGCGCCTTGCCGTATCGTTCCTCGTCGTTTGACTTTGTGTACGCTTCTCATGTTCTCGAACATGTTGATAACCCGGTCGCCGCCTGCCGGGAGATCATGCGGGTGGGTGCCGCGGGCTATGTAGAGACGCCCTCGCCGTTCCTCGAGCAGGGACTTGCCATGTATGATTCTCAATCGCCTGCGCAATGGATACATAAGTGGTTTGTTTTCGTGGGTGGCACGAATCGACTCATCTTCGAGCCGAAAACCGCCGATGAAGTATTCCGGTTTTGCACGTGTCGTGCCGGAGAGTTCATGAAGGACTTTTATTCCAGCATTGATTTCCGGGAAGCCCAGCATTGCTTTCCCGGAAGAGCTAAGCGGACGACTCTCTACTGGAAGCGCGCCTTGATTCCGGAAGTGAGAAATGAAATGCGTGACTGTCGGGAGAGCGGTCAAGAATGCCGGTTTTCCGGGATGGCGAAGGAGCTCACGAGGAGTTGCAGCGATCTCTTCCGTGCGCCTCGATTATTGAGGCTTCGCCGCCAGTTCCCCGTCTGCAATCGAGTCTTTCGAAGGCATGGCCATCGGTCGCTTTTCATACACTGACAGGTTGGGATGACCCTCTCCAGTATAGTTATTACGAAAGATGAAGAGCGGAATATAGATGCTTGTCTCCGCTCCGTCCATTGGGCGAATGAGATCATCGTGGTCGACGCATGCAGCCAAGATAAAACCGTCGAGATGGCACGTCGATATACGAATCTCGTCTTCGTCAGGGCCTGGCCTGGATTCGGGCCTCAAAAGAATTTTGCCATCGATCAGGCCAAGAGTGAGTGGATTCTTATCGTGGACGCGGATGAACGAGTGACGGATGCCTTACGGCAAGAAATCGTGCACACCATCAGCGGGCCCGTACCGCCGGAGATAGCTGGGTACGAGATCCCACGGAGAAACAACTTTTATGGGCGGTGGATGCGAGGCGGGGGCGTATTTCCAGACTATCAACTGCGTCTGTTCCGTCGAGCGTCTGGACGCTATGACGACACGCTGGTGCATGAACGGTTGGAGTTGAACGGGCGGATCGCTCGCCTCGTGAATCCATTCGATCACTATAGTATTCCAACGGTCGACCGGCACTTCCGCAAGATGTCCCGCTACACGACGCTTGCAGCAGAGGAGAAGCTCAAGGCTGAGAAGAGAATCTCAATGGCACAAGTGGGTCTTCATCATATCGGGACATTCTTCAAATCCTACGTTCTACGAAAAGGCTTCATCGACGGAGTGCATGGGCTCATCGCCGCGCTGTTTGCCGCCATGCATACGTTCGTCAAATATGCCAAAGCCTGGGAAATGGTGGAACGACGGAACAGAGAGATACGGGATAGAGAGATAACAGGGTAGGGGGATAAAGGAGTACCGGATACCCCGCTATCCCCTTATCCCATTACCCCTTCTTCCATCATCCCCTTCACGTGAAGCATGCGAATCGGGATTGACGCAGGGCCGGTCGTCGGCGGGGCAGGCGGAGTAGGGACTCATACGACGCAATTGCTCAAAGCCATGGTTGAGCAAGACAAAGAGAAGGAGTTCATCGCTTATATTCCCACCGGAACCATGCATCAGTTGGCGGCCAAGGGAAGCTGGACATCGGCGTCCAATGTACGCTGGGTGGAAACAGGGCGATGGAGTCTGCGATGGCGTGGCCGAATGGATCGTCTGGACCTCTTTCACGGACCGAATTTCAAAATGCGCACGCAAGGACGCTTCGGAGGAATCGTCACGATCCATGACCTATGGTTGGATCGCGCTCCGGAATATTCTGCCAAAATGTTCGGCCAGCGGTTTTCGTTTGCTCGAACGAGGCGAACAGCCTGGCGTGCCAGAAAAGTAATCACCGTATCAAGATTTTCAGCAGGAGAGATTTCGCAGCTCTACGGCCTGCCGCAAGAGCGCATCGTCGTGATTCCGAACGGCGTATCCGACTCGTTCTCGGTTGAACGAGATGATCCGGCCATGGAGGCTATGCGTGAGAGGATGAAGATCTCGCCGGACGGGTATGTGCTGTTTGTCGGAGGGGCGGATCCTAGAAAGAACCATGGGAATTTTCTTGCCGCTGCTGCGCGCTGTCGTGACGTGTGGAAGGGCTTGTCGCTCGTGCTCGTCGGTGATCCGATTCATCGGTTTGGAAATTATCGGGAAAGTGCCAAAGCCTATGGGTTGGAGCGAGACATTGTGTGCGCCGGGCGAGTCTCGCCTCAAGAACTCAGACTGCTCTATTCTTATGCCCAGTTGTTTGTGTTTCCCTCCCGCTATGAGGGATTTGGGATGCCGGTGTTGGAAGCGATGGCCTGCGGGGCACCTACCATTACATCGAGCACGTCCGCGCTTCCAGAAGTGGCCGGAGGAGCCGCCCTGTTGGTGGATCCAGAGAATCCCGACCAACTGGCAGAGGCGATCACGCAAGTCCTTACTCGTGAGGAATTGCGGCAGGATCTTAGGGCGAAGGGGCTTGCACGAGTCAAGCATATGACATGGCACGCAGCGGCCGCTCAGACTCTTGGCCTCTATAGGGATCTCTGTGCTCAATCCGTGCGTCAGTGAATGTCCGAAGGCGTCTATGACCTTTCAGAATATTCTTGTCATCAAGCTTCGCTACATCGGCGACGTCCTCCTCGCGACGCCGACGTTGCACGCATTGAAAGCGGCTCATCCGGGCGCCAGGCTCACGGTCATCGTGAATCACGGGACAGAGGAGATCCTCGCCGGAAATCCGGATGTCGACGAAGTCTTGCCGTTGAAGAAGACATCCATCATGGCGCAATCGCGTTTTGTGTCCGGCCTGAGACGGAGGCGATTCGACGCGGTGATTGACTTAACCGATGGCGATCGGTCGGCGTTCCTCACATGGGCCAGCGGAGCACCGTTGCGTATCGGGTTCAATGATGAACAGCGTTGGAGGGGACGGTGTTATACCACCGTTGTTCGTGGAGATGCGGAGGGGCATCGAATCGAGCGAGACCTGAAGGCGCTTATCCCGTTGGGGGTTGCTGCAAAAGATCCGATTCCGCGCTTGCGGTTGTCCGCTGAAGACGAAATGCGCGCAGATCAGCTGTTGGATCGGCTCGAGGTGCGCAAGGATCAAGCAATCGTGATGATCCAGCCCGGCGCTCGGTATTGGTTTAAGGCGTGGCCGGCCGAACGATTTGCCGAACTGGCAGACCGCCTCATCGCTGCACAGCACTGCCAGATCATCATTGGCGGCAGCCATGAGGAGGCCAATCTGGCACAACGCGTTGCTGGATTTGCAAAAAGCCGGCTCATTGTGATGGCGGGCCAAGCATCGTTGAGGCAGTTCGCCGCAGTGGTGAAGCGTGCCCAGTTGTTTGTGGGGAACGACAATGGCGCCATGCATATCGCTGCTGCCATGGGAACGCCCGTAATCGGACTTTTCGGTCCATCCAATCCCGGAGAATGGGGGCCACGAGGAGGACGAGTCAACGTATTGTACAAGGGTCTCGATTGTCGCGCGTGTTTCCATCCGACCTGCGAGCGCGGGGAATTCAACTGCATGAGACAAATCTCGGTCGATGAAGTCACGAAGGCCGCCGAGGATGTGCTCCAAAAGGCGGTTCCAGCCTCCGTACGGCTAAGCCAGGTCAAAACATAGAGAGAGGACTGCCACAGCGCGTGCGTATCCTGTTTCTGGGCGACCAGCACTTCGACTATGTATCGGACCCTCTCTATATCGGTCTTTCCAGACTGCTTGGAAACGACCGAGTGCTTGATTATCCGTACAAGCGTCTCTACCACGACTCGGAGGCAAGTAATTGGTACATGGTCCAACGACCCGGCATCGGTTACGGACGTGAGGAGGTGCAGGATCTGCTTGCTGACAAGAAGGTCGATCTGGTCTGCATCGCCTCCTTTCGTCCGGATTGTTTGAAGGAGGTCGCGCGGTTATATGGGCGTGTACCGTTCCCGCCGCTGGTATTCATCGATGGCGCAGATGATGCGCATATTCGTCACGATATCTGCAGGCGCTTCCCCCTCGCGCTGTATTTCAAACGCGATTATATCTGGGGGATGGGAAGCTGGTTGATGGATGTCGGAAGACGGGTATGGCATTTCCGAGGCAACCGCCGATTGTTCGACCGGACATTCCCCCTGCCGGTTTCCATTATTCCAGAGATACTGCCCGATTACGGTAGGACAAAAGACATCGATGTGTCCTATACCGGCCGCGTTTCCCATCCCCGCCGTCTCGGTGTGGAGGCCAAATTGTCCTCCATGGCCGACGTACGGTTCGAGGGTGGCGTGTACGCAGAGTCGACCGATCGCCGGTCGAAGCTCGTTACGCAAGGAATAAAGCGCTTGTGGATCAAAATGACAAACGACGGTCCGGTGGATCGAAGCATGGTTGAAAAGAAAAAAGCTCCTGCCCCGTACTATCAGGAGATCGCGCGGTCGAAGATCGCCGTTCACATTCGAGGTGGAGGGTTTACCCCCTCTCCACGCTATTATGAGATTCCCCTGCTGGGAACGCTGCTCCTCTCGGATACGCCGGAATCGGTGATTCCCGACAATTTTGAACATGGCCGGCACGCGGTATTCTTCCGGAACGACCTCAAAGACCTGGAGCAGCTGGTCCGCCACTATCTCCATGCCGACAAGGAACGAGAAGAAATCGCGCGGGCTGGAAAAGAGCATGCGCTCAAACATCATACCTGTGAGCGAAGAGCAGAGTATTTCCTTGACGTCTGCCGGCGGATGATCTAATGGAGTCGCTCGACATGGCCCATGACAACCTTTTGAAAGACCCGACATGGTGAAGCGAATCTGTCTGGTGATCCCGCCGTCGTTGTTCCTTCTCGACGAACGAGTCTTCATGACCCTGGGAATTCTGAAAGTCGCAGCCGTGCTGGAACAAGCCGGCCTCTACGTCGAACTCCTCGATCTATCGGGCGTTGAAAACTACGAAGAGGTGATTGAGGACCATGCGCGCTCCGGCTCGGTAGCCTGCTATGGATTGACGGCGACAACGCCGCAAATGCCCGCCGCGACGAAAATCCTCCGCACGATGCGGAAATACGCTCCCTCGGCGCGCGCGATTCTCGGAGGCCCTCATGTGACATTGGTCCACGCCGCCTTTCGTCATGAGCGGAAACGAGGGGTGCAGGGACGCGGAACCTTGGCGTTCAACCAACTGCGGGACATGTTCGATGTGCTCGTCCTGGGGGACGGCGAATCGGCTGTGTTGCGGGCGGTGAAAGATCATCCGGATAGGGTCATCGACGCGGACGATCCTCGGTCCGAATTATTCTTGACGGACCACACTCTGACCGAGTTGCCTTTTCCCGCGAGACATCTCGTGGACGTCGAGAGTTACCATTACACCATCGATGGAGAACGGGCGCTGTCCTTGATCGCGCAACTCGGCTGTCCATTCGGCTGCGGGTTTTGCGGAGGGCGGATGAGCCCGTTTTTGCGGCGCATTCGGATGCGTACGTCCGAGAACATCGTGAAGGAGATCGTCTCACTCTATGAGACGTACGGGGTCAAGGGCTTCATGCTCTACGACGACGAGCTCAATGTGAGCCCCAAGTTAGTCGAGCTCATGAATCTTATTGCGAAGACGCAAGCGGATCTCGGCGTGGAATTTCGACTGCGTGGATTTATCAAAGCCGAACTGTTTACCGATGAGCAGGCCGATGCCATGTACCGTGCCGGCTTCCGGTGGATCTTGATCGGCTTTGAGTCCGGACATGAACGGATCCTGACGAACATCCAAAAAAAGGCTTCACTGGCGGACAATACGCGAGCCATGGAGATCGCCAAGCGGCACGGCCTCAAAGTCAAAGCTCTGATGTCTCTCGGCCATCCCGGCGAGTCCGAAGACACGATCCGCGCAACCAAGGACTGGCTCGTGAGCGTGAAACCGGACGATTTCGATGCCACTGTCATCACCACCTACCCGGGCACTCCATATTTCGATGAAGCAGTGGAGACGAAACCAGGCATTTGGACCTATACTTATCCGAAGACCGGAGATCGTCTGCATAGCGTGGAGGTTGATTACCGGGAAGTGGCCGAATACTACAAAGGCGTTCCCGGCGAATACACCTCTTATGTCTATACCGACCACCTGCCGAGCCCAGAACTCGTTCGTCTCAGGGACTGGCTTGAGAATGATGTGCGGGCCACGCTCGGCATCCCATTCAATGCCGGTGCCCCCGCATTGCGCTATGAGCATTCCATGGGGCAAGGCCACATCCCGCCCCGTATTCTTCGCTCGTCCGAGCATGTTCTTAATCGAGGAAGGTCGGCTTAGTATGCTGGTGGATGAAGTTCCCTTCTGGTAAAGACAGCGTGAATCCCGTCATCATCGATCTCGGCTGTGGTCCGCACAAACGAGCAGGGGCCTATGGATTCGATCGACGGCCCCAGCCGGGCGTCGATGCGGCGTGTAATATCGAAGAGCCTCTTCCTCTCAAGGAATGTAGTGTCGATCTTGTATATATGAGCCACGTGATCGAGCACGTGACGAACCTCATCGGCCTAATGGAAGAAGTGTATCGTGTCTGTAAACCGGGGGCTGCCGTGGAGATCGTCGTGCCGTACTATACTTCGCGCGGTGCTTTCCGAGACCCGACGCATGTGCGATACATCGCCGAAGACACCTTTCAATACTTTGAGCCTCCGACGGACTATGGCGTTCGGACCGACTTTGCGATCGAGAACATTGTTTACGAAGTGCGAAAACCGTTCCGGTGGTTGCCGGAATACCTGCAAAAGCGGTGTCGCCGCTATCTCTGGAACGTCGTCGACAACATGCACGTAACCCTGCGGGCGCGGAAGAAATAGTTTTGGAACATGAAAAATTTAGCCGGCAACATCAGTCTCGTTATCCCTGTATATAACCAGCTGCATTACACGAGACAGTGTATTGAAGCGATTCAGCGACATACTCCGCCGCCCTTTGAGCTCATTCTCGTGGACAACGCATCGTCGGACGGCACGCGCGAATATCTTCAAGCACGGCAGGTGACGGTAATCACAAATGAGGCCAACTTAGGCTGTGCCAAAGCCTGGAATCAGGGCGTCCGAGCCGCCACCGGGACGGTCATTGGCATCTTGAATAACGACATTGTGGTCACGCCCGGCTGGTTGACCGGCTTGGTGAATTTCATGGAACGGGGAGGACATGGCATCGTGAGCCCGGCCGCTCGCGAGGGACCGCTCAACTATGACCTTGATGCCTATGCGCGGGAATTTACTCGTTCCTGCGCGGATGCAACTCGTTCCGCCATATATGGCGCCTGCATGATGATCCATCGGCGAGTGTTCGACCGAATCGGTTTGTTTGATGAGGGTTTTCATTATGGCGGTTGCGAGGATATCGACTTCCTCTGGAGAACGAGGCAGGCCGGATTTTCGGTTGCCACAACGGGATCGGTGCTCATTCATCATTTTAGTATGGTGACGCAGGACGCCGTGAAGCGTTCCGAGAGCAAATCCTATCCGATGGAAAATCTGGCTCACTTTCAGAACAAATGGGGAAGAACGGTAAGAGGGAGCTGGGCAGAACGTCGGTTGGACTATCTTAAGTCTGTGTGCCGCAACCGTTTTGAACAATTTCGCTATGGCCATACGTTGGTGGAAAAAATGCATGGATAGCCCGCCCTCCGGATGGCATCCTGGCTCCGTCATTCGGACCGCTGTACATAGTTCCACTTCGAGACCTTCCAGGCAGGATCTATCTTGAATCTTGCTGCCTTGTATCTCAAGCCTGAAAAAGGTTACATCCAAACCATGAGCACTTGGGGTTGGTTCGCTCTCAGTGAGCAAGACCAACTGACCTCTACCCCATGAATGTCTTGATTGCTGCCTGGCATCTTGCCCAATTTAACGTCGGAATCGGCCGGTATACACATGCGTTGGTAGAAGCGATCAGCCGGGTGGATTCGGATAACGACTATACTGTCCTGACGCCCCGGCCAGTCCCGCTATCATTGAAAAACAATAACGTGAAGTGTCTCGTTGCCCCACTTCCTCTTTTCCGCCGAAGGGGATGGGAGCAAATTATCCCGTTCTTGAATGGATCGTACGATCTTCTTCATTTTCCGTACGATTCCTGCGTGGCGTGGAAGAGGGGAAAATTCGTAGTAACCATCCACGATATCAAACCGTTGCTCTTTCCCGCCTTGCACTCGAAGAGAGGCATTGCCGGTTTGATCGAACAATGGTTGATAGGAGACCGGATCAGCAAGATCGACCATGTCCTCACCGTATCCGAAAGCTCGAAACGCGATATCGTGCACCATCTCGGAATTCCAGTGGAACGGATTACCGTCGTCTATCCTGGTGTTGATACAGCCTGGTTTTCACGTCCAAGAGGATATCCCGAACCGGATGCTCCTTACATCCTCAGCGTGGCCGGAACCGATCCGACAAAAAATGTTGAGGCGATCGTGAGGGCCTATGCCCGGTTGCCGACGGACCTTCGTCATGACGTACAGTTAGTCTTGGCGGGAGACGTGAAAAAACAGCCGGCGGTGCAAAACCTTGTCAATACCTTGAAAGTGGGCGATCAGGTCCGATTCACCGGCGTCGTGGACGACGAGCAATTGCGGCGCCTCTATTGGGGTGCCGAGGTGTTTGTCTTTCCATCGCTGTACGAAGGGTTTGGATTTCCAGTGGTTGAAGCAATGGCGGCGGGCTGCCCCGTGATTTGCTCAAAGACGTCATCTCTGCCGGAAGCAGGGGGAAATGCGGCGCTCTATGTTGATCCGCACGACATCGATGGTCTGGCGCAGTTCATGGAGCGAGTCTTAACATCGAGCGATGAGCGGGCTGAGATGGTTCGAATTGGACTTCACCACTCAGCCAAGTTTGTGTGGGATAAAACGGCGGAGGAGACGATTGGCACATATAAGAAAGTGATTGGTCGTGCGTAGGTCAAAACTTTCAGATGGGTAAGGTCTTCGAACCTCCGTTCCCCCTACGCAGTTCCCTACAGTACCCCAGTACCCCGCTCCCTTATTGCCGACTCTTCACATTCCGGCTCCCAAATCTCTTGTTGACTTTTATTCTTTGTTCAGTTAATGAACGTCCCGCTAAACCTTGGGGTTGTGGAGTGAATGTAGAGGGCCAACGAGATCTTGTGTTGCTCTCCGAAGTCGAGCGCGACGCGTCCGTTACTCAGCGGTCCCTCTCGTTGAAACTTGGCGTCGCGCTGGGTCTCACCAATCTTTATCTCAAGCGTCTTGCCCGAAAGGGCTACATCAAGATCACGACCATCCCGCGCAACCGCATTCGTTACTTGCTTACCTCGCAGGGCTTAGCCGAAAAGTCACGTCTCACCTATCAGTATATGAAGTATTCGCTTTCCTACTATCGGGACATTCGTCTGCGCCTGAAGGAGATGTTGGCGGTGTTGGATGGTGTCGAAGGTCAACGGGTGGTGATTTGCGGTACGGGTGAGTTGGCGGAGTTGGCATATGTGTCCCTCAAGGAAATGAACATCACCTGTGTCGGGTTTGTCGACGGAACGTCGCGCGACTCGTTCTTGTCGTATCCGGTCTCCACGCCGGACGGCATCGGGCACTGGGAATTCGATCGGGTGCTCATCGCCGATATCGAAGGCGCGTTGGACTGCGAGGAGCAGTTGGTTCGGTCAGGGGTGCCGCGGGACAAAGTGTTGACGCTCGGCTTTCCGGCGTAGTTTTTCGACGGTCGGTTCCATTTCCGTGTGCGGGTTTTTAACGGAAACTGTAAGTGAAAGGGCGGAGCTGTCTTCAAAAAGGTCTGTCTAGTCGAAGATGTCTATCTTGTCTCTCTGGTCAGGTACTGTAAGGCAAATTGACGCGAAGACCAGACAGACCGAACAGACCGTTGTTATAAAAGTCAGCCGGTTTGAAGATCTAGACTGCTGGAAGGAAGCGCGAGAACTCACGAGACTGGTGTATGAAGCGATAGGGCGGAATCCAATCTGGCTGACCAGATGGACTAAAGAGACCAGACAGACCAGACAGACGAGATAGACCAAATGGACCAGACAGACCATCTCCGCTGGTATGCGCTGCGCACCAAGTCGCGACATGAAAAAGTTGTCCGTGATCAACTCGCAACGCAGGGCATCGAGCCGCTTCTGCCGACCGTGAAGCGTCTCAGCCAGTGGAAGGATCGGAAGAAGGAAATCGAAGTGCCGCTGTTCTCCGGCTATTGCTTTGTCCGGTTTGCTTCCGAGCAAAAGCTTCCTGTGCTGAAGACGGTCGGTGTCGTAGACCTTGTCGGTGGAGGGCAGCAACCGGAGCCGATCCCCGATGAAGAGATCGCGGCGTTGCAAACTTTGATGGCCAGTGTCCTTCCCTATGATCCGCATCCCTATCTCCACGAAGGCATGCGAGTGGAGGTCGTCCGCGGCCCGCTGCAAGGCGTCCACGGCATTCTCCTCAGGAAAGAAAAGCGCCATCGGCTGGTTCTTGGAGTGCGCCTCATTCAGCAGGCCGCGGCGGTGGAGATTCAGGCGGATGATGTCGTGGCGGTTTAGTTTGTCCTCGCCTCCAGGCCGCGAGGCACAAGTCGGGTGTCTCTCCCCTCATCTGTAATTGTCCTTTTTATACGGATAATTTAATTGTAAAATGTCCTCCATGGAAAGCCACTTTAGGGCGATCATAAGGCAAAAGATTGTAGATTCCATAGCCACCAGTCCGCCTGCGCTGACGCGTCGGGATATACGGCTGCCCGCCGTTCCTAGTAAGGCAGTCGCCGTCATCGGTATGCGGCGCGCCGGGAAGACGACGTTTCTCTGGCAAGTGTTGGGGGATCGACTTTCCCTTGGAACTGACCGGGCGGGGTTGCTGTACTTTAGCTTTGAAGACGAACGTCTTGCCGGCCTGACTGCAGGCGACCTCAGTCTGGTGATGGAAGAGTACTACCGTCTGAACCCGGAATGGCGCGATCGGCGGCGCGCCAGCTTCTTTCTTGACGAGATCCAGAGTGTTCCTGGCTGGGAAAGCTTTACCCGTCGCCTGCTGGACAGCGAACAGATCGACCTGTTCCTTTCCGGCTCCTCTGCCCGCCTGCTCTCCCGTGAGGTCGCCACCAGCATGCGCGGCCGAGCCATGGAGGCTCTGGTGTATCCCTTCAGTTTTCGGGAATACCTGCGCCATCAACGGCGAGAACCGAACAAAACGTCCGACCGTCTGACCAAGGCCCAGCGGTCCTCCCTGGAAAAAGATTTGCTGGACTACCTCGCGGCAGGCGGTTTCCCCGAAGCTCAGGGGCTGAACCAGCGCGATCGCAACGAACTGCTGCGGGGCTATGTCGACGTAGCCCTGCTGCGCGATGTCATCGAACGCCATGCAGTGTCTCATGCCGTGGCCTTGCGCTGGTTGGTGCGTCAGCTGCTCGGCAATGCCGCCGGGTCTTTCAGCGTGAACAAGTTTCACGGCGATCTCAAATCCCAAGGCATTCCTATTGCCAAGGATACCCTACACAGCTACCTGGGATATTTGGAGGACGCGTTTCTGGTGAGAATGGTTTCCATAGCCACCGATTCCGAGCGCCGACGCATGGTCAACCCGCGCAAGGTTTATCCCATCGACCCTGGCTTGATTCCGCTCTTCGACCGCTCGGGTAAGCCCAACATCGGTCATGCCCTGGAAACCTGCGTCATGCTGGAACTGGAGAGGCGCGGTGCCGAGGTGGGCTACGTACATACGGCGGGCGAATACGAAGTGGACTTTCTTGCCCGCTACTCTTCAGGTCAGGAGGAACTCATCCAGGTATGCGCCAGTCTCGATGACCTGGCCACTCGCGAGCGCGAAACCCGTGCGCTGCTGGATGCGGCTCGACAACACCCCCGAGCCAGTCTGCACCTGATCAGCCTCGACATTCCTGCAGCCCTCGACATACCCAGGGACGTTACCGTGCATGCGGCATGGGATTGGCTGCTGCAGGGGGCTGGACATGCGTGAGATCGCACGTACGATGCCAGAATGAAAACCAAATCACGCACCATCTCGGATGAACAGCGAGATCGACTGATAGGCCGATTACAAGCCCTCTTCCGGGGCAGGCCTGAAATTCTCGTGGGGATTCTACATGGGTCGTTTCATTCAGGCGGTCCCTTCCGTGATGTGGATGTGGCCCTGTACATCGATCCCGGGCGAATCGAGAGCACGACATTTCGGGAGTATGAGACGGATCTCGGGGTCCGGTTGAGCGGGGAAATCGGATTGCCGATCGATATCCGTGTACTCAACGATGCACCAGTTGCGTTTCGATATCATGCGTTGAAGGGAACGGTCTTGCTGGTTCGGGAGGCGGACTTCCTGGACGAGTTACGCGCGAGAACATGGGATGAATATTGCGACTTCGTGCCGTTTGCCAGACGGTATCTCCGCGAGGCCATCGGTGAGTGAGGTCAATCTCGA
>CAYNLM010000049.1:0-24404 GCA_964398045.1 uncultured Nitrospira sp. | reverse complement strand
GTTGGCAGGTGGGGGGGCGGAGGGGGATGGCACGGTGTTCATGGGGTGTGGAGGGGTGTGTAAGTAGCGGTGCGTTACGGCGAGGCTAGGCTGAAGCGGGGGCGGTAACGGAAGAGAAGCGATTGGCTCAAGGGTGTCTTCAGTGACGGACGCGCCCGCGCGTGCGATGACGGTGAGCGCACTGAAAGGAGAGAATGAAGCCAAGAAGCGGGCGCGTCACGTGCACGTGGGACGCTCGGCTCTGCCGGGCTGGGTTGTTTCGGAGGTGGGCGAAAGCCGTGATGCGGAATGGGGTGCAATCATGAACTCTTTGCGCAACATCTATTGCTCCATGGGCCTGCTCGTCGGTCTGGCGGGGTGTGCCGTGCCGTCTCTGCCCGGTCCAGGCAAGGTGTATGTTGACCATGGGGCCGACATTCGAGGCGACGAGCGGAGGGTCCAGGAGATCTTAGCCGCCTTCAATTTGCGTAAGATCTGGTGGGATTTGTTGGCGCATTATGCGCGGATCTCCTCCACCCATATTTTTTCAGGCATCAAGGTCATGGAGTCCGGCGGAACACTCACAGCGGAGGTCACTTGTACCGGGAGTCTCAGGACTACCTCAGATATGACCGGGGAGCGAGTCAACATTGATTGCTGGTTCTATGAAGCACACAGGCTGATTTATGAAGATGGCGCCTGGCGGATCAGGGGACATGTCGGGGAGGCGCCAAAGGCCCTGCAGTTTGTGGCGTCACCCCATCATTGTTTTGAGGTGCTCCGGGCGGGGCCGGAGCGGCTCTCTCCAGAGAGGGTGCTCAAGGGGTTCTTGTGTTCAGGTGTCACACTTGATCCGGAGTCATCCTGTGAAAGAGCCATGCCTGCGTGATTGAGCATGATCCCGCATAACGAGAGAGGAGACACCGAATTGTTCAGCGCGGATCCGTATAGCCATCAGGGGACTGAGCTTGGACGGGGGAGTGCTCCCGACCAAGTTGGCACGAGGAGTCCAGTAGTTTTGCTGCCCGGGTTATTTGCGGGTGCCTGGATCTGGAAGCGCACGCAAGGGCACCTCTCATCGCGGGGCTATCAGGTTATCGCGATCCGGGACCCATTCGCCTTGCTCAATCTTGGCGTCACGCCGATTTCCAGGCTGCGATGCCATCTCAAAGAGTTCTTCGACAAGTTCAATATCGACCGGGCGGTGCTGTGCGGAAATTCGTTCGGGGCATTGGTGGCGCTGGATTTCGCCTTTCATTTTCCGTGTCGCGTGGATGCCCTAGTCATCAGTGGCTCGCCCGGTCTGCACAGTGAAACAAAGCCCGATCCGCCTCTGCCGAGGGCCCTCACGATTAAGCACGCGTACGCTGTTGCCAACCTGTTGTGTTACGACCGATCGTGCCTGACCAGCGACAGGATTGAAACAACCTACGCGCTTCTGTCCGATCGGCGAGCCCTCATTACCATTGCCCGCGCCCTGAAAGCGGCACGGGACTACGACGTCCGACGCATCCTCCCCCACATTGACTGTCCAGTGTCGATGATTTGGGGAACGCATGACCGCGTAACACCGGTGGCAGAGTGGGAGCGCGAGATCCGTCTCGTGAAGCGCGGGACGTTGAAGACAGTAGAGCGCTGCGGCCATTGTCCCATGCTGGAACAGCCGCACACGTTCAATGCCTTGCTGCTCGAGTTTCTGAACCAGCGGGCTGAAGCCAGAGTGACTGAGGAGGCCTGTAAACGGATGGGATGATGAAGCGCGCAACTCGCAAGGACAGTCAGGCTCGATGGATCCTCGGGGAGAGGGGTTCACGGAGGAAACTCCATGGCAGACCATCCAGACTACCTCCGTCGTGTGGCGTGTCTCCGTTCGTGTGAGGACCACAACGTCCATCTCTGCATGACTGCTCCAACTCTATGGAATAACCGCGGTCTGAAGTTATGGAGGAATAAGATGAGCAACGAACGAAGTGTTTATGCCAGGCGGAGCTTCGTTACCTTTCTCGTTGAAAAGCGCTTAGTCGCGGGCAATTCCGCGGCGTCTGATCAGGTGGCTTCACGTTATAGAGGACATCTCGTGGAGTCGCCCGAGGCGACAGGGAGATGAGGAACTCTTCTGCCAACAAGATGATATTGATTGTCGACGATGATCCAGACATTCGTCAGGCCCTCACGGATCTACTCGAATCACAGGGATATACGGTACACAGCGTCGGAACTGGCTGGGCGGCGCTGGCGCGTGTGAAGATGGTGAAGTTCGCGGCGGTCCTCCTTGATCTGCAGTTGCCGGATCAGGATGGGCGGGAGGTCTTGCAGCTTCTGAAAGAGAGGGACCAGAGTCTGCCGGTCATTATCCTCACAGCGTCGGACGGGCAGGACGACAGAATGGTTTTGCTTCGCCGGGAGGCGTTCGCCTTGCTGCAGAAACCCTATGCGCGCGAGGAACTTCTGGCCGTACTGTCACGGGCGACAAGTATGCCCTGACGGGCACAAATCGCCTTCACTGGTACAAGGTCCAGACTCACTAAACCCGTTCAGGGGTAGGCCGCCTAGGGCTCCGAGAGCCCGACCCAGCGCATCTCAGCTCATGGGTCAAAGAGCGTTCGATGGCGAGCGGCGCAGTCAATCCCGGCGCGATGCAAGGCCTGCTGAGCGCGTATGGCATCTGTTCAGCGACAATTAGATCTGCGGGGTGCCCGCGGGAACCTCATCTCTTCGAGGCGTAGGGGACAAGACCGGTCAGATGATTCTCATCTTCAGAGGGGGTCCGCCGGAACAGCCACGTTTGCCATTGATGATGCCCGTATTCAAGGTCTACAGCCCTTTCCGAAAAGGGCAACAGGGTCTGAAGGGATCAGCGCGTGAAGCCTTCTTGGTTACGTGGTCATTGCTTATCCGCACGGATACTTGCCGCATCGCATGATAACCTTCTGGCACCCAAGTGTCTTCACTCTGTGTAGACGAGCAGCTGGAGGCCGATGAGAAGTATGAAACTTGCCCAGGCGAACTCCCAGGCGGTTCTTCTCTGTGTCGTGATCTGATCCACGCGTGATAATCGACGAGAGGTGTCTCCGATGAGTTTGCAGATTCCAGCAGCGACCGCCGTGGTTCCCATCACCGTATGGTGAAGGCCGATTGTGTGGGCCGAGGGATGCGGACCATGGCTGTGTAGAAACAACATCATCCCTCCCGCGATGGCAAAGGCGGGCAGTGGAACACTCCAGGCTGTGAGTCTGATGTGTCCAGTTCGCCGCAAGAGCTCAATGGCTCCGACCGCTAGAAGCAAGACCGCATAGACCTTGTGTTGAATCGTTTCCCAGTCACCTGAAAAGAACGTCGCAGCGAACGATCGAGGACCTATGGGCCAAGCATCATGGTCACTCCAAACCAGCAGATACCCGCCGACGCCTAACATGCTGAGAGGGAGCAAAAAGCGGATTCCTGGAAGGAACCACGACGTCCTGCTGAGGATCAGCTCACTCCCTCCTATCAGAATGACGCTCCATCCGGCCAGGTGGTGGTTGAACTCGGAGTAGGCCTTGCCCTCTGGTGATCCCTCCCAAATGCCGGATTGCGCCGGAGGCGCGTGGTGCTGATGTGAAAGCGTCTCCGTTGGGCCGGAGGTAATCGCGAACACACATGTTGAAAACTGGATAATCAATACGAAGCTCAATCCGATGGCCTGCGTGCTCAGAAGATATTGGGCGACCCTGGACCGGCACTGGGTGTCGGCTTGTGTCATGAGCCTCCTACGTGTCTGTTGGGACGGCTTGCACAGCATCAGTACAGATTGTCGACTGGAGGCTCAGTCCGGTTCTCTGCGAGACGTAAATGCTATACCTGGAGCAGATGTCGCATCGTTCAATGTATTGGAACCAAAGAAGCTATCGTTTGGCATCTCTCATAGAGCAAGCGCTCGCTCTCATGGTTTGGAAAGTCCACTATCTTGCCATATTCCGCAGGAGTGGTGACTTTTGCTGATGCTTGTACCACAGACTGTCAGCCTGTACGGTGTCAGAGACGCATGGATGTAAACCATGTCAAAGCAACTCAGCGTACACCCTTCGTCCTTACACAGAGAAGATTACATCACCCATCCACATTTTGTGATTGACATTTTCTGGTCCCAGAGTATCATGCTGCCCATGCTCAAAGTGGTAGTGGTAGGATTTCTGTCCCTAGTGCTGTTATGCATGATTCCCCTTATGGGAGGCACCCCGCATCATTCGGGTCACCTGCACCATGACGACACCGCTTCTTGTGCTACCTGCTTGATTTCAACCGACTTGTCAATGCTTCTCTTGCTGTTGAGTCTTCTAGGTCTTGCGACGTCGGTAGTCCCTGTGCTCCCAAAACTGGTCCCTCCGCACTCACCGTTTCACCCTCCACGCTTCCAGTCTTAACGATTCCCTAGCAGCTCTGTTAGCGGTGGCTACCTTCAGTGAAAGGTAGCGCGTCGTTGTTTTCACGCGTTCAATCAATGCGTCACCGCGTCTCGACGTCGTAGCACGGCTAGCCGGATGGCTGTCTTTATCTTTGAAATGGTGGCTCATGTCACCCATTCTTTTGTCGCGTGGCATTCAGGTGGTCCTGCTTCTGTTGGGCTTGGTCACCTTGGCCGGTCTCATTGTTCATATCGGTCCGGGAAGGATTTACAGCGCGGGCATGAGTCTCGGTGCGGTAGGAGTCGCCATGATGCTCGTGCCGTCCACCGTCATGTATCTTCTTGATTGCCTCGGCTGGCGATTCACCTTAGGACGGCACAAAGCGGCTGTGCCATTCCCGCGGCTCTTTGTCGTTCGAACGGCTGGTGAGCTCGTGAACGCGACGACACCCACCGCCTATGTCGGCGGAGAACCCCTGAAAGCTAGCTTGCTCAAAACATTCTCTGTCCCGATGGCTGATGGATTGGCGTCCGTCATCGTCGCCAAGACGACGATGACGATCGCCCAGATCGTCTATATTCTCCTTGGCATTGGCCTTGGCGTGTGGATCCTCCTTCCCTCCGCATCAACAGAGGTTGGTCACGTTTCAGGCATGGCTGCTGCCGTCAGTTTGGGTCTCCTGGTTTTCGCGACCGCCATGTTCATTGTCATTCAACGCCGGGGTCTCTTCACTTCACTGTTTAGCCTCCTGGGGAGATGCGGGATTCGAGTCGCCCCTCTTGAAGCCAGACGTGAAAAGCTGCTCGCGCTCGATAAATCAATCGTGGGTTGTTACACGCACGATCGGGCGTCTTTTCTTTTCTCGACCGGCGCGTTTTTCGGTGGTTGGTTGGTGGAAGCTCTGGAGGTCTATGTGATTGTGCGGTACCTCGGAGAGCCGATCGATATCGTGACAGCGCTCTCCATCGACGCTTTGGCCACGTTCATCAAGGGCGGGACGTTTTTCATTCCTGGAAGTATCGGCGCCCAAGAGGCCGGAACGCTGATGCTGCTGACGGCCTACGGCTATAGCGACGTGACGGGGATGACCTTTGCCTTACTGCGTCGGATGAGAGAACTGATATGGATTGGCGTTGGGGTGCTGTGCCTGGCGTTCCTCATGCAAGCGGAACGGTTGAGCGAACGAACAAATCGCTCTTAACCAGGCAGCAAGGGGGCGGTCGATATGGCAAGACGAATTCTCCAAATCATTCCCGGCGACGGCTGGAATGCCGTCTATGCCATTCGTCCCGACCGCAACAAGAATAATCCGGTCTGGATTGCTCCATTGGCTTGTTGGGCGCTCGTGCAGCAGGAAAGGGCTCGATTGGTTGTGGGCCTTGATTCGACCCTCTCATTTTGCGACCAAGGCGATAACTTTCTCGGCTATTTAGCGCCGGGCGGGAAAGCCGACACGTGGAAGGAGAAGGCGCTTCATTATCTTCAGAATCCGGAGAGACATAAGCCCCATGTCTAAGGTGAAGAATACCGCCACGGACGGAGTTGTCTGTGGTGAGCTTCCCGGACAAGGACGACGTTGAGGACGGATGGCAACGCTACTGTTCGTTGAAGGTTTCCCGGAGACCTTTACGGATCAAGATCTCTATAACGTCTTCGCTCCCCATGGGCACGTGGTATCCGCCAGAGTGGTCAGAGGTCACAGAAGGGAATCCCTGCGGTTCGGGTTTGTGGAAATGGCTTCGGAGGAAGACGCGGTGCGAGCCAAACAGGCGCTCCATAGAACAGTCCTCGAAGGACAACCCCTCATAGTCACGTTTTCAAAGTAAGAGAAACCGTTATGCAACAGAAAGCACAGCAATGGGAAAGAGCACTCCGTTTTAATGGTCGGCATGCCGCTCCATGTTCTTCCGCACCATTGGACTGTCGGTTGGAGGCTGGTCAGTGAGAATGGGCGATTGGAGAGACATTACAGATTGCCATGCCGCGCAATCTTTACCCCCGATGAAAGGAGTACAGCGATGACGATCAGAGCTGGCAAGATGATCACCCTGTTCATAGCATCCGCAGCAATCAGCGGGTGCCTCTTTTGGCAAGGCCCACTATTATCTGCGCCGTCAAATGCGGATGGCCTTGCCGCGCGTCACAACGATGCGGGGATTCAAGCGTACAAACAGGAGCAGTGGAATCGTGCCAAAGAACAATTCGAGGCAGCGGTCAAGATTGCGCCGTCGCTCGCGGAAGCGCATTACAACCTGGGAATGGTGTTATACAGGCAAGGGAAAGATGCCGAGGCAAAGCCTCACTTCCTGAAAGCGGCGGCGTTGGCGCCTGAGAACGACGTAATCCAGGACGCACCTCCGTTCACTAAAGTGGAGGCGCCATCCAGGTCCAGTGGACCCTCGGGCATGTCCGACGGCCACGTGGGGCACAGCCACTGACCGACAGATCTGTCATCCATTGTGCATGCCGCCTGCTCTAGCGGAGGATCTCCGGATGAGTCAAATCGGAGGGTAACAACCCCTCATAGTCATAGTCACCTGCAAGCAAGAGAAACCGTCATGAAGTAGCCAATTGGACTGGGGCTATTTGCGGATGATTAGTGATGTGGCCCCAGCACATCCACCCAGTTACTGGGTTGGCAATAAGTGTGGGGCTGAATACTGACCAGAAAGGAGTGTGCTATGGCGACTAATCAGATGCTCGTGACGACCATGTTGTTCGCAGCACTGACCATCGGAGGATGCCTGTCCTCGCAGGCTGGGAAACTGTTGCCGGCACCGTCTGGTACCGACCCAGAGGCGGCACGTCATAATCAAGAAGGAATTGAAGCCTATAACAACAGCCAATGGACCTCTGCGAGAAAACATTTTGAGGCTGCCGTTAAGGCATCACCGGGGCTCGCCGAAGCGCATTACAACCTCGGCATGGTGTTGTATCGGACGGGAGCCGAAAGCGAAGCGAGGCCTCACTTTGTAAAGGCGGCGAATTTAGCGCCGGACAACGAGGTCATCTGGAGTTCACCGGCGTATGTGGCGACGCCCTCGAAATCAATTTCTGGTGGAGGCTCTTCGGACGGCCACGGGCACAGCCACTAATGTGGCTATGTGATTGGGCATAGAAGTGAGACATACGGGCTCTAGGTCGAGCCTGAGAAGGGAGCTGAAATGCGCAATGCTTCTGAAACGCCGTACTTCATGATTCTCTTTGGACTAGCGCTCTTCGGCATTGGGATGGTGATCGACGTGGCCCAGCACGGTCTCGAGTTTATTCTTTCTGAGTTTCGCCATGCGCCTTTGGCCCACGGATTGCCGCTGACCGGCATGCTGCTAATCCTGGTGGGAACCCTTCGACTATGGTCATCTATCCGGTGAGCATAAAAGAGCATCGTAGTAATAACGAATCGCTCTTTTCCGCCTAGTATTCTTGAATAACGAAGGTAAATCATCATGCAACCCAAAAGGATCGTACAAAATGAAACGGACCTGATTTCGAGACGTCTGCTGCTGAAGCGCGCCGGAGCTCTGGGGCTGCTCGCAGCGGTGGAACATCTGGTCCCCGCCCGCGCCTGGCCGAGCGCCACCGCCACGGCCGGTTCACAGGTGCCGCTGAGCGGAGAGATCATCGATCTGACCATCACCGAACAACTGTTTCGCGTCGATGGTCGAATAGGGGCGGCGATCACGATCAACGGAACGATACCGGGTCCCGTGATTCGCCTGAAAGAAGGTCAGCACGTGACGCTGCGTGTCACGAACCGGCTGACCGAAAGTACGTCGATTCACTGGCACGGAATTCTCCTCCCGCCTGAGATGGATGGCGTGCCCGGCGTCAGCTTCGCCGGCATCCAGCCAGGCACGACCTTTACCTATCGCTTTCCGGTCAAGCAGAGCGGCACCTATTGGTTTCACAGTCACTCCGGTGGCCAAGAGCTCTTGGGCATGTACGCCCCGATGATCATTGATCCACAAGAGCCGGAGCCCTTTCGCTACGAGCGTGACCATGTGGTGATGCTCTCGGATTGGAGTTTCGAGTCACCCGAAACCCTGTTCACCAATCTGAAAAAACAAGGCGGTTACTACAACTACCAGAAACGTGCAGCCGGTGAGTTCTTCCGAGATGTAGGACGCATGGGCGTATGGCCGGCGATACAGAACTACTTGATGTGGGACCAGATGCGGATGGACCCGACCGACTTCGCGGACATCACCGGCTACACCTACACTTATCTGATGAACGGCCTATCGCCCACCGGCAACTGGACAGGACTGTTTCGTCCAGGTGAGCGGGTGCGCCTGCGCTTCATCGATGCGGGAGCCATGACCTTCTTCGACGTGCGTATTCCGGGGCTCAAGATGACGATCGTGCAGGCGGACGGGCAGAACGTGCAGCCCGTCGTGGTGGACGAGTTTCGCATGGGACCGGCGGAAACCTACGATGTGATCGTCGAACCCGCCGAAGATCGTCCGTACACCATCTTTGCCGAGACGATCGATCGCAGCGGCTTCGCGCGGGGCACCCTGGCGACGCGCCCGGGCATGAGCGCGGAGATTCCGGCACGCCGGCCCAGGCCGATCCGCATGATGGAAGACATGGGCATGTCGATGGAACACATGGGGATGGAAGGCATGGACATGCCGGAGATGAAGCAGTACGGTCACGGCGGCGGCATGGAGATGCCCGGTATGGCTCCGTCCGGCGAGATGCCGAGCGGGAAACAGTCTAGGGACTCTCAACAGATGGAGCACAGGCAACATGGTCCAGAGATGCAGGAGATGCCAGGCAGACACGAGATGCCGAGCATGAAGAAAGGCAATCACCCACGCTCAAAGACGCCTGGTACGGAGTCCGTCAAACATGGCCCCGACGATCATGGCCCCGGCAATCAAACAGTGGCAGAGTATTCACAGAACCGTATGGGGGAACCAGGGAGAGGATTGGAGAACAGCGCCAGGCGGGTATTGCTCTACACTGACTTGAAAAGTCTTGCGCCCTACCCCGACCAACGGGAGCCGGAGCGTGAAATCGAGCTCCATCTCACGGGCCACATGAACCGGTACATGTGGTCCTTCGACGGCAAGAAGTATTCAGAGGCTCGCGAGCCGATTCGCTTCCGCTATGGCGAGCGGCTGCGTCTCACTTTTGTGAACGATACCATGATGGAGCATCCGCTCCATTTGCACGGGATGTGGATGCACCTGGAAAATGGCGCGGGCGTGGACTTGCCGAGGAAGCACACCGTCATCGTGAAACCGGCCGAGCGGTTGTCCGTCGCCGTCACGGCGGACGCTCTGGGACGCTGGGCATTTCACTGCCACCTGCTCCTCCACATGGAGGCGGGGATGTTCCGGGTCGTCGAGGTGGCGGATGACGAGCGAGCGAGACCCTCGTGACCGGCTCGTTACGAGCCAAGCTTGCGGCGCTTCTGGCGTGCCTGTTCAGCGCCGGCATCGACTCGACAGTCCTCGCGCAATCGACACTCCAGTTCCGCACGACCCCGATCCGATCGACGATGATGGATACGGTCTCACATTCGAAGGTTTCAGCCAATTCTGCCGCATCCGAGGTGCCTGTGCCCGTCGACCCTTCAGCCCGGCAAGGACCTACACTGCCGAATTTGTCCCCGCCAGGTGGCTGGCCTTCTCCCGTCAGCGATCAGGAGAATCGCCTCTTCACTCTCGTCGACGTCCTCGAATACCGTCCGCAAACAGGTGGCGGTGAAAGTGCGAGCGACTACCGGTGGGATGTCGAGGGCTGGTATGGCGGCGACTACAACCGCCTCTGGTTCAAAAGCGAAGGGCAGCGGGACAGCGCCTTCAAAGCGGACTACGACGTCGACTTTCAACTGCTGTATGGCCGGTTCATCCAGAAATATTACGATTTTCAGATCGGCCCCCGCGTCGAGACTCAAACGTTCCGCGGACGCAACGTGACCCGTGGACTCGGCGTGATCGGAATCGAAGGACTTGTCCCGTACAACTACGAATTGGAAGCCGCCATGTTTATCGATCAGAACGGCGCCGTGTCCGCCCGGCTGTCGTTGACGAAGGACCTGTTGCTGACGCAACGACTGATCCTTCAGACTCGCCTTGAAACGAATGCTGCCATACAAAAGGTTGAGAAATTCACAACCGGTTCGGGTTTCAACAATCTCGAATTCGGGCTTCGATTGCGCTACGAGATCCGGCGCGAGTTTGCGCCCTACATCGGCATCTCCCTGGACAGGAGTTTTGGCGAGACGGCCACCCTCGTGCGCCAAGACGGTGGCACCCCGAGCCAGATTCGCTTTGTGGCAGGGGTACGGATGTGGTTCTAACCCAAGGAGTCGTCCCCTGGTATTGTCAGAGACTCCGCAAGGGAGCCTTGCCCTGTTCGCGATGCAGCTTGGCCAGAGCCTCGGCTTCCTCGGCTGCTTGCGTGTAGGATTTGATGAAGAGTTCACAATGAGCAATGGAGTTCGGCTTTGGTTTCCTTCGGAGCAGGCTGATAAGAAGGCTCCGCATACATTTGCACCATCTGACGCATCTCCGCCGCCTTTCCTCGCAGCCGAACGGCTTCCTGCTCGTACCAGGTGGCCAGTCCTACGTGATCGTTGCGTTCAATCCGTTCGCGCGGAGGCCCCATCGTCGCACAGGCCACCACTGCTGCTACGACAGTATCCCGATCCATCCCGGCACCACGAGATTTTCATGTGTGTTCTCCTTTCTCTGATGACCGTTTCGCACCGCCGGCGCACGAAGAAAGAGCGCCGCTGCGAGTGGGTCATTTCTCAACAAGAGCCTGGAATCGGCTGCCCCATTCTGCCGCATTCTATCCTGCCGATCGGTTGGTTGAGTGCGAACGAACACAGAACACGACTCAGATCAAGCAGTCCCAGGATCGGTACAATCCTTGCTGTTTTACAAGCGATACAGGGATCTCGAAGAAATAGCGACTCACCAACGCGGTGAACTGGTTCACCGCAAAGAGAGGAGAATGCACGATGCGAAAGGTTAGCTGGGTTTTCGTGTTCATGGTTCTCGGTTTACTGGTTGCAATGCCGAGCTTCGCTGAGACGTCGGTTCAGAACATGATTAGCAAGAGCGATCATAATGGCCTGGCAAGCTACTATGTTCAGCAGGCTAAGGATCTGAGAGAAAAAGCGAAGCAATGGGAGTTCACAGCTGAGTTCTATGAAAAGCACGAGGATCCCAAGTCGAAGACTGAGTCAGCGCAGCATGCCGCACATTGCCGCGCCATTGCCCAGAGCTATAGCAAGGCGGCCGATGAAGCCGATGCGTTGGCGACGGAGCATCGCGCGATGCGTCCGCACGGCATGGTCCAGTAGGCGGGCCAACAATCACCAACTGAACCGTGGACGAGATCCAGCGCTGAAGGCAGGAACGGCCTGCTCCAACGGATCCGTCGAGGGGGCGGTGCCAGGCAAGTCGGCACTCTGGGGCAGGGAGAGGGCAGGTCATGGTAAGGCGCAGGAACGGAAGCAACAATAGGCGTGCACAGGCTCATCGTGGGCAGGACCCGCTCCAGCAAATCCTGAACGCGAGGGCCAGGTTCCTCTCTTTTGTGCGCAAACGAGTCGGGGATGACGGCGTGGCGCAGGACCTCTTCCAGCAGAGTGTTCTTCAAGCGATTGAGCGCCGATCCTCGCTACGGCGTCGTGAGGATGCTGTGGCCTGGTTCTCCAGCATTCTCCGCCATACCCTGGTCAACTACCTGCGGAAGGGTGCGGTCGAAGCGAGGGGAAAGAAAGCCTATCGCCAGGCCCTGATCCACTCGGGGTATGGCAAGGTGCCTGCGTTTGAGGAGGTCGGCGACAACCCGTGCAGTTGTGCATACGTGCTTCTGCCCACCCTGCGGCCAAGTTATGCGGAACTCATCCGGCGCATGGATCTCAAGGGCGAGTCATCCAAAACAGTCGCAAAAGATTTGGCGATGACCCGCAATAACGTGAGGGTGCGTTTACATCGAGCACGCCAAGTCTTACGGGCACGCTTAGTGCGTTTTTGCGGTCCGTGCTGTGAGCGCAGTTGTCGGAACTGCATGTGTGATGCGTCTTCCTTTCCGATGATGAAAAGTCGGGTGCGGCATGCGCGCGGAGCCCCCAAACTGTAATGCTGGAGGGTCCTTAACGTCTATCTATAGAAGAAGTGTGTCAGTGTCTCGGATTAAGCACCGGGAAGATACGGGAACACAGCACGGGTGATGAATACAAGACAGTTGCAACTCATCGAGCAGCGACAAGGCTCACTGCCACCACAGGAAGGCATATCGTGCTGAAGAAGAACCAATGGAGTCATGCATTCATGGTCGTAGGTCTGGTGGTTGGGTTGCAAGGCTGTGCGGAGATGTCCGGGACGTCTCCGCAGCGGATGATTAACGCCAACGATCATAACGGGCTGGCGAACTACTACGCCCAACAGGCCCAAGAGCTGAGGGAAAAAGCGAAGGCGTGGGAGATGACGGCTGAATCGTACGAAAGACACTCGGAGCCGCACGGAAAGACCGAGCCGAAGCAGCACGCGGCGCATTGCCGGGCGATCGCCCAAAACTACAAGAAGGCGGCAGAGGAAGCCGAGGCGTTGGCACAAGAACATCGCGCGATGCGTCCGCACGGCATGGTCCAGTAAAGGGATCCAAAAGCCATTACTTGAGATACGGCTGAAGGAGGAAAACGCCATGCGGTGGCCGACGGGATGCCTGGGGATTGGTGTCGCGCTGGGGCTCTCGGCCTGTGCCCATACGATGCCGGCGGATGCGCCGGTGGTGGAACGGGTCCTGGGAGATCGAGCCTTGCGAGAGCAACTTGTAGCACGGGGCACGCAGGATGAGCACTTTGTGCACGAGGTGCTCCATCAACTCGGACAAGGACCTGACGGGGATCGAAAGCTCGCTCGGCTCCTGGCCGAACATCTCCACCACCACCCGGCGCTTGAGCGAGCAATGTTCCAGGAATTGGCGGCGCACCGCGAGTTCCAGGAGTGGGTAATCGAACAGTTGCGGAAACGAGAAGCTCCGCGCTGATGCGTTGAGAGTCTGTGGGAGCATGGAATGAGCGTCGTAGAAAAGGGGGATCGAAATGAAGCAGCAACTCGTGAAGGAAAAGCACAAGAACAGAGCCATCACCACACAGGAGGATACGCCCCAACAAAGTGTCACGTCCGATGCACCCAGGAGCGTATCGCGAAGCGGGCCTATGAGCTCTATCTCGAGCGAGGTTGCCGGGAGGGGTGCGCCTTGGAGGATTGGGTAGACGCGGAGCGAGAGATTCTTACGTTACCCCGAGGGTAGGAGCGAATGTCCTCCTAGCCGACAGGTTCAACATCGTCGCGACTCTGTGAGGGCGAAGAGAGAAGGTGCATAACCGATGAGCACCGTGAAAGATCCAGTCTGCGGAATGATGGTTTCGGTCGGGGGAGGACTCTCTGTTGTCCATCAAGGACGCGAGTTCAGGTTCTGTTCTGATCTCTGCAAACGCACCTTCCTGGCCGCACCGGAAAAATATGCGAGCGGATTGGCAGAATCGGCCCCGGGTGCCCCAGTCGTCACCCGGCGCATCGCCTATTTTTCGATGGAAGTCGCGGCGGACTCGCGTATGCCGACCTACAGTGGGGGCTTGGGCCTGCTGGCTGGCGACACGTTACGATCTTGCGCCGATCTCAAGATCCCGATCGTCGGCGTCAGCCTGCTGTACTGGAACGGATATTTCGATCAAACCCTCGACGAATGGGGGAATCAGCGCGAGCGCCCGGTGACGTGGGATCCGAAGGCCTTGCTGCGTGTTCTGCCAACGACCGTGCCGGTCACCTTAGAGAATCGCTCCGTGGCCATCCGTGCGTGGCAATATGACATTGTGGGATCGACCGGGTATCTCGTCCCACTCCTGCTTCTCGACACGAACCTGCCCGAGAATGCCCCGCGCGACAGAGAACTGACTTCCTGGTTGTACGGCGGAGATGAGCGAGATCGACTGGCTCAGGAACTCGTGCTGGGCATCGGCGGCGTCAGAATGCTTCGGGAGCTGGGCTATGCCGAGTTGGAACGATTTCATATGAACGAAGGCCATGCGGCCCTGCTCACCCTCGAGCTGCTGCGTACCACAAAACCGGAGGGCACGGCGGAGTGGAATTTCAACAGTGCAAGAAGTCATTGCATCTTCACGACACACACGCCTGTATCGGCGGGCCATGATCAGTTTTCCTATGACCTGGTGAGGAACGAAATAGGAGACCTCGTGCCCTTGGAGATCGTGCAAATGCTGGGAGGCCGTGACCGACTGAATATGACTCTGCTTGGGTTGAACCTCAGTAGGTATGTCAACGGGGTGGCGAAGAAGCACGGCGAGGTGTCGCAGCAGATGTTCCCCGGATATTCCATTGATTCGATCACGAACGGCGTGCACTCGACGACGTGGACCTGCGAGAGCTTCAAGGCCTTGTACGACCGGCACATCCCCGGTTGGGTCAATGATCCCTTCTCGCTTCGATACGCGATCAGTATTCCGAACGACGAGATCTGGGCAGCTCATCTTGAAGCCAAGCAGCGCTTACTTCATGAGGTGCAGACCAGAACAGGAGTGCAGCTGCGCCACGACGCATTCACCATCGGGTTTGCGCGTCGCGCGACGTTGTACAAGCGGGCAGATCTCGTGCTCTCAGATCCCAATCAGCTCAGAGACATTGCGAAACACGTGGGCTCAGTTCAGTTCATCTTTGCGGGCAAGGCGCATCCGAAGGATGAACCAGGAAAAGAGGTGATCCGGCGAGTGGTGCGGGTTGCGAAGGAACTGAGAAATGACGTCATGATTCTCTACTTAGAGAACTATGACATGTTCTTGGCCCAACGGCTGACCGCAGGGGTTGATCTGTGGTTGAACACGCCACTACGACCGTTGGAAGCCTCAGGCACCTCGGGGATGAAAGCCGCCCATAACGGTGTGCCGAGCTTGAGCGTGCTGGACGGGTGGTGGATCGAAGGCCATATCGAGGGAGTCACTGGATGGTCGATCGGACCTAGACCAAGTGAGAGTTCTCAGGAAGGCGATGCGAATGCGCGAGACGCCGCTGAGCTGTACCAGAAGTTGCGATGGGTGATTGCGCCCCTTTTCTTCCAGCATCACGAGCAATGGATTGATGTCATGCGGCACACGATCGCGTTCAATGGCTCCTTCTTCAACACGCACCGCATGGTGCAACAGTATGCGGCGAATGCCTATGTGTGATCCTCGATCGGGCCCGTCAACTCGTCTCTGGATTGTGCTCTGTGCGTTTCTGGCGATTATGGGATTTTTTCTGCTGACGGAGCACCGGGCTCATCTCTTCGGCCTGCTGCCGTATGTGCTGCTCCTGGCGTGTCCCTTGCTGCATTTGTTGTTGCACGGGAAGCACGGGCATCACGACGACGTACACCAGAACGAGAAGAGCCATTCTGGCTCGCCGAGGTAAGAGGAAGAGGACCCAATGGAAAGCGAACCGGCGTACGGCTTGTGGTCATTGGTGATCATCGATTCGGTGGTCTTCCTCGTCTTTGCCTTCAGCTTTACCCGGCCGCGCACCGCGCGGGACTGGCGGTCCTTCGGGGCGTTCTCGGCCTTTATCGTCGCGCTGTTTACAGAGATGTATGGGTTTCCGCTGAGCATCTACCTCCTCTCAGGATGGTTAGCGAGTCACTATCCTGGGGTTGATGTCTTCTCCCACGAGGCAGGGCATTTGTGGCACACCCTGCTCGGGATGACAGGCCATGCGCATCTTGATCCCCTGCATATCCTCAGCCAGGTGCTCATCTTTGGCGGACTCATCCTGCTGGCCTCCTCGTGGGAGGTCCTCTATCGGGCGCAACGGACCAAGGCGCTGGCAACCACCGGGCCCTATGCGCGGGTCAGACACCCGCAGTATCTCGCATTCATCGTGATCATGTTGGGGTTTCTGGTGCAGTGGCCGACGCTGCCTACTCTGATCATGTTTCCCGTTCTGGTGTGGATGTATGTCCGGCTCGCCCGCAAGGAAGAGCAGGAAGCGGTCGAGCAGTTTGGGGATGCCTACGCATGCTATGCCGCTGTGACCCCCGCGTTCCTGCCCAGCCTGCGGAGCAGACCGCGCGCGTCGAACGGAGGAGAACGACCGATTGCGCCGTGATCGCCCGGCGCGATGCCGAGCGGAGTGAGAGGAGTTTGATCGTGGTTATCTGGCATCTCACACCTGACGCCCCGCGTTTCCCGTTCTTCGTGAGTGCGGGACAGAACGTCAATCTTCAATTCGGCACTTGGCCCATCGAGGAGGGCCAGCGAACCTGGATCGACTATCGGGTCGTGCACCAGAACGGCTCGGAGACTACAGGACTGGTGGATGGCACCTGGAATGGCAACCGCGAGGCCAACAGCTACTGGGTTCTCAACTTCGGTCCGTTTGCGGACGGGGATCGGGTGGAGTACCGGCTGCGGGGAAGCTCTCCGGCCGGGTCCAGCGATGGGGGGAGCTTCTCATTTGTCGTGGGCCCGAAGATTCACCTCGCGATCCTCTGGCATCAGCACCAGCCGCTCTACAAGGATCTGCAAACCAAGCGGCCACAAGGGTCGTACCGATTCCCCTGGGTGCGCCTGCATGCCATTCGCGATTATTACGCCATGGCCGCGCTGCTGGAGCAGCATCCCGAGGTGCGTCTGACCATCAATCTCACGCCCGTCCTCCTCCAACAACTCGAGGACTATGCTGAGCGCGGCGCCACAGACCGCGCCTTGGAATTAACCCTGACCCCGGCGGCCCGCCTCTCCGCCGCTCAACGGGAAGAACTCCTCGCCACGTTCTACGAAGCCGACTGGCACACGCAGATCTTCGCCTGGCCCCGGTATCGCGCCTTGTTCGAGCAGCGCCAGAACAGTCGCTCATTCACGATCCAGGATCTCGCGGATCTCCAGATGTGGTTCAACCTGGCCTGGTTCGGCCCGGAGTTCCAGGAGGGGCCCGTGGCATTCCCGGATGGGGAGGTCGCTTCCGTGGCAAGCTTCGTGACGCAAGGCAGCGGATACAGCTCGGAGCAGATCGTCCAGATGGTCGGCGAACAGCTCAAGATCATGCGCAACGTGGTCGCGATTCACCGCCGGCTTCAGGATCGCGGCCAAATCGAGATCTCCACGACACCCTTTTATCATCCGATTCTTCCCCTCCTCGTGGACACTGATCAAGCCACGATCGACCGGGAAGGCGCGACGCATCCCAGGCGCTTCCACCGGCCGGAGGATGCGAAGGCTCAGGTGCATCAGGCCGTCACCTTCTACGAGGAACGGTTCGGTCATCCTCCAGCGGGGATGTGGCCCGCCGAGGGCGCCGTCGGTCAGTCGGTGGTCTCGCTGTTCGTGGAGGCTGACATTCGTTGGATCGCTACGGATCGGGGCGTGCTGGAGCGATCAGGGCAGTATGGGTACAACGTTCAGGACCCGAACGTGTTCTGCCAGGCCTACCGGGCGGAAGATGAAGCCGGCCGTGCGGTGGCGGTGTTCTTCCGGGACACCATCCTGTCGGACAAGATCGGCTTTCACTATCAGCAGTACCCGGACCCTCGCCAGGCCGCGGAAGACTTTGTGCGGGAAGTCAAGATGCGATTCGCCTGGCAGGCCAACGATCCGCCGAACCGCATCGTGTCCGTGATTCTGGATGGGGAAAACGCCTGGGGCGCCTATCCGCAGCAGGCCCGCCCGTTCCTGCATGCCCTGTATACGGCGCTTGCCGCTGATCCAGAGATTCGCACAGTCACGTTTCGCGAGTACTTAGAAGGTAATACAACTCGGCGAGTGCTGCCACATCCGCTCCAGGAGCTGCCTAAAGTCTATGAGCTGTTTCACGCGAGCTGGATCGACGAGAACGGCTCGCCGCCCGGGAACGATCTTGGCACCTGGATCGGCGAGGCCGAGGAAAATCAGGCTTGGGATTTGCTGCGGGAGACCCGTGATCTCATGGACCGCGCCAAGGTCACCCCATCGCGTCGTCACAAAGCCTTTGAGGCACTGTATGCGGCCGAGGGAAGCGACTGGTTCTGGTGGTTCGGCGAGGACCAGGCCTCGGACTCCGATGCGGAGTTCGATGACCTCTTTCGCGATCATCTGAAGACAGTCTACCGATCCATTGGCCGGAACCCACCGGTGACACTCGATCAATCCATCGCGCCCCATACGCTGATCTGGACCTTCGCGCGTCCGCTCACCTCGATCCGACCCGAGCACCTCCTGACCATCCGGACTAATTGTCCTGGCCGGGTGAGCTGGAAAACCGATCTCGATGACCAATGGCGAAGGCTCGAGATGATTCCGGCTGGTGGGGTGATGGCCGCGATCCATCGCTTCGGGGTGACGCTGGGGCCGTTTACTCCGGGGACGCGCCACATCGAGTTCCGATTCCAATGCACGCATCTGGCTTGCTGCGGGACCGATCCGTGCTGCCGATTCGAACTTCGGCGGATCGAGGTCACTGGGGAGCAGGCGCAGGGACGGCGCTCGGGAAGGTCTGGCGGACGCTCTCGTCAGTCTGCGTCTACTGCGGGATAGCCTGAACGTCACTTTTTGGAGCAAACCGCGAGAGGCGACCTGTGCCGTGCGTGTTTCTGTGCCGGGTGCAGGTCGGCGATAGCCGAAGATAAGAGGGAACCATGACACACCAAAAAGAAATGGATCGCGTCTGCGGGATGTGGATTGAGAAGAGCACGGCGCCGTTCACCAGTCAGTATCACGGGGAGACCTATTACTTCTGCGCGAAGGAGTGCAAGGATCAATTCGATCAGAATCCAGAGTACTACATGAAAGGATTCGAGGGCCGCAAACCCTGAGGCAAGCGGTTGGCAGGGATTACTCAAAACGCATGTCCGCTCCCAGAGAGGCTGGCCAACTTCTTTCTGTTAACGTATGAGATCGACGGCAATCACCCCCTCGCTTGGTTCGAATCAGAAAGATCGCTGTCAGCGATGTGGCGGGTTCATGGTGCCGGCCGAGAGTGACGCAGAGAAGCGACGCATCGAAGGCGCAGCCCCTGTGTCGTGGCGATGTGTCAACTGCGGAGAGCGAGTGGATGATCGGATTGTTGCGAATCGGGTGCGAGTTCATGTGGGAGCTGAGGCAATCAGAAAACCGTCGAGGCAGGATCCAAGGCGTCGAAGCCGCGTGCCTCGCGTGAGGGGGCCAACCGCCATCAGTCGCTGAATCAGCGGGTGTCGCGCAGAGGGCAGAACCATAGAAAGGAGGAGTGCCATGAAGGCTCAGGGACATCCCTCGGAGAAGTTGTGGTCGATTATCTTGGCTGGTGGCGAAGGGGAGCGCGTGCGGCCGCTGATTTAGCGATGGCTCGGATGCCATAAGCCCAAACAGTCCCGCCCGCATGTCTTGATCAACCCTTCGCTCCGATGCCTGCTGTTGAAGGTAAAAGCTCGGTGGCCGCTAACGTCTGAACAAAAGAAAGGTGTGAACATGGCAACCACGTCACAAGACCGCCAGACGAAGAAATCCCGTATTCAGGTCAAGGAAGCACTCAAAGGGGCTGCTCCAGTTCGCGAACCGATTAAACAGCCGGCGTATGGTCAGGAGGAGTTCAGAACCCGGATTGAGCGACGTGCATACGAACTCTATGTGGAGCGCGGCTATCGCCAAGGCTGTGCTCTTGAGGATTGGCTTGATGCGGAAAGGGAAATTCTCAGCCGATGAGCCACCGCTCTGAGGTTACTGGCAAATTCGGGATCGAAACGCTCCGACCTCTTTCACCATGGCTGGAATCGCGGGGGCATCGTCCGGATGCGAGGCGAAGCGCGACTCGCAGGATGATGGTGTCGAATCCAAGCCATGGGCTGATCTCTGGAGTGGAACCATCCGTTGCTCGGCGAGATACAAGGGACAAAGAGGCGCCATGCTCATGAATGATCCGGGAAAAGAGTGGGCCTAGTCATGAGGATGATGTTCTATCATCTTACTGGCTCCTTGCGCGGTCGCACGCAATGTGTGGATGCGGACACCGTGACGTTTGGGATCGGACCGAATTGTGGAATCCTCTTTGACCGTGCGGCCGACACCCCGGTCTCTCCCTTGCACGCAGAACTCTCGGTCGAGGACCAGGTCCCGATCATCCGAGACCGCAGCGAAAAGAACGCACTTCTGATTAATGGCGAGCAACAGACGGAAGCGGCGCTGAAAGACGGCGACTTGCTCCAGTTTGGCGAAGGCGGTCCTCTTGTACGGTGCCGCCTCCTCGAGAACGGAGCTCCGGCAACAAAGCCGTTTCGAGCGATTGTCGCGGACAGCCGCGACATTGTCGTGCGAACGCCGCATCCTCGGTATCTGTCCCCCCTCTACTTGGCCCGCCACATGCTTGCGGACATCGCGCGTCATGCGTCGCCCAGCGTGAAAGTCGTCGCCGCGCTCGCGGTCGTGGTTCCAGTGCTGCTCATTCTTGCGCTGGGCATTGCGCTCTACCAGCATCACCAGGCCGCCGCCGTCAGCGAGCGGCGGATGGCCGAGCTGATCGGACAGCTTGAGACCGGACGCCTCACACACGAGGAAATAGAGCGGCGCATTGAACAGGAGCGACAGACTGCCGAAGAGCTTCGTCGCCACCAGGAGGAGTTAGTGGCGACGCTGACCGCCACATTAAAAAAGCAGGAAGCCACTCGTGAGTCTCAGCAGGAGATTCGAGCGCTTCGCCAGCAACTGGCCGCCATCCAACAGGCCCACAGCTTTGCGGAAGACATCGCCCGCCGCTTCGAAACCGGCGTGGGGTTGGTTCAGGGTGGCTATGGGTTCAGGGAAAAGGGCACAGGCCGCCTTCTGCGATACCGGGGCTTCGATCAGCTCGGCAACCCTCTTGTGGACAAAGACGGCAACGCGCTGGTGACAGTGGAAGGCACAGCACCTCCGGTCGTGATCTTCTATGCAGGGACCGCCTTCCTTGTCGAGAAGACTGGCACGGTCATCACGAATCGACACTTGGTTCGGATGTGGGAAGCATTTGAGCCGGCTCAACAAGCCATCGCATCAGGCTTTGATCCTGAGCTGACCATCTTGAGGCTGTTTCTTCCCGGTGAGACGGAGCCGTACAATCTCAGTCTCATCGCTGTCTCTGACCGAATCGACCTCGCCATCCTCCATACCGATCGTGCCCCGGCGAGCGCAGCCTTGCTTTCATTGGAACCGATCGGCGAGAAAGTCCAGGTGGGAGAAGCGGTCGTGCTGCTCAGTTATCCCGGCACCTTTGACACCCTTCTGGCGCGAGTACCAAAACAGACCAGTAACGAGATTCTCGCTGCAGCCGGTGGCCATCCGATCAGGCTGGCCGACGAAATGGCAAAGCGGCGATTGATTCGACCGTTGGTCACGCAAGGACATGTGTCGAATGTGTCGCCTGACGTCATGACATATGATGCCGCCTCTGCGAGCGGGGCCAGCGGCGGCCCGGTTCTGAATAGGGCTGGTCAGGTGATCGCCGTAAACTATGCGGTGTTGCAACGAGTCGAGGGGGTGCATCTTGGCGTGCCGATGCGTTTTGCCAAGGAGCTGTTAGCGGTCGGTCAACGTCCATCCCAGTAACGGGAGAGGGATCCGTCTGGAAGAAACAGCGATGAGGGCTAGGGAGGGCTCATGCGCATTCTGCTCGCAGTGGATGCTTCGCCTGACTCGAAGAACGCGGCGCAGATGATTCGGCACTTTGCCGAACCGCCTGCTCTTGACGTGCTCAATGTGGTGGATGAGGACGCCTTGAAGCATGCCTATATCTCGCCGGAGATGCCGGCGAACTACTTGGAAGCGTACCGGAAGGAAGTCTCTGAAGCATCGGAACGGATTCTCCACGAGATGAGAGACGAGCTGGCAGAGCATTGCAGTCACGTCCGCCTGATTGCTGATACAGGCGATGCGGCTGACAGCATCATCCATACCTCCGAGGAGTCGCAGTCGGAGCTAATCATCGTCGGCCAGCGGGGGATGACGGCAACTCCCTCGTTCTTGCTTGGCGGCGTCTCGCAGAAGGTCGCGACCTACGCCCCTTGCTCCGTTCTCGTCGTCAAGGAATCGGCAGCCGTGCTCGAACGCATCGTCCTGGCGGTGGACGGGTCGGACGAATCACACAAGGCTGTGCAGTTTTTCGCTCGCTGCGCCTTTAAGGGGACCGTCCAGGTCACGATCGTCACGGTGTGGCCAGAGCGGCGAATGGAGGCTCTTGGAAAGGCGCTTGGTGGCCGTGGCCGAGCCGACATGGAAGATCTGGTTGAGCAGAAGGGCGAGGAACTTCTTCACCGGATAGCCGATGAGCTAGGAACGAGGCATTACGAGATAGCGACGGAGATCCTTCACGGCGATCCAGCCTTTGCCATTCTGGAATCCGCCGTCCGTCATGACGCACACATGATCGCGCTGGGATCACGCGGGATGAAGGCCATTAAACGGTTCTTGCTGGGCAGTGTGTGCCAGAAGGTTCTGGTGTATTCTACCTGCTCCGTGCTCGTTGTGCGCTGAGTCGGGCCATGGCGAAGTCAGAACCACGCCTGGGGGAAAACAGCATGACCCTCCGAACACTGACGCTGCCCCTCAAAGTTCTCGCGAGCGTATTTCTGCTCACGATCGGGTTCGCCTATCTCTTCGCCTTGGCCTACCTCTATCTGATTGATGTAGAACCACACACGAAGCACGGCATGGGACTCGTCGCGGCGGTGATCATGAAATATTACGGGCAGCGGGATACGACCAAGCTTGAAGCAGCCCTCAGAGGCCCGATGGCCGAGTATGTCAACGACTCACAGAGAAGACAGCTCATTCAGTGGATACGACAAGGGGCGGGGGAAGCGGATTTCGTAAAGGTCCAGCCGATCCTCACGCAGGCGTGTGCGGAATGTCACAGCGCGTCGTCTGGGACGGGTTTGCCGTCGCTGACGTCCTATACGGAAGTTGCTCGCTATACAGAGGTGGACCTCGGGCAATCCATCAAGTCACTGGTGCGAGTCTCCCATATTCATCTATTCGGCATGAGCTTCATCTTTATGCTCACGAGCCTCATCTTCGTCTTCAGTGAGATCCCCGCCTCCGTTCGGGCCATTCTGGTGGCAATTCCCTTCATCGCCATCTGGCTGGACATTGGGTCCTGGTGGTTTACCAAACACGATCCGGTCTTTGCCTACATCGTGATCGGTGGGGGGGCATTGATGGGACTATCCCTGGCTCTGCAAATTGGGCTCTCGTTCTATGACATGTGGTTCGCTCGGGAAAAAGATTAACTCATCTGTTGTTCAAACACGGGAGAAAAGAGAATGGGGAACGAAGAGCGTCGATTCGCGACAAGGGACCACGGTGTACTGCTTAGGGTGTTGGTGGTCATCGGATTCCTGGTCTGTCTGGGATGGGCTTTTGCGATGGGGGAGGGTACAGAGGAGGCGATTCCACCGGAGTATGCCGGAAAAATCATGCCGGCCGGAATGCGCGACGATCCCAATGCGCGGGTGACAGGGAAGGACATTTACGAAGGCAAGGTCCATCCTGAGGTCAACTGCGCACGGTGTCATGGGAGTGATGGCAAGCCGACCAAGCTGGGGAAGGGAGCTCCGGATCTTTCGGATCCAGCGATGAGCAAGAAGCATTCGGACGCTCGGTGGTTCTGGCGCATCTCCGAGAAGAAGCCTGGCTCGAAGATGCCCGGGTACAAGGACAAGTTAAGTGAAGAGCAGCGGTGGCAAGTGATTGCGTACCTGCGGACCTTGGTGCAGTCGGGCAGGTGACCAGCCTGAGAAAGGGGGGCGCATGAAGAAACCAGCGGTGCCGGTGACCCTCGTGCTGATGCTCGTGGTGTTGGCCGCCGTGGTGCTATCGTCGGCCAGGCGGGCGTCGGCTATTCCTGCGTTTTCACGGGAACACGGTCTCAAGTGTAGCGACTGCCATACGGCGTTTCCATTGCTGAACGAGTTCGGGATGGAATTCAAGCAGCGGGGATTCCGGCCGCCGGGTGAGAACGGCAAGTATCCCTGGGAGCTAAAGAGTCTGCCCGTCTCCGTGATCGGTACCATGCAGTATCTCAATGCGCATGAGGACGATCC
>CAYNLM010000048.1:0-24714 GCA_964398045.1 uncultured Nitrospira sp. | reverse complement strand
GGCTCATTCCCACCATTCAAGCGCAGGGGACGAACGGCATCGATCCGTTTCTGGTCGCGGCGATCATCCGTGAAGAGAGCCAGTACGATTGGCGCGCGGTGTCGCGGGTGGGAGCCATCGGGTTGATGCAGGTAATGCCGGCGACGGCGAACGCGGTGGCCCAGCGCCATCAATTACCGGCGGTCGGTCGCGACGATCTGTTCGATCAGGAAACGAATATCCGCATCGGGGCGCGCTACGTCGACCAGTTGCTCGCGCAGTTTTCCGGCGACGTCGTCCAGACCATTGCCGCCTATAACGCGGGTCCCATCGTCGTGGGAACCTGGGCGGCGGCACATCGCGGACGGAGTCAGGACGAGTTTGTCGAGCTGATTCCTTTTCAGGAAACGCGGCAGTACGTGAAGCGTGTGCTCCGCAGCTATAAGGAATATATGCGCCTCGCCGGCCGTGCGAAACCCGTTTCTTGACAAGATGTTGTGAAGTTTTTATAGTGCGCCCCAATCCATAGTGGCAAGAGCGGCAAGGAGAGAAGGAACCATCATGGCATTGGATCGTCTCGATGCGTTGGAAACTCGAATCAGGGATTTGGTGAAACTCGTGCAAGAGTTGAAACGGAAGAATGCGTCGTTGGAGGAGGAAATCAAGGCGGCTCGACAGAGACTGGCTTCACAGGATGATCTCAACCGCCGCTGGGAGAAAGAGCGGATCGACATCAAGTCGAGGATCGAAAAAGTGATAGGTGAAATCGAATTGCTTGAGTGTGTGGATGATCCCAAGGAGGTGGCCCTTGACTAAGACCATTGATGTCGAAATCTACGGGCAACGGTATTCGATCCGCGGGGAGGCCGATGACGCCTATATCCGCCGCTTGGCCCATTTTGTCGACGATCATATGAAGCATTTGGCCGAAGGCATGAAAACCGCGACGCCTTCCAAGCTGGCCGTGCTGACGGCCATCAACCTGGCGCATCAACTGTTTGAATCAGAGAAGAAGCGTGTGCAGGGAGAAGCGGATGTCGAACGGAGAATGGTCACCCTCATGGAGTCCATTGAGGAACAGATGCCGACCTCCCTCTTCCGTTAGCGGAGCCAGTTTCGCCTTGCTTTCGCAGAAGTCCTTTGTTATCGTGACTTACGAAAAGATGTGAAGCGCGGTTTGAAGGTTGCGCGGTCAATCGGGAGCATTATCCAGAATAGTCGACTCAACTGGAAACAGGCGTTGTGCGAGTAACAGAGTACGTATGGGCTTCAATGTGCAGTGTGCTAGTACGGTGGATTCTCACCCTGTGGAGTAGTCCAACACAGCGGTTTTTGTGGAACCTGCGGCAGCAGTGCCGGGATCATGTGCAACGGCTGCTGGCTGGTTTGGTTGTGTCTCCACAACTCCTACCCGTTCGAATCTCGATTCCTCTTCAGCGGCGAGGCAGTCCTCGTCCCCGTATCCTGCAGGAGGGGCATGGTAGGAACATCACCGGCATTGCGCGAAGAGCCAGACGCACGCCACTGTTTCCAAACTGAACTGTTCGCCACCTCCCGGGCCATCTCATCCTTCCGGACTTCGCTTCATTCCTGATCCATTACCGGGTGTCTGTACCAGGTGTCTTTGCCTGGTCATTCCGAGAAGGGGGTGACTCCCATTTCTACTACAATTGTCGTCTATATATTGTGTGTGCTTGTGGGAGCCCTGGTTGGTGTGGGGCTCTATGAATTCGTCCGCCGCAATATGGCGTCCGCAAAGCGGACCCAGCTCGAAGAGCAGGCCAAGCAAGTGGTGCAGCAGGCCCAGCGCGAGGCTGAGAATGTGCTGAAAGAGGCCAGGCTTGAAGCAAAGGATCTCGTGTTTCAGGCCAAATCGGAGTTGGAGAAGGAGCAAAAGGCGAAACTGGTCGAACTGTCGGCGGTGGAGAAGCGCCTGATCCAACGCGAAGAAGGGCTGGATCGAAAGGTCGCGGCGCTCGAGAAGCGGGAAAGCGAGTCGCAGAAACGGGACCAGGAATTCGCGCGCCGTGAGGAAGGCTTGCAGGCGAAAGAGGTCGCCTGCGCCAAGGCCGAACGGGAACATCGAGAGGCGTTGGAACGGGTCGCCGGTATGACGGCCGAAGAGGCGAAGAAGCAATTGATCGCCGAGATGGAAACGCAGGCGCGGCTCGATGCGGCCGGCATCGCCAAGCGGACGATCGAAGAGGCGCGCGAGAATGCCGAGCGCGAAGCGCGTGAGATCATCACCACCTCCATCCAACGCGTGGTGCGTGACTATGTCTCCGAATCGACGATCTCCGTCGTGCCCATTCCCAATGACGCCATGAAGGGCCGGATCATCGGCCGGGAAGGTCGCAACATCCGCGCGATCGAAGCGGCCACCGGCATTGATCTCATCATCGATGAAACACCCGAGGCCGTGATCATTTCCGGTTTCGATCCCCTGCGTCGTGAGATCGCCAAGGTGTCGCTCGAACGGCTCATGCACGATGGACGGATCCATCCGACGCGCATTGAAGAGATTGTCGAAAAAGTAAAGGTCGATATCGATAAACTGATGTATGAAGAAGCGGAGAAGATCATCTTCGAACTGGGCTTGTCCGACTTCAATCCGGAGCTGATCAAAGTGTTAGGGCGATTGAAGTACCGCACAAGCTACGGTCAGAACAATTTGTACCATGCTCGCGAGGCGGCCTACATCTGCGGGATCATGGCGTCCGAACTGGGCCTCGATGTCAGGTTGGCGCGGCGGGGTGCCTTGCTGCATGATATCGGCAAGGCGGTGAGCCACGAAGAAGAAGGACCGCATGCCATGTTGGGCGCGGAGCTCGCCAAGAAGTACGGGGAATCGCCCAAGATTGTGAACGCCATTGCGGCTCACCATGAACAAGTAGAGCCGATGTGCCCCGAGAGCGTCCTGGTGGCGGCGGCAGAAGCGCTGTCGGCGGCACGACCCGGCGCCAGACGGGAAGCGCTGGAATCCTACGTCAAGCGGCTCGAGAAGTTGGAATCCTTGGCGACGGGGCAAAAAGGGGTGCAGAAGGCCTATGCCATTCAAGCCGGACGAGAAATCCGGGTGATTGTGCGCCAGGAAGATATCACCGATGCCGAGTCGTTTCAGTTGTCGCGTGAACTCGCCAAGAAGATCGAACAAGAGCTGACCTATCCAGGTCAGATTAAAGTCACGGTCATCCGGGAAAGCCGTTATGTGGAGTACGCGAAATGAAAGTGCTCTATATCGGCGACATCATGGGAGAGCCGGGACGACGGGCCGTGGCCCGCGCAGTGCCTCGTCTGGTCTCACAGCGGCAGGTCGATGTCGTCATTGGGAACGGCGAAAATGTGGCCGGCGGGTTCGGCATTACGCCGGAGCTGGCGGAAGAATTGTTCGAGATGGGGTTGGCGGTCATCACGACGGGCAACCATGCTTGGGACAAAAAGGAAGTGCTGGATTATTTCCCCCGTGAATCGCGCCTGCTGCGCCCGGCGAATTACCCTGCCGGCGTGCCTGGAAAAGGCAGTGTTGTGGTTGAGTCGGCGGGAGGTGAACGGCTCGCCGTGCTTCAGCTCATGGGGCGCGCGTATATGCCGACGATCGATTGCCCGTTTCAAGTGGCGAAACGAGAGTTGTTCCGGTTGAAACAGGAGACGTCGGCGGTGATCGTCGATATGCACGCGGAGGCCACGTCTGAAAAGATGGCCATGGGCCACTATTTGGATGGCGAAGTCACGGCTGTCGTGGGGACGCATACACATGTCCAAACCGCCGACGACCAAATCCTTCCAAAGGGGACGGCCTACATTACAGATATCGGCATGACCGGACCGCTGCATTCTGTGATCGGGGTGAAAAAGGAACTCGCGATCGAGAAGTTTTTGACCGGTATGCCTCGCCGTTTTGAAGTGGCCTCAGGGCCCTCGGTCTTTTGCGCGGTGTTGCTTGAACTCGATGCCCGCTTGGGCAAAGCGATCGCCTTGGAACGCATTCGGATCATCGACTGACCGTTGTCATCTTGTGATTGTTGGAAGGAGACGTTCACACGACTCTGCACACGCGTTTCTCGGTGACGTTTCGTGACTCCTCCTCAAGGCGGATTCTCACCGTCTCGGAGCTGACCGGCCTCGTCCGCACTTCCATCGAAAATACCTTTTCCGAGGTGTGGCTGGAAGGAGAAATTTCCAACCTGCGTGCGCCTGGATCCGGGCATCTTTACTGCACTCTGAAGGACGACTCGTGTCAGATCCGGGCGGTGATGTTCCGATCCACGGCATCACGGTTACGATTTGGTTTGGAAGACGGCCTCCATATCGTGGCGCGCGGCAGAGTCACCGTGTACGAGCCGCGCGGAGAATATCAGATCGTTCTCGAGTATGCCGAGCCCAAAGGCTTGGGCGCCCTGCAGCTGGCGTTCGAGCAACTCAAAAATCGCCTGGCAGCTGAAGGCCTCTTTGATGACGAACGGAAGAGGCCGTTACCCTTTCTCCCTCGAACGGTCGGTATTGTGACTTCGCCGACGGGGGCGGCCGTTCGGGATATGATCACCGTCCTGCATCGGCGCTGTCCCAACCTTGGCATCATCGTTGTGCCGGTCCAGGTCCAAGGGGAAGGATCTGCTGAACAGATTGCGGAAGCCATCCGGGGATTGAATGGGCTGGACCAGGTTGACGTCATCATCGTAGGACGAGGAGGTGGATCCTCGGAAGATTTATGGAGTTTCAACGAAGAACTCGTTGTGCGGGCGATTGTCGCGTCGCGTGTTCCTGTCATCTCCGCCGTCGGTCACGAGACGGATGTGACGCTGGCTGATTTCGCGGCTGACGTGAGAGCGCCGACGCCGTCGGCTGCCGCCGAGGCGGCGGTTCCGGTGCTGAGTGATGTTCTTGAACGTCTCAGAGAAGTGGAGTCTCGATCGCGACAGGCGATCGTGTGGCGCTGCGCCGACGAACGCCGGCGATTGGCTCTTTTCTTCGCGCACCTCACCCGCATCCGATTCAGACTGTTGGAGGCAGCACAACGTGTGGACGGGGCCGTGATTCAGATCGCCCAAGCTGTACAAGGTCTCATCAAGCGAGGACGGGAGAGGGTCCATTCTGCCACCCATGAATTAATCGCGAGAAGTCCACAATCACAGGTGCATCATGGCTTGGCGGTGGTTCCCCAATTGCTCTCTCGTCTGCATGGGGTGATGGAACACCGCTTGGATCGTCGGATACGGGGGGTGCGAGCCTGCATGGCCAATCTGAATCACCTGAGCCCGCTGGCCATCTTGAGTCGTGGGTACAGCATCGTGGAAAGTGTCCAGACGCACCAAGTCATTCACGATGCTCAGCAAGTGTCTGTGGGGCAAGATGTGTTGGCCCGTTTGTCTCAAGGACAATTACGTTGTACCGTGAAGGAAATTATCTCCGATCCGTCGGTTTGAAAACCCCAGGCGACCCGTTATAATGGCGTCACCTGTGTATCAAAGGAGCGTGTTGTGGCTGGTGTAAAGTTCGAGCAAGCGATGGCAAGGTTGGAAGCCATCGTGGGTGAATTAGAGAAAGGCGACTTGCCGCTTGATGAATCGTTGAAGATTTTCGAAGAAGGTATTCGCCTGTCCAAGAACTGCCTGAAAGTGTTGGAAGAGGCGGAGCGGAAGGTCGAGGTTTTGGTGCAGGATCAGAATGGGAAGAAGCAACTGCGTGCGTTTTCCCCCAACGAGGAGGAGGGCGATGAGTCGCCCTCTTTCTAATCAGAGTTCCGATTACGGCCATCCCTCCAACGATCTCTCTTCCTTGCAGACATGACCTCAAAAGTCCACCTCTCTAAGGATCGCCTCGATCATCTGATGGTGATACGGGGTTTGGCGCAGAGCCGCGATGCCGCTGTAAGAATGATCCTTGCCGGCGAGGTAAGGGTAGGAGGCATGGTGGTCGACAAACCGGCCAAAAGCATTCCAGCCGATATAATCATCGAAGTACTCCAGCCAGGCACGCGCTTCGTCGGCCGCGGCGGAGAGAAACTCGATGCGGCCCTTGAAGCCGGTGCCATTAATCCTCATGGCCTCGTCTGTCTAGACGTCGGTTGTTCGACCGGCGGATTTACCGACTGCTTGCTGCAAAAAGGCGCTGCACGGGTGTATGCGATTGATGTCGGGTATGGACAGTTTGACTGGCGTCTCCGTCAAGATCCCCGCGTGGTGCTGCATGAACGCACGAACATTCGATATATCGATGCCTCAACTATTCCGGAGCCGGTGAGTTTAGCGGTCATTGATGTGTCATTTATTTCGCTGAGGAAGGTCTTGCCCTCCCTTATTCCTATTTTACGTCCGGAGGCGACTCTCATCGCCCTCGTCAAACCGCAGTTTGAGGTGGGGAAAGGGCAAGTGGGTCGAGGCGGAATCGTGCGCGACGAAGCGCAACGACAGACGGTGCTCCAAGGAATCATCGACTTTGCAAAAGATCTCGGCTTTCACATGAAGATGACCCTAGATTCGCCTCTCAAGGGGAAAAAAGGAAATAGGGAGATGTTGGCAATTTTTGGGTTCCATCCTTCCTTTTGTGATATGAAAGACCGGACCTGTCGCGACGAATCATAAGTCTGCTGGGGAGGGCTGGATGAAGGTATTGGTTACGGGCGGAGCGGGGTTTATCGGGTCTCATGTGGTCGATCGTCTTGTGGAGGAAGGACATCAGGTTATCATCGTCGATAACTTGTCTTCCGGTAAACGAAAGAACGTCAATCGTGCAGCCAGCTTGTATAAGCTTGATATTCAAAGCAGCCGACTGGAGCGCGTGTTTCGCAATGAGCGGCCCAACGTGGTGATTCATCTTGCCGCGCAAATCAACGTACGCCGGTCCGTGGAAGATCCGATCTTTGATGCGCAAGTCAACATTCTGGGAACGATGAATGTGCTTCAGCAAGCCGTCAAGCACGGGGCGAGGAAGGTCATTTTCTCTTCGTCCGGAGGCGCAATCTATGGCGAGCAGGAGATCTACCCCGCACCCGAGTCGCATGCGACAAACCCGATGTCGCCCTACGGCATCAGTAAGCTCTGTGGTGAGCACTACTTGTCCTACTTTCAGCGGATCAGTGGCATTCAAGTGGTTAGTCTCCGGTACGCGAATGTCTATGGGCCCCGGCAGGATCCGGAAGGGGAAGCGGGGGTTATCTCGATCTTTCTTCAAAAAATGCTGAACAATGAGCAACCCATCATTAATGGCAATGGCCGGCAAACCAGAGACTTTGTGTTCGTGGATGATGTGGCCGAGGCGAATTTAGCAGCGATGGGTCAGGATTCGCATGGGGTCTATAATGTCGGGACAGGGGCCGAAACCTCGATCAACGAACTCTTCCGGATGCTGGCAGGCCTCACCGCCGCCACTTGTAAAGAAGTGCATGGCCCTGCCAAGCAAGGCGAACAAATGCGAAGCGTCATCGATCCCACTAAGATCAGGCAAGAGCTCGGTTGGGATCCAAAAGTGGACCTTGCTGAGGGGCTCAAGAAAACGGTAGCTTTTTTCAGGGAGAAGATGGGCTAACAGGCGACAATTCTCTCAGCCCACTCTTCAGCTAGTATCTGGGCACTGTGCCATCCACTTGAATCGACCACGCATCAATCCCGCCGACGAGATTTTTCACATTAGAAAAGCCTTGCTGGAGGAGAAATCCTGTAGCATCGGCACTCCTCATCCCATGATGGCAGTAGGCGATGATCTCCGCGTTCTTGTCCAGTTTCGAAAGTGATTGGGGTAAGGTGCCCAGGGGAATCAAGACGGAGCCTTCCAGCTTGGCCAGTGAATTCTCCCAAGGTTCTCGGACGTCCAAGAGCACCAGCTTATCGCCTTTATCCATTCGGGCCTTTAGTCCTTTTGGCAGGATCGAAAAACTCATTGGCGCCACCTCCTCTTTCGAACGATTGTGCATCATAAGTGACCGAGAAAAATGCTGTCAATTCTGGAGAGAGACCATCCCATCCCCAATGCTCTCTCTAATGGCCGTTTCTGTACATATTTGTCAAAAAATTGCTCGACTGTAGTACTTCCATGACACCAACCTACACAAATGGGAAAGTACGCAAGAAAGACAAATCACATAACATATTGACTATTAAAGTAATGTCAATTATTTGGCTTTTAAATTAAGGTATGGATGTTGCTCGTCAATCATGTAGCCTTTCACAGAACATTGATGTACAAAAAGACATTCTCTTAAATTACTCGTTGGACAATTGTTGCTTATTGAGTGGGACCTTGAGTATCGTCCTACTGAAATGAAGACTGATCAATCCAATGTCTTGGTAGTTCTCGTGACAGCTGCAACGGAAGAGGAGGCGGCAAAAATTTCTGAAGTAGCAGTGAAATCCCATTATGCCGCATGCGCAACGACCATTCCAGCAGTCCGCTCAGTCTACTGGTGGCAAGGAAAGTTGATGAACGAGCAGGAGTCGATTGTACTGCTTAAAACGACCGTAGATCGCTTTGAGCACCTTCAACAGGCAATACGGTCAGTTCACTCGTACCAGGTGCCTGAGATTATTGCAGTTCCAGTGGCCCACGGGTTCTCACCATATCTTGAGTGGGTGCGTCATGAGACGACAGGATATGGGGGGTGAGCTAAGGCTCAGATTTCATTACTGTCATAAGGGTTGACCACAGCGGTCTAGATGGGTAGACTCATCCCATTGCAAGCTGTCGGTCTCCCGAACATGAGGGAGTGAACGTCATGGGTCAGACGCATAGTCCAGAAAACAGCGATGCCTATACTGTCGTGGTTTTCCGCGGGTCCACCGCCAAGCCTCTTCGTTTCAGCTTCCCCCGAAAATTCGTTCGCAAGCTATTGATAGTCGGATGTTTATTGGTTATTTCTGACCTGCTCGTGATCTCACATTATGTGATCAGGACGGGAGAAGTCTGGGAGCTGGCAGCGTTTCGAAATGAAGCGATGAGTGCGCGAGAACAAACCGCTGCGTTTTCAACAGCTATTGATGATCTGAAGAAGCGAATCTCGACGATGAAAGAGGTCAACCAGCGTCTTCGGGTCATGCTCGGGATTGAAGTTCCAAAGACGGGAGACATGGTGAATGGCCGGGGTGGCGAAGAAGTTCCTCTCCCGGAGGGAAGCTCGATACCAAGCAAAGAAAATAGCACGGGGCTTCCGCAGACCAGTCGCAAGGGAACTGAACTAAATCACGAATTGGCTTCTTTGGCTAGCAATGAAGCCGCACGGGATGATCTGGAGGTGGTGGCTTCTGTGAAGGAGGGCTTGGAGTGGCTCTCAAGGGAAGCGACGACCCAGGAGCGGGTCTTGAGTGAATTATCACAGGCAGCAGAACAGCGGTCCTCTCGATGGGCAGCAACTCCATCAATTTGGCCGGTCAAGGGATGGGTGACGTCTGGGTTCGGTCCTCGCATTTCTCCCTTTACCGAAAAACCAGCCTGGCACGATGGGTTGGATATCGGTGCTGCTCCAAACGCCCCTGTCCAGGCACCGGCACAAGGAAGGGTAACTGCTACAGGCTTCGATCCGAAGCTCGGCAATATCGTCCGGCTCGACCATGGATTTGGTATTGAGACGCTCTACGGTCATTTGGCCAAAGCATTGGTCAAGGAAGGTCAAAGAGTCAATCGTGGCGATGTCGTGGGCCTGGTCGGAAGCAGCGGTTTAGCCACGGGTCCTCATCTGCATTACATGGTCAAAGTAAATGGCCAGGCTCTTGACCCAAACAAGTATATTCTCGAATAGCCGCCTCGCTTCCATGTTCTCTTAATACACTTCATGGCAGCTTCCTCCTTGCCCCTCTGCTTCAGCCGTCGTGTTTTCTCAATCCCTCTGAATCTTCTTTCAGGTCTCTAAGACGTCTAAGCCTGGAAGCCTTGTGGTATACTGCGCTTTCTTCATTTCCTGTCCAATCATCCAGAAGGCTGATTCTTGACTGACCTCCAAATCGCGCATTCCGTTCAGCCCCGCCCTATTGTGGAGGTTGCCCAAGAACTTGGTATTCACGAGAAGGAACTCATCCCGTACGGGGCCAACAAGGCCAAGGTTTCATTAGGAGTACTGGACCGCCTGAAGTCTGAGAAGCCAGGTCGATATGTCCTGGTAACTGCGGTAAATCCAACTCCACTGGGTGAAGGAAAGACCACCACCTCAATTGGTCTCGCCATGGGCCTCGCTCGATTAGGCCATCGGACGGCTGTCACCTTGAGGCAACCATCTCTCGGTCCTGTTTTTGGAATCAAAGGGGGAGGGACTGGCGGGGGCCATGCGCAAGTCATCCCCATGGAGGACATCAATCTCCATCTGACAGGCGATGCGCACGCGGTTGCGGCCAGTCACAACCTTCTCTCCGCGTTTCTTGATAACCATCTGTTTCAGGGGAATTCTCTCTCTATCGATCCCGCCCGCATTGCATGGCCCAGGACTGTTGGCGTGAGTGACCGTGCGCTTCGCGAGATCCTGCTCGGAGAAGACACAGGAAGACGATCTTCCCGATTCGTAATTACTGAGGCCTCAGAGGTGATGGCGGCGTTGGCACTGGCGGGAAATCACCAGGACCTTCGAAACCGCCTCGGCAGAATTCTGATCGGACTCAAGAAGTCCGGCTCACCTGCCGTGGCGGAAGAGCTAGGCTGCGCTGGCTCGATGGCTGTTTTATTGAAAGATGCGCTGCTTCCTAATCTGGTTCAGACGTTGGAAGGGACCCCGGCGTTCGTCCATACAGGACCCTTCGGCAATATTGCGCATGGCAACTGTTCGGTGGTGTCCGATGCAATTGCGCTCCGCTGCGCAGATTTTGTCGTAACCGAGGCAGGATTCGGCAGCGATCTAGGCGCAGAAAAATTTTTTAATATTAAGTGTCGTGTGTCTGGATTGAAGCCGGATGTTGCGGTAGTGGTGGCAACCTTACGGGCGCTGAAACTCCATGGTGGTGGAGGCGTTGCCAAGGCTGGGGCGCCGCTGCCTATAGGTTTAACCGGACCGAATCAGGTAGCCCTAACCAAAGGGTTTGCCAATCTTGAACAGCATATTGCCAATGCGAGAGCACACGGCGCGCCGGTGGTAGTGGCGGTGAATGCATTCAAAGATGACGCGCGCACTGAATTGGATTGGGTGTGTGAGCGGTCGTTGGAAGTGGGAGCTGTCGATGCCGCCGTCTCGACCCACTGGGCTGACGGCGGAAAGGGCGCTGAGCAACTCGCCGCCGCAGTCGCCGGGGCATCGGACTTGCCGGCTGACTTTCGCCATCTCTATGAGCTGGCATGGCCGATCCGAAAAAAGGTCGAAACCATTGCGACACAAATGTATGGGGCGGACGGCGTGAGGTTCGAACCGGGAGCCGAACGTCAGCTCGACATAGCCGAGGCTTTGGGGTTTGGCCAACTCCCTGTCTGCATGGCCAAGACGGCCCTGTCGCTCTCGCACGATCCGGCGCTCAAGGGCAGGCCCTCCGGATTTACGGTTCCCATCAAGGAGCTTCGGATCCTCGCCGGGGCGGGATTCGTCACGGCGGTCTGTTCAGGAATTCAGTTGATGCCGGGATTGCCCAAGAGACCGGCCGGTGAACGGATTGATCTGGATCCGGTAAGCGGGGAGATTGCCGGACTCTCGTAATGAGCCGCTACCGTTGTTTCAGGTATCGGAAGAACTCAGAGTCCGGGCTCATCACCAGCGTCGACTTGTCCTTGAAAGTTTTCTTGTACGCTTCCATTGAGCGGGTAAATTCGAAGAATTTCGGATCCTGCCGATAAGCGCCTGCATACACCTTGAACGCCTTTGCGTCCCCCGCGCCTCGAAGCTCCTCCGCCTCTTTGTATGCCTGGGCCAGGATGATTTCCCGGTCTTTTTCGGCTTCAGACCGAATCTTTTGTGCTTCCTCCGCCCCTTCTGCCCGGTATTGTTTCGCCTGCCGTTCGCGCTCGGCCTGCATGCGGGCAAACACCGCCTTTTCATTTTGCTCCGGGAGGTCAGCCCGTTTGATTCTGACGTCTTGGATCTCGATCCCATAGGCGGACGCCTTTTCATTGGAGCGCTGCGTCACTACCCGCATCAGCTCAGCACGAGTGGTCGAGACGATTTCCAACAACTCATGCCGGCCCAGTTCGACCCGCAGTTCCGAATAAATAATATCGTGCAGCCGCTGAAGCGCCCCTCGTTGGCTTTGGAAGTTCTGATACACCTTTAAGGGATCGGTAATGCGCCACTTGGCGAAGTTGTCGAGGAGCAGGGTTTTCTTGTCTTGGGTAATCACATCCTGGGCGTCGGAATCGTAATCCAGGAGCCGTTTGTCGAAATAAGTGACTTCCTCAAAAAATGGAATCTTGGTGTAGAGGCCGGGCTCGGTGAGATTGCGCACCGGCTTGCCGAGCTGAACCACGATCGCGTTCTGAGTGATGTCAACAATGAACAGAGGCGAGGCGCCCAAGAGAAACAGACCCACGACAACCACGATTACTGCAATGATGATTCCCTGCTTGCTCATGGCTTTTGTTCTTCTGCAGGAGAGCCGGACTTGGCTTTGAGACGATCGAGGGGGAGATAGGGGAGGACACGCTCGCCGCCCTTGCCGTCGATAATGACCTTATCGACGTTCGGCAAAATTTCTTCCATGGTTTCGATATAGAGCCGCTTGCTGATGATATCCTTGGCCTGATTGTATTCCTTGAGTGTCGCCAGGAAACGGTTCGCCTCTCCTTGTGCACGGTTCAGCCTTGCCTGGGCGTAGCCTTTGGCCTGGTTCACCATCTGAGCCGCTTCTCCCTTGGCCTTCGGCAGAATGTCGTTGCGGTAGCCCTGAGACTGGTTGATCAGCTTTTCTCGGTCTTCCTTGGCGTTCGTCACATCTTTGAACGCCGCTGCGACTGCTTCGGGCGGGTCCACATCCTGGAGCTGAACAGCCGCGACCTGCACACCGGCCTGATATTGATCGAGGATGGACTGCAGGAGAACTTGCGTGTCCTGCTGAATCTGGGCCTTGCCGGTCGTGAGCGCTTCGTCGATCTTGCTCTTGCCGACGACTTCGCGCATGGAGGCCTCGGCCGCTTTCACAATCGTGTCGTGGATGTCTGCGATGTTGAACAGATAGTTCGAGGCTTCTTTGATCTTGTATTGGACGATGAACTCAATGGCGAGAATGTTCATGTCGCCGGTGAGCATCAAGGCTTCTTGCGGAATCATTTGCTGGCGGCCTTGGCGGTCGCTCCGAAAGCCGACCTCCACGCGATGGAGTTTTTCCACTTTCGGTTGCATGACGGATTCGATGAGAGGGATTTTGGCATGAGGGCCTGGCCCGACGGTTCGCACCGGGACACCGAATCGTTTGACGACGCCTTCCTCGTCAGGGGCGACGATAAAGGCGCTCTGCCAGATGAGGACTACAGTGAGAGCGGCAAGAAGCAGATTCCTGAATCCGCTTGAGGGCATCAAGTTTTTGAATTGCGACTGAGCCTGCCTGAGCACGTCGTCGAGCGGATCACTCTTTTTGCTCCAGGGATCTTTCGGGTCCCAGACCATGAGGATAGTCGCCTTCGATTAACTGCGCAGGATTAAGTGGGTGTCACCATAGCAGAGTGCGCCGACTGCGGCAATACAGAAGCTTGCGTCACAGCCCCGCCGCAGGAAGAGCCGGAGCCGGCCGTGCATCCGTAGCAATGGTTACGTGTCACGATGTGACGGTGATGAAGCTGTTTCGCATCGAAGTCGCGGATGTGCGCAGGGACGCCGTCACCCAGGGGCAGACCCAGCATCTGGTTGAAGTCGCAATCGTAGAGCGTGCCGTCCCAGCCGACCGACAACGTATAGCGGCACATGACTCCGGCCGCAGCCGCCGGATTGAAGGCGTTCGCCAGACGCTCCATATAGCCTTCGTAATTGCCGCTCTCGACGAGAAATTCGAGAAAGCGGCTGACCGGCATGTTGGTAATGGTATAGAGGTGGTTGAACTCGACGCCATGGCGGCTTCGTAGCTCTTTCTTAAACTGCGCTTCGATCGCCTCCTGCTTGGGAGGCAGAAAGGCTCCAACCGGATTGTAGACCAGGTTCAACGCAAGGCCGCTGTCAGGCTGCCCGTATCCCCATTGATTGAGGAGCCGAAGCGCCTCCATGGATTTTTCAAACACGCCATGCCCGCGCTGCGCATCAGTTTGGCTCGCGCGGTACGATGGGAGCGAGGCGATAATTTCAACCTGATGAGCAGCCAAAAACTCGCCAAGGTCTGCTTGGGAGGGGAGCAACAGCACCGACAGATTGCAGCGGTCCATGACGTGGCGATTGAGTCGGCGGGCCTGTTCCACCAGCCAGCGAAAGTTGGGGTTCAACTCCGGCGCGCCACCGGTGATATCGACCGTCGGGATGTCGGTCTGGACCAGCGCGCGGACGCAGAGCTCCGCCGTCTCGCGTGACATGCTTTCGGTGCGATCCGGCCCGGCGTCCACGTGGCAATGGCGGCAGGTCTGATTGCAGAGCTTCCCGACGTTGATCTGAAAGACGGTGATGCCTGTCGCGCGGAGCGGCAGAAGGCCGGCCGGTGCTAAACGATTTTCGAACGGAGGACAGCCCTGAACGTCCGCCAAGATTTTGAGCTGCTCGGCAGGAGAGGCGAGGGGGTCGTTCCGGCCCAGGAGCGTCAAAGCCATTGCCAACCTTCTTTGCCGACCGCAAGGGGCTGCATCAACAGCAGCCTCCGCTGGGCGGACAGCTCACGGGATTCTCACTCACCGCCTGCCCGGCCCGATTGAGAATGGCGAAATGAGGCGCATAACCCGGCGTACTCAACACGCGAAGCGTCTTCGAACAAATCTCAAGCGGTTCTCCTTGGCGGTAGACATGGTGGTCATCATCCGCAGCTTCCACGAAGGGTCCAGCGAGCAGGGCGAAATCTCCTTGCCACAGGCAGGGAGCTTGTTCGGGAAACACGGCGCTCCAGCGCGGATCGGCCTGGTCGAGCCAGAGAGGCTCACCCGTCAGCACAAAGTGCTCGGCCAATGGGGCGTGGCCCAGTAACAAGACGTCATCCCCAGTGATTGGTTGCGGGATGCCGCGCTGATAGATGTTGCCGCGCTCGTCGACCACGCGGTTAAACGGACCGCGGAGCGTGGCAAATCGAACGAAGGGATTGGCCACCGCAGCAGGCAGTTTGTACCCCGTCAACGTGACGGAGAAGAAATGGATGCCGTCAATGACTTGCCACGGTGAGAACGTGATCATGTGCACGCCCAAGAACCCGGCTCCGACCATTCCGGCGATATAGTCAGTCAAGGTGAGGGCGCCGGACAGGCAATCACCCCACTTTTTCACGTCATGGACAAGATATTGGGGAACGGTTTGGTCCGCGACGATGTCGGAGACCGTAAACCGTCCCCCCGGTTTCGCCACACGGAACATTTCGCCGAAGACTTTCCGCTTGTTCGGCGCGAGATTGATCACGCAGTTGGAAATGATCAGGTCAACCGTTTCATCTTCCACCGGCATGGCGTCGGCCAGGCCCTTGCGGAACTCGACGTTGGATGTGGGATAACCCAGGTTGGCGGCGACGACGGCTGCATTCTCCCGGGCGATCTCCAGCATCGTATCGGTCATGTCGATGCCGATGACGCGGCCGGAAGGACCGACGAGTCGCGACGCTTCAAAACAGTCGATGCCGCCACCTGATCCGATGTCCAAGACCGTTTCACCGGGCTTGACGGTCGTCAGCCCCGCCGGAGTGCCGCAGCCGTAGGAGATTCTCAATACTTCCTCGGGAATGAACGATTTCAGAGCCCCCATGTCGTAGCTGGTCGGGCAACACATCCGCTCGCCGGTCGAGGCGGCCTTGGCATAGCGGTCACTGACTTTTTGGGTGATTTCATCGATCGACATAGGAATCTCTCCAAATAATCGAGCTATGAAGATGTGTTTATGTATCAATCTAAATGAAGCCAGGTCAACCTTCCTTTTTACTCATACCTTGGTTTGAGATTCCGGTTCTGTAAGCTACTTCACAGCACGTGTAACGTGGAATCGGGGTTGGAGAACCTTCTCGGATACAACATGAGTCGACTGAGCAAAGCCATCCTTACAGCCGGTCACAGCACGCGGATCGATTTCTCCCCTTGACTCGGTACTATGGTACAGGGTGTAGATAAATCACAAAGGTGACGTGATGACTCCGGGATTGACCATCGGTCGAGTAGCCAAAGCGGTCGGCGTCAATATCCAAACGATCCGATACTACGAGCGGCTGGGTCTGCTGAACCCGAGGGCGAGGCGGCCGTCCGGATACCGGTTGTATGGCGAAGAAGAGATCCGGCGCCTCCATTTCATCAAGAACGCGCAGGCGCTTGGATTCACCCTGCGGGAAGTCAACGAGTTGCTGAATCTTCGCATACGCTCCTCAGCGCAATGCGGCGACGTGCAACGCAAGGCGCAAGAGAAATTAGCGCAAGTGGAACGTAAGGTGCAGGACTTGCAGGCCCTTGCCCGATCGTTACGCAGTCTGATCTGGGCTTGCCAAGATGGTCAGCCTACCGATCATTGCCCGATCCTCCAATGCTTGGAGGAAAACAAAGAAAGGAGCCAAACCCATGGTAACAGCAAAACGACTCGTTGAAGTGTTCACGGCTGGCTGTCCGATGTGTGATGAGACGGTCAAGCTGGTCAAGTCTTCGGTGTGTCCGAGCTGCGATCTTAAGATCTATGACCTGCGGGAAGGCTGTGCGACGGACGAGTGCCGTGACAAGGCGAGGCGGTACGGGGTCACGGCGGTCCCAGCCGTCGCGGTCAACGGAGTCTTGTTGGACTGCTGCCGGCGCGAGCCGATCACGGCCGATCGCTTGAGGAGCGCCGGTATCGGCCAACCATGAGCGGAGGAGGTACGAGGCTCATGGTGACACAGCAACCGCTGAACGGGTCCGTGGCTGAGCCGAAGAAAGCCGTGATCACGGCCGCATCGACAGGCGGGCTGATAACGGCCTTACTCGCGTCGATCTGCTGCATCGGGCCGCTGGTGTTCGCAGCCCTCGGCGTCGGGGTTGGGGCTACCGGATTTCTGGCCGGCACGGCCGGGTTCCTGAAGGCGCTGTTGCCGTATCGGCCCTGGTTTATCGGCCTGACGATCCTGTTGCTGGCCTTCAGTTTCTATGTCGCCTACCGGAAGCCGAGCGCTGGTGAGCCATCCTGTCAGGCCTGTAGCCCAGTGTTAGGTGCTCGTGCGAATCGCGTGCTGCTCTGGATCATCGCGGCGCTGGCGGTGGCGTTGATCCTGGCGCCGTACTGGCTGGAGAAATTGCCGGGATAGCTAAGGGGCGAAAAAGGTTGCGTGAAGAGGAAGCGAGATAAGGAGGTGGTTTCCATGAAGAACAGACGACGACCAAGTAGCCTCTCGATCGTGTTTCTCCTTCTAGTTGGGGCATTCACGGTTCTGATGAATGCCGTGCAAGCGTGCCCTGCGATCGCCCAGGCATCTGAAGACATCATCACACTCAAGATTGAGGGATGGACCTGCGCCAGTTGCGAAAAGGATATTCGCCGTGCGCTGCTCGCCGAGTCGGGGGTGAAATCGGCCGATGTCAGTTATGCGCGCGGCGGGGCCGTCGTCGTGGTTGAGGCGGGTCGGGTCACTATCGACCAATTGGTGCAAGCGGTCGCGAGTGCGGGCAACATCCTGTCTTCCTATCGGGCCAGCGTGGTCCCGAACGGCGCCCTCACGACCGAGACTGCCGAGCATGAGGGGGCATGGAGTTGGTTCCGGAACCTGTTCAAGTAGTGGCTGCGCCAAGGTGGGTGGGATGACTATGGAGCATCATCGCGTCCTTGTGAGCAGAATCACCGCGCTCCTGCTCTCGCTGGTGGGGTGTTATGGAGATGGAGGACCAGCGCGGGCTTCAGAGCTTGAGAATGATGGCGCGGTGATTCGCGTGGACATTTCCGTCAAGGCCCGGCAATTCCACCCTTCTCCTGTCTCCGTGCCGGTGGGGCGGCCGGTCATGCTGCTGTTCCACAACCAGGACGTCGAGCTCCATGCCTTCGTGCCAATGCGCTTTCTCGAGGGGGTGCCGGTTCATGTTGACGGCAACGGAGCCCCCCAGTTCGGTGCACAGGGACTGGAGCGGGTGCTGATTTCATCCGGGGGTAAAGAGGAGATTCGCTTTCTGCCGACCACGGCCGGCGAGTTCGAGTACCGCTGCGACCTCCCGGGACACCAAATGGTCGGGAAGATTGTCGTACAGGAACAAGCACCAGAGCAGCACACTGCGTTGGAAAGACACAACCGGGTCCAAAGAACACCGTAGCGAACTGGAGGCAGCACGATGTCAGAGAGCAGGACTGTCCAGCATGACCAACCCACGACATTCGAGGAATTGCGCCGCCTGAGTCCGAAAGTGACCGGCGGGCTGCTGCGCATGCGACAAGAGGCCTATCGGGATGCGACGGTGCCGGCCAAGTATAAGTTGCTCACGGCCATGGCGATATCCGTTGCAATCCGGTGCGAACCCTGCATCAGAGCCTATGTGCAGATGGCCTGCGATAAAGGCGTTTCGCAGGAGGAACTGATCGAGTTCCTCGAAGTGGCCATGACCATGCAGGGCTGTCCCGGCGAGGAATGGGCGCTCAAGGCCTTTGCCGCCTACAAGGACTGTCTTGTCGGGAAACATTCCGATTCAGGAGAGGCCTGCTGTTCTCACTGAATCGAGTCGATTCGGTTCGAGGGGATGAATATGCAATCGTGGTGCTCACAGCTTGCGGCGGGAATCGTGCTGGCGCTCTCGCTCACTCCGCACACAGTTGTCACAGCGGCAGAGGATCTCTCCGGTCTGATTGCCTTGCTCAATCAGGCCTGGCAGCAGGGACGATCGAAGGATATTGCCGATCGCTTTGACGAAGCGTTGCGGATCGCCCCGAACGACTTCCGAATCCATAAAGCCTATGGAGATTTTCTCACCGCGAATCGCCGGAACGAGGAGGCCGTGGCTGCCTACCGCCGCGCAGCCGAGCTAGCGCCGAATGCCCTCGATGTTCACTGGGCGATGTGGAGTCTCTTCGATCGCGCGGGGGATCAGAATCGCGCGATTCTCAGTTTGCAGGAAGTGACGAGACTCGATTCGGAAAATCCCTTGGCCCACCTCCGACTCGCGAAAGCCCTCCGCAATGTCGATCGACTGGAAGAATCGGCGGACAGTTTTCGTCGCGCAACGGAACTCGACCCTGAACACCTGGTCTATCGCTTACCCTATGCGAGGGCGCTCTACGACGTCTTGCAATACGAGAAGGCGCGAAGGGAAGTTGAGACAGTCCTGGCCCGCGCGCCAAAAGATTCCCCTGAGGCAGCGGCTGCTCAGAACCTGCTGGGCCTGGTGAAAGGGCAATCCAGCGACAAGGGACGACGCGCCGTGACGAATCAGAACATCACGATTCCGGGCGTGGATATGGCGGTGCGCGGGAAGAAATGGGCCTTGACGCGGGATCGGGCCTGGCAGTTGATGCGAGCCGAGCGCTATGCAGAAGCCGAACCGGTCTTGCGCGAGGCGCTCGCGATCATGCCGGACGATTACAAGGTGCGCTATGACCTCGGGCTGGCCCTCATGGAACTCGGCCGTTACGAGGACGCGATCGCGTCGTTTCGGGAGGGCATTCGCATCAGCAGATTCGGTGAATGGTACCCTGATTCTCTCTTTCAGATCGGAATCTGTTTGTCCAAGCTTGGGCGCTGGCAAGAGGCCGCGGGTCGTTTCGAACGGGTCCTGGAGATTCAGGATTGGCAGAAAGAGGATGGCTACGGAATGACCTTTCCGAGCATCCGGTCGGTGCAGACCGCGCTGGCGGAAGTGAGAGAGCATCTTCGGTCTGCTCCTCAGCAGAAGCCTGACATCGGTTCACCACCTGAGGCCGCGATCGAGCTGGTCCGGCCGAGATCGGAAACGGAGCCGATGTTGGCAACAGGCCCAAGTCGGCCCTTGCCGGATGCCGTTCCTCTTCCGACGCAGGTAGCCCCACTGGAAGTCGGGTATGCCCAGGGCTGGTTTCGTCAGATGGTGCCGGCGCGGGGCGTCGTGCAAGATGATTTGCCGACCGGATTGCAAGAGTTCATCCCGATCAACCCGACGGACACGTTTCTCCCAAACGATCCGGAGATCATCATTGTTTTTACCCTGACCAGTATTCCTTACGATGAGATCACCCTCACGAGCCGCTGGGTGATGGAACGCGCCGGAACGGTGCCGGCGAATACCCTGATCGGCACGGATTCGGCACTGTTGACCTTCAATGACAAGTCCGGCTATGTGCGGCTCACAAGACCCCAAGATGGTTGGCCGATCGGCGTCTACCGCGTGGATTTTTTCGTGGGCGACCAGGTCAGCGCGTACACCCATACGGCGGAGGCGCGGTTCCGAGTGATTGCGGTGCGCGAGCCACACTGACCTCAGCGGGGTACCAGGAGAACGCATCATGGCCTCTTCTATGCGACGGAACGATGAACGAGTATGCGCACCCATTCACACGCCGCGTGCGCTGGCCCTGGTACTGGTCATGGCCGCCGGCCTCACCTGGATCGGAATTCCCGCCGTCAGCCCGCAAGGGCTTTTCGTGCGCTCTCACAAGGTCGATGGACCGGTGCCGGTCGCTCCTGATGATCCCATGTGGGACCGTGTCACCCCGCTCACGCTGCCGCTCAGCGGGCAGTTAATCACCAGACCGGCATGGCCCCAGCCCTCGGTATCTGCCATCGCTGTTCGTTCCGTGCACAACGGAAAGCAGATCGCGTTCCAACTTACGTGGGAGGATCGCACCAAGAACGATCGTATCACCCCGGGCACGTTCCGAGATAGTGTCGCACTCGGCTTGGCTCTCGGCGATGCGCCCGCGTTCTTTTGCATGGGGCAGCTCGACCATTACGTCAACATCTGGCAGTGGAAGGCAGACTGGCAAACGGATATCGATCTGCGGGCCGCGCGTGATCGCAGCCCCGACCAGTTGGGGGGAGTCCGCCGGTTCGAGACCATCCCGCGACGCGTGTCGTCGGTGGAAGCGCTGCTGGGCGGCGGATTCAGCACCCTCACGCCGACCCAATATCAAGGTCGGGTCCAGGGCAAGGCGCTGTGGAAAGACGGCCGGTGGCACGTGGTCATGACGCGGCCCCTGACGACGGTGGATCAGGAAAATGAGGCGCCTCTGGGGCCGGGCCGCGCGCAGGCTCTGGTCTTGGCCGTCTGGGACGGGGGCATTCAAGAACGCAACGGTCAGAAGGCGGTGTCTTCCTGGCTCCAGCTCATGCTGGACCCGGTTTCGTCCCTCTAAAAGGAGCTGCGTGATGGCAATGACACGATGGACGTTGCTGCTTGGAATGATCGGGGTCCTGCTGCTAGGAACGGGGTCGTCGGGAGAAATGTCGGATACGGCTCCACGCGCATTGATATCCGAGGGACAGGCGGCTGATACGCAGTGGATACGCGACATCGAGCAGGTCTTTCCCCGTTCAGGGAATTGCCGGCAGTGCCACGATCGGCAGGACGGCGAATGGAGCATGGGACGCGAGCGGGCAACCCTCTCGAACGCCCCGCCCCGCGTGGACCTCACCTTTCCGCACGGGACGGCGATCACGACGCCCCTGTTCCGGCATGTCTTCGGTCTGTGGCTGCAGACGCAACCGACCGGGGACCAGCGTACGCGATGCTTGTCCTGCCATGTCCCGAGCATCACGGCGTTCCCACAGCACACCGACAAGGTTGCCCGCCAAGTCCTCAGCGGCACGGTGACCGTGGAAGGCATCAGTTGCGCCACCTGCCATGCCGTTGACCGCATCCACGCGGAAAACGGTAGTTCGCCCCCCACCTTCGCGCTGAACCCAGGCAAGACCTTCTTCGGACCGTTTCCGTCGCCGGACGAGAATCTCGTGCATGCCGCGCAGCCGTCGGATTTGTACCGGGGCGCGCATTACTGCGCCTCCTGTCATTTCGACAAAGTCAAGGACGTCACCAGGCCGGATCTGCCCGGTGAAATTCTGCAAGGCACAGTCTGTCAAGACTGTCACATGGAGCAGTCGACCGGAAGTGCCACGTCCAAACGGGGAGCCATGACTCGGCCCATCGGCCGGCACGAGTTTCACGGCGTCATCGTCCCGGCCCTGATGCTGAAGAATCGGAATCTGCAAGCCGAGTGGATGCCCAGGCTGGAGATCGAGGTCTCCGATTCCGCGCCGCGCGTCACCGGGACCGTCCTGATCCGGAACGGCAGTCTCCCGCATAGTTTCCCCGGCGGCGATCCGCTCCTGAAACAGTTCGTGCTCAGGATCACCGCGATTGACGGGCACGGGAAGATTGTCGCCGAGGAACAGAAGCGCTTCGGTTCGTCCTATGCCGAAGTCCTGCGCAACCCAAGCCCCGATCCGCTGATCCGCGGCGGCACCACGCGCAGAATTCCGTTCACACTGGCGGTGACGGACGGCGCACGACCGGCTCGAATCCAGGCCGTGCTCTCCGCCGCCCTCCTGCCCGACCCCGAGCCGGCCCAGCTCGATCGGTATCTGGCGTCGCTCCCCTCCGATCGTGAACGGGCGGAGGCGAGACGGCTCCTGACGGCGTACACGCTGCCCACCCTGCTCGCCTTTCGCAGCCGCACCCTCGAAGGGAAGGAGACGATGCCATGAGCCATCCTCGCACTGCGGTGGGCGTCTTCGGATTCGTCGCGATCCTCAGCGGTTTCCTCATCTGGGCTGTCGTGCCGGTCAGTCAGGGGGCGGAGGACGGGGCGGTCAAGACCGGCCTGGACAAGGCCTTTCCGCTGGCGGCGAAATGCAAGCGCTGTCACGAGCGGGCCTATGAAGAGTGGGAAGCCTCCCCGCTGTCGCGATCCATCCACTCTCCGGCTTTTCGGGCGATGCTCGACGAATACCTGACCTTCTCAGGGGGGCGGGACAAAGCCCTCTGCTTCCGCTGCCACGCGCCGCATATCAACGAATTTCCCGAGCAGGCGGAGACATTCGTGGCCCAGGCTCAGTCAGGAGACCCTGCGGTCGATGGGGTCGGCTGCGCGCAGTGCCATTTGATCCAGCACGTGGACCGGACCAAACAACCGCCGGTCCCGAAGTATGTCACAGGCAAGACCCTGTACGGCCCCTACAAGGACTTCGTGTCCAACCTGGCCCATCAGTCGATGGATCTTGACCTGTTCCGGAAAACCGATCTCTGTCTCAATTGTCATCTGGCCGTGCCCACGGCAACAAATCTGGGGAACAAGAACGACTTGTTGGGCGGCTGGGCCGCCAGCGCGTCGGTCAAATCCGGCAAGCAATGCCAGACGTGTCACATGCCCGAGCAGGTCGGCGAATCGGCCAACGGCGAGAAGAAACGCACGATCGCCAACCATTCGTTTCCGGGGCGGTTGGGCCAGCTCCGACAGGAGGCGGCCAAGCTGGACCTCGTAACCCAGGTGATGGGGGCCCAGACGACGGTGACGGTCACGCTCCGGAACCTGGTGCCGCACAACCTGCCGACCACCCATCCCGGGTGGGCGAGCGTGGTGCTCGACCTGACCATCAAGGGCAAGAACCTCAAGACTGTCTATCACGACCAGCGGGTCTACGGGAGAACCTATGCGGATGCGAAGGGCGAGCCGACGGTCTTCGACTTCAAAGCGGTCAAGGTGGCCAGCGACACGGTGCTGAAGCCGGAAGAAACTCGTCTCGAAACCTTTACGTTCCCGACGCCGAAAGACACCCGCTCGTTCGATGTCGAGGTCTCGCTGAATTACGCGCCGGTCACGGGCCCGCCGGCCTTTCTCCAACGCATCGAAGCGGAATCGACGAAGGGGAACCAGGATCCGGTGTTCCAGTCCATTCCGATCGTGAGCACAGCAGAGAACATCCCGCTGCGGTGAAGGGAGGCCTCCCGTGCCACTGGTGTCAGCCGTGACTCGCCATGTTGTGCCGCTCGTGCTCTTATGGGCCAGCGTGTTGCCTGCCTCCGCCCAACTGGGCCGGCCTGAAGGGCTCTACTATAAATCCTGGGCGGTCATTGTCGCCATCGACGACTATCTGGTCGCACCCAAGTTGACCGGCTTGGTCGCCGGCGGCAAAGCCCTCGCCGCGGCGCTGAAGCAACTGGGGTTCGATGAGATCCTGGAGCTGTACGATCGGGACGCCGGCTTCCGCCGCCTCCAGCATCTCCTCACCCATGAACTGCTACAGAAAGTCGGGCGCCAAGACCGGGTCGTGTTCTTTTTTGCCGGCCACACGGGCGTCACCACGGATCGAAACGGTCACGATCTCGGGTATCTGGTGCCGTGGGATGCGCAGGTCGGCACGCTGGCAAAAGCCGTCTCTCTGGATCAGTTGAAAGAATTCGCGCATCGAGCCATGGCCAAGCATATCGTGTTTCTTCTCGACGCCGGGGTCCGTGGCTGGGAGACGACTCCACCCCAACAACTGTCCCTCGAAGGCCGCGTATCCCCTGAACTGGAAACCGATAAACGTGCCGCGCAGGTGCTGACCGCAGCCGACAAGGGAGAACGTCTGGAGCGAGGCGAGGGAAGAAGCCTGTTCGTCGAGATTCTCTTGTCAGGATTGCAGGGCGCCGCCGACGAGAACCAGAACGGCTGGCTCATGGGCTCCGAGCTCGCCGCCTATGTGACGCATACCATTGAAGTCAGAACCAGTGGCCGGCAACACCCTCAATTTGCCCAGATCGACGGCGATAGCGATGTCATCTTCATCGAGGGCCGGAAACACCGGTTCATGGCAAAAGAACCGAAGACGGAGGCAGAACGGCTGGCAAGGGCGAAAG
>CAYNLM010000047.1:0-24962 GCA_964398045.1 uncultured Nitrospira sp. | reverse complement strand
TATCTATTGGGAAGAGTATGCGCCGAAAAATGGGAGGATCGTGATGATTGAGATCAATATCGCCAATTGGGCCGGCGTGCCGTCGATTGTCTACGGACTGATGGCGCTCGGACTCTTGGTATACGAGCTGCATCTTGGCCAAAGCTTCCTCACCGCCGGTCTGACGTTGGCCATGCTGATTCTCCCCATGGTGGTTATTGCGACGCGCGAGGCGATTCGCAGCGTGCCGCCTCATATTCGGGAAGCCGCCTATGCGCTGGGCGCGACCAAGTGGCAGACCGTGAGGGACCACGTCGTGCCCTACTCAATGGGAGGCATGCTGACGGGGATGATCCTCGCCCTGTCGCGCGCCGTCGGCGAGACAGCTCCCCTGATCACCGTGGGCGCGTTGTCGTTTATCGCCTTTCTTCCCCATCCGCCCTGGCAAACGGAGTTTCCCTATGTTTCTCTTCAATGGCTGTTCGATCCCTTTACCGTCATGCCCATTCAGATGTTCAATTGGGTGTCGCGCCCGCAAGAGGAATTTCATGTGAATGCGGCCGCGGCCGGTCTGATCTTATTGCTCATGACGCTCGCCATGAATGCGCTGGCGATCATCGTCCGGGCGCGCTTCAGAAAACGGATCCATTGGTGACGCGATGAATGTCATGGCTGCATCGCCGGGCGTGCTGAAGGCGGAAGTCCACAACCTGAGTTTTTACTACGGCACGACGCAGGCGCTTCACGACGTGTCCCTCGATCTCTATGATCGGCGCGTCACCGCGCTGATCGGCCCATCGGGGTGCGGGAAGACCACCTATCTTCGGTGTCTCAACCGCATGCATGACTTGTATCCGGGGAATCGTTATGTCGGGGAAGTGCTCTTGCATCCGGATAAGGTCAACATCGTTGGGCCGGACGTCGATCCGATCGAAATTCGCATGCGCATCGGCATGGTCTTTCAAAAACCCAATCCGTTTCCCAAGTCCGTCTATGAAAACGTCGCCTATGGCATGCGGATTCGAGGCCTGTCCTCCCGAGGCGACCTGGACGCGGTTGTGGAACGCGCCCTTCGAGACGCCGCGCTGTGGGCCGAGGTCAAAGACCGTCTTTACACTCCCGCGTTCAATCTGTCGGGAGGACAGCAGCAGCGGCTCTGCATCGCCCGCGCGCTGGCGACCAATCCGGAACTCTTGCTGTTCGATGAACCCACGTCGGCGTTGGATCCGACGGCGACAGCACGGATCGAGGAACTGGTCACGGAGCTCAAACAGCAAGTGGCCATCGTCATGGTGACCCACAATATGCAGCAGGCCGCCCGCGTATCGGACTACACGGCGTTCATGTACGAAGGGCGTGTGGTGGAATATGATCGCACCGACAAGATGTTTACAAATCCCTCCGTCAAACTGACCGAAGACTACGTGACCGGTCGATTCGGCTGATCGCGCGGCGGCAAAGGAATTACGATGCAACGACATATCGATCAGGAACTCGCCGACCTCAAGACGCAACTGCTGAAGATGGGGGCATTGGTAGAGGAGCAGGTCGAACGGGCCATCAAGGCCCTGGTCGACCGTGATACTGCCTTGGCATCTCGGGTGATCGAACGCGACAAGCTGGTCAATCGATTTGATGTGGACATCGATGAGAATTGTATCCGGCTGCTCGCCTTGCAGGCGCCGGCGGCCCGAGATCTTCGGTTCGTGACGACGGCCATGAAAATTTCAACCGAGCTGGAACGGATCAGCGATCTGGCGGAGAACATCTGTGAGCGGGTCATCGAACTCAATGAAGAGCCGCAGCTCAAACCGTACATCGACATTCCCCGGATGGCCGACTGGGCCATGCGCATGGTGCGGGAATGTCTGGATGCCTTTGTCCGGTCTGATGCGGGGCTGGCGAGAAAGGTCTGCGCCGACGATGATTTCGTCGACAATCTGACCCATCAACTGTTCCGGGAGCTCCTGTCGTTCATGCTCGAAAACCCGGCCACGATCACGCGGGCGATTCGGTTGACCTTCATCGGCAAGTACATCGAGCGCATTGCCGACCATGCCACGAACATCGCCGAGCTCGTCATTTACATGGTCGAGGGGAAAATCGTCCGGCACATCGCCCCGCCGGCATCCCCGGACAAAGGCGCGCTGAACGTGTAAATGGTTGGAACCGGGGCTAGTCTTTCTCGACCAAGCGCCAACCTTCCCGCTGGACGCAACGCTCCGTCGCATTCAGAACCAAGAGCTGGCTCCCCTGCTGGAGTTTGGGGTCGCGCAGCACGAGATTTTGGCAGCGATTATAGTCGTTGGTGAATTCCGACGAGGGCTTGTTGGGATGGACCCAATCCGTGGAAGCACAGCCTGCCAGGAAGCCGAGAGCCAGAACGAACGCGGCGAGCATGGATTTCATAGGATCGTTCTCCAGGATGGTTGCCGAGACGGTGCGAGAAGATAGATCGGAGACAAGAGCGGCGTCAAGAGCGCTGGGATGGTCATTGGTCTGTCTGGTCTATCCGGTCAATCCGGTCTATTTGGTGCGATGTAACGGACTAACAGACAAAATGGACTAGACAGACGAGATAGACCAGACAGACTAGATAGACATCTCTTCAGGGTCGTCAGCCGAGCGGCACGGTGATCGTCACCTCATTTCCCGAGTCGTTGTAGGTCATATCCGGGAAAAACGACTGAGCCAGGAAAATCCCTCGTCCACTGATATCCTCTGAGCGGCAGCTCTCGTGCGACCTCTTCAGAATTCCGCGCCACTTGAAGCCTTTGCCTTGGTCGGTGATGCGATACCGCAAGGTGTTCTCGCGTTTGTCACAGAGCACGTGGATGGTCACGACGCGGTCTTTGAGGCGCGGCATGGAGAGCCGTTGCGACAGGAGCTCTTCATAGCGGTTTTCAGCCAGGGCCTGCTGTTTCTCTTGATAGAACACTTCAAGATTGCCATGCTCCATGGCGTTGAACAGCAATTCTTGCAGCGTGCCCCGTAAATGGAGTCGTTGTGTTTGGGGGAGGGACATGGCGGTGGTCTTGATCAGCCAGGACACGATGCCGGGAATATGTGCGGGATCGGATCCGGTCGTCAGCCAATACTCCGAGCGCCGGATGCCCGGCGTCTCTGCAAGATCCGCCGGCAGCATGTGCCGCGCCCGTTGGAGGGCGTGCGCCAGTTCCTCGATCGCCACGGGCTTCTGCAAATAGTCGACGGCCCCTGCGCGCAGCGCCTGCACCACGGCCGGGTTCGATCCTTCCTGCGCCATGACAATCACCGGGCACAGCTCATGGCGGGCCCGCATCGTCTTGGTGAGCGTGAGCCCGCTTCCTTCCGGAAGGAACAGGTCGGTAATGACGATGTGGGGTGCGGCCATGTCGATCATCGACATGGCCGCGGTCGGATCCGCGGCGGTGATGATGCTGAACCCTCTCCCCTGCACCTGCTCATGAATCCGCGCTTGGGTTTCCCGGCAGGAGTCGACGACCAGCAATGTGCAGGAAGAACCCGGACCGGTCATGCGCGCAATCCTTTTGCAAGATGGTCGCGCAGCGCGGCCACCAGTCGAAACAGCTCGGTTTCGAGTTGGGCGCAGACTTTAGCCGCCGAGTCCAGGTTGCCGGCCTTACCCAACTCTTCCAGCTCCTTCGTCGCTTCAAAGACCGATGGGGCGCAGAACTGTAAAATGGCTCCCTTGAGGCGATGAGCGGAGCGCGCCAGCGCCGCTGCGTCGCGTGCCGCCAGGGCGGCCTGGGTGTCGGCCAGATCCCTGGGGCCTTGATCGACAAAGATTTCGGCCATGGTCTGAAAGATCTCCTGGTCGTAATCTACCCGGGCGAGGGCGCCGTCGAGGCTGAACACCATATTGGAGCTCATCGCCATGTCTCCTCCTTCATGCGTCACAGCCGGACTTCCAATCCCATCATCGCGGCGTCGTCGGGGAACAGGTCATGACCGAGCCACCGGGTCGCCTCGACCATAATCTGCGGCAGCAGTTCGTCAAGCGGCACGTCCTTTCTCCTGCGCACCGCCTCTTCCAGCCGGTGTTGCCCCCATAATTCGCGGGACGGGCCGGGAACTTCATACACGCCGTCGCTGAAGAGAAACAGACGATCGCCTGAAGCCATGCGGGTCGTCATCGACTGGTAGGAGGTATGGGGATCAAACCCCAGCGGCAAGGCCGGCTGGTTCAGCCACTCCACATCACCCGATCGTCGCTGAAGAAGGGCGCCGCCATGGCCGGCGCTCGCATACGAGAGCGTCTGCGTCGTCAGATCGAGTCTGGCGAAGACGATCGTGAAATAGTTGCCGTCTTCAGTGATCGGAAATCGCGTATTCGCCTCGGTCAGGATGGCCCCGGGGTCGTTCGAGCCGACCTGGCGGAGGAGGCTGTCTCCCCGTAGAAACGTCGAGAAAGACGCGGAACGCAATGCCGGCGACACGCCATGTCCCGACGCGTCGAGAAGATACAGACCGATCACCGATTCGCCCCACGGCACGACGTTAAAGAGATCTCCGCCGAGGGCAAGCGAGGGCCGATAGGTGTGGACGAGACGGACGCCGGGCAGGATGTCGCCCTGTTCGGGGAGGAGCGATTCCACATACTGTGCCGCCGACTGCAGCTCGTGTTCCAAGGCAGCCTGTTTGCGCTGAATATCATCGCGCGCGCGCTCCAAGGTTCGGACCAGCATCGCCGCCCGCATACCGGCCTGCACCCGCGCGGTGATCTCCTGTTTGCTGGCCGCCTTGCTCAAGAAGTCATCCGCTCCCCGTGCAAGGCCCTCCGCGATTTGTTCGGGCTGATCGTGGCCGGTCATCAAAAGAAGTTGGCTGGACCGGAGCGTCGGGTCCTGCCGCACCTGTTCACAGACGGTCGGACCGTCCAGCTCGGGCATCATCCAGTCAAGAATGGTGAGATCCGGACGCTCCTGCCGCAGCAGCGCGAGCCCCTCTTTTCCATTGGCGGCCTCAAGCACACGATAGCCGAGACGTCGAAGGCGGGCGCTCATGCTCATGCGAGCGACGGGCTCGTCATCCACCAGGAGAACCGTTTGTGGAAGCGGCGTGGCGGCGAGGGTCTCTGGAGATGATGGCAGGATGCCGGACATGGGAGCATACTCACGCCGCATGCGCGCGTCCGGACAAGGCATCCTGCTCATTGTCGAAAATAGGAATCAGCTTGGGAATATTGGCCAAGCTCATGACCTCGCGCACATAACTCTGCGGTTTCAACAGGCTGACTTTGCCCTGGTTGAGCTTGAAATTTTGCGACACCAGCGCCAGCAAGCCGAGCCCCGAGCTGTCGACGAATCGCACATCGGCCATGTTGAGGATGAGGTGCCGGCAACCTTTTTTCTGCACGGATTCCACCGCGGCTTTAAAGCGCTCACGATTGCCGTAGGTGAGATCGCCGTTCATATCCAGCACCACTCCGTTGGGCACCGGGCGTTCTTTGATCTGCATGATGATCTCCTTTATCGCGTCCGCCGCCGCGTTACGCTGCGAGCCCTCTGACGGCCGCCTCTTCGGTGGAATAGACCGGAATGAGTTTCGAAATATTGGACAGATCGAGGACCTGTTTGACCGTGCCTTGAGGTCCCACGAGACTCAGTTTTCGGTTGTCCGCCTTGAATTGTTGCGCCGTCAAGGCCAGAAGACCAATCGCCGCGCTGTCGACGAACGTGACGTTTTGCATGTTGAGAATCAGATGGCGGCAACCGGCCTGGCGTGCCTTCTCGACAGGAGCAGAAAATTCTTTGCGCGTGCTGTAGGTGATTTCGTCGGCAATGTCCAGTACCGTGGCATCGCGAACGGTTCGTTGAGTCACTCGCATACGTTCTCCTCCTATCGGTCTTCTTTCTTGTCGGGCAGGTTATCGACTCACATGGGCTAACACGGCACTCGGAATAGCTGAAAGGGGGAGAATCTTATCGACTCCGCCCAACCTGATGGCCTCTTTCGGCATCCCAAACACCACGCAACTGGCTTCATCCTGCGCGATCGTGAAAGCCCCCTTGCGCTTCATCTCCAACAGCGCTTTAGCGCCATCCCCGCCCATGCCGGTTAAGATGACGCCGACGCTGTTCTGGCCGGCATATTTCGCGACCGAGTCGAACATGACATCCACAGAGGGCCGGTGCCGGTTGACCGGCGGATCTTGGTTCAAGCGCACGTTATACCGTGCTCCACTGCGGGTGAGGGTCATGTGGAAATTCCCCGGTGCAATCAGCGCATGCCCTGGAAGCACACTATCCCCATCTTCAGCTTCTTTAACGGCTATTCGACACAAAGAGTTGAGTCGATCGGCAAAAGTTTTTGTAAAACGCTCCGGCATATGCTGAGTGATGATGATCGGCGGAGTGTTTGGCGGAAGAACTTCAAGAACTTCTTTAAGAGCCTCTGTCCCTCCTGTAGATGCACCGATAGCGATGATCGTATCCGTGGTTTTGATCATGGCTCCCTCACCCGTCCCTCTCCCCTCGGGGGAGAGGGTTAGGGAGAGGGGACGCTTGACCACTGACGTTTGACCAGTGATGCGTGTCGGTACCCTCGCCTGGGCCGCAGCTTTGATCTTGTCGATGAGGTCTTGCGCCAGATCTTCCATGCCCTCCCGCAGGTCGATTTTGGGCTTGGTAATAAAGTCGACCGCTCCCAACTCCAACGCCCGTAAAGTGGTCTGACACCCGGCCTCCGTCAGCGAACTGACCATCACAACCGGCATGGGTCTGCCACGCATGAGTTTTTCCAAGAAGGTCAGTCCATCCATCTTGGGCATCTCGACATCGAGCGTCAGCACGTCCGGATTCAGAGCTTTGATCTTTTCACGAGCCACATAGGGGTCGGGGGCGGCGCCGATGACCTCGATCTCAGGATCCTTGGACAGCAGCTCCCCCAAAAGCTGCCGCATGAGCGCCGAATCGTCGACGGTTAATACCCGGATCTTGGGCATGATCTTCCTAATCCCCCGGGTTTCGAGTTTCTTGTCACTCGTTTCTCGTTTCGAGTTTCAGGTTTCTAGGTCAACGTGAAACATGAAACCAGCAACTTGAAACTCCTTAACTTCTAGAACAGCGTGACAGCACTGTGCGCGTCGCGTTCCTTATGCAGCCGTTGTTGATACGCGGCTTCCCGTTCATGAATCGTCCGGTTCTTCACACGCTCGATCCTTTTGAGCAGGACGTGACCGGAGTCCGTGAAGTAATAGACTTTGCGTGGATAGACATCGCCCAGATCGCTGGTCGTCACCTGAAACCCTTCGTTGGCCAGATAGGAGAGGGCCCACTCGGCGTTCAGGGCACCGATGTCGACGTTCCCCTCATAGATCCTTCCCGCACCGAACAATTTGATCTCCAACCGCTGTTTGACCCCGCCCCGTTTGAGAATTTCGTTGATGAGTTGTTCCATCGCATACAAACCATACCGGGTCGATTCGAGGCCCCAGGAATCCTGTCCGTTGCCGTCTTTCGGCGTCGGCAGCATAAAGTGATTCATCCCTCCGACCCCGACGATGGGATCGCGTATGCAGGCGGCGATGCAGGATCCCAGCACCGTATAGGTAATCATGGGCTGCGTCGCCACAAAAAACTCTCCCGGCAAGAGGCTGGCAATTTCGTGCGGGAACCGGGTGTCTCGCATCCGGCGGATGTGGCCGAATTCGCCGGCGTGGAGGCCGGACTCCGGTTTCGAGTGGCTTGTTTTAAGTTTCATGTAATGGGTCGCTTATATTTGGTTCCCTTGACTCCCGCCCTTCTCAGGTAGCTCATGAGGCCTGCAATGATCTTTACCGTATCGTTGGCGGCCCCTGACAGGCGTATGAATGCGTCTCGGTCCAGATAGCCTTGATCGAGGGCCACGAAGAGTTGACTTCGCACCTCGCCCGCAGACCCTTTGGCGATTGCCAAGAACTGAATAAACTCTCCCACTCCACTTCTTTCAAATCCCGCTGCAATGTTCGACATAATCGAGACGCTGGCTCTCCGAATCTGATCCCGCAGCCCGAAATCCTTGGCAAAGGGGCCCTTGCTGGACGCCAGATAAACCGCCTGGCACAAAGCTCTAGCCTGTCGCCACGCTTCAATATCCTCAAACCGTGTAAACGTCGGCATCATCTTCCCTCCGTCGTGTCGCCCCGGAGCCATTCCGGGTTTGGCCGACACTCTACGTTTTGCAGATCGGGAACGGCAATGCCAAACTTACAATCAGAAACTCGAAACTTGAAACCAGAAACACGAAACCAGAAAATTCACGTCTCCTTCCGGTAAATAGTCGGCGCCACGGTCTTGAACGAATGCTCGACCCACTGAAGGCTTTCAGAGTGCCCGATGAAGAGATACCCGCCCGGCTTGAGATACCGGTAAAACTTCGCCATGAGCCGTTCCTGCGTCGGACGATCAAAATAGATCATCACGTTGCGGCAAAAAATGACGTCCAACGGAGACTTGATCGGATAGCGCTCGTCCATCAGATTAATGCGTCGGAAGCGGATCATATCGCTCAAATGAGGCTTTACCTTGAGCCAGCCCGCATGTGCGCCCCGCCCTTTGAGAAAGTGGCGCCGAACCAGATCACTCGACAGCCCCTTCACCCGATCCTCCTCATAGAGCCCGGCGGCTGCGTGGCTCAGAACTCTGGTCGAGATATCTGAGGCCAGAATCTTGAAGTCCCATTGAGCGGGAGCCGCAACACCGTCGAACAACACCATGCCGATGGTGTAGGGTTCTTCGCCCGAGGAACAGGCCGAGGACCAGATACGGACCTGCTTGGTGGTATTCAAGTTCGGCAGGATCTCGTCTCGAAGAAACTCGAAGTGCTTGGGCTCACGGAAAAAATCGGTCTTGTTGGTGGAGATGAGATCCAGCATGTGCGTGAATTCGTCTCCGCCCGGGTCGCCGACCACCAGATCATAATAGGCTTGAAAACTCTCCAGCCCGAGTGCCCGGACCCGCTTTGCGAGCCTCGAGACGATGAGTGACTTCTTATTGTCGTTGAGGCTGATTCCGCTCTCCTGATAGACGAGGGCGCGAAACTGTTCGAACTCGTCGCTGCTCAGTGCGTAATCCATGGGCGTCAGACCGGATAGAACACGAACAAGAGGAGATAGAGCGCATAGGCCGTCGCCATGGTGCCGGAGAAGGTCCACACCTGGAGCTTGCCGAGCCGGCGATGAGCGGTCATGCCGGCCGCCATCGCGCCGACGCTGCCGAAGCGAAGCCGATGCAATCCCATGTAGAGGTTGTAGGCCGCCAATCCTATCGTGGTCACGGCCAGCGCCATATGGATGGTGAAGAGCGGTACATAGAAGGTCCAATAGGCTTGGTCGCTTCCGCCAAATCGTTCGCGGCCGAACAACGCTTGCTTCAGCACATACGCCACCAGCCAGATGCTGACGATCGTACAGGCGATCAGCATGCGGCGGGAATGATGCGGCACATCGTGCGCTTTCGCGGCGCGCACGCCCGCGAGCGCGACCACATACGCGCCCGTGATGCTGCTGAGAACCGAGTACCAGAGGAATGTCTTGATATCCATGGCTTCCTCTCCGGTGATCTGACAGAGCTTCCGCGTCTGTGTATCGGTCGGTTGGAATCGAATCTTTACCGGTTGTCAAGCTGGAGAGCACGGCGAGTGAACGAGAACGTCACGGGCGGGCGGGAGGAATCCACCCACCCGCCCGTGACGTTTAGAATTCTTCGAAGTCGTCTTCCTTCCGGCGGCGATCGATGCCGTTGCCGGCGGCAATGCCGGCCGGTTTGTTCTCATTGGCTGGCTTGGTAGAGGAGAAGGATTTCTTCAGCAGAGGCTTGTGGCCGTTGCCGGACGGCTTGGGGGCGGGACGAGCGGCTGCGGCTTGGTCCCGCCTCGGACCGTGGTGTCCCTCACTTTGGTTCACACGGAAGACTTCCACCTGGCGCATCAGCTCCCTGGCCTGGTCCTTCATGCACTGGCTGGCCGAGGTCGTTTCCTCCACCAAGGCGGCGTTTTGCTGCGTGGCTGTGTCCATCTGCATGATAGCCTTGTTCACCTGATCGATCCCGCTGGCCTGTTCCTGCGAAGCGGCCGAGATCTCAGCGATGATGTCCGTGACCCGTTTGACGGAGCCCACTATTTCTTCCAGCGTCTTCCCGGATTGGTTGACGAGCTCGCTGCCGTCCGTCACGCGCTGAATGGATTCGTTGATCAGCCCCTTGATCTCCTTGGCAGCCGTCGCCGAGCGCTGGGCGAGGTTGCGGACTTCCGCGGCCACCACCGCAAAACCGCGGCCGTGCTCCCCGGCTCTCGCCGCTTCCACCGCCGCGTTGAGGGCCAAGAGATTTGTCTGGAAGGCGATCTCATCGATGACGGTGATGATGTCAGCGATCTTCTTACTGCTCTTGTTGATTTCGGCCATCGCTTCAACGGCTTTCGTTGTGACGGAGCCGCCCTTGTCCGCGATGTCGCGCGCGGCGATCGCCAGTTGATTCGCCTGCTTGGCATTGTCGGCGTTTTGCTTCACGGTCGAGGTCATTTCCTCCATCGACGCCGAGGTTTCCTCCAGCGAGCCGGCCTGTTCGGACGTGCGTTGGGAGAGGTCCTCGTTGCCCTTGGTGATCTGTTCCGCGCCCGCGGTGACGGTTTCAGCCGCGTCGCGCACCGTGCTGATGGCGATGCTCAGCGTCTGCATGGCGCTATTCAAGCTCGTTTTCATCTGCTCGAACTCGCCCTGATACGTGCCGATCATCTGTTTCGTCAGATCGCCTGCCGCCAGCGCGGACAGCACGGTCTGCGCTTCGTGAAGCGGTGTGACGACCGCCTCCAGCATCTTGTTGATTCCCTGCGAGAGAGTTTTGAAGAACCCCTCGGACTCGTCGGCGTTGATTCGTTCGGAGAGCTGCCCCGCCGCGGCGGCGTTGATGAGGCGCTCCACCTCACGTTGCGCCTTCATCTCTGCCGTCGCGTCGCGCCACTCCACCATGTACGCCAGTTTGTGTCCTTTCTCGTCATAGATCGCCCGCGTCTCGTGCTTGAAGACGAGATTGCCGGGCGTGATGTTGCCTTTGCGGGAGGTGCCGGGAGTGAGCCCATGCAGGATGGTCTTCACCGCCTCGGGATTTTTGTGGTATCGATGGATGGACCCGCCGACGACTTTGTTGAGGTCGAACCCCGGCAAATATGACTTTAATTCCCCTTCGACTTTCTGCAAGGTCGCCGCCGACGCTTTGTTGACGAACACGACCTTCTCCTCGCTTGCATCGGCGATCATGATGTTGGTTCCGGCATTTTCCAGCGCAGCCGTGAGAATGGTCCGTTCCCGCTCCATGGCTTTCTTCTCCGTGACATCCTCCCATTCCACCACATTGCCGACATACTCGCCGGAATCCGAGAGAATGGCGCTCACCAGCAGATCGAGCATGAGGGGGCCGATCCTGATTTCCGCTCGGTGGGGAAGATTGGCGGGATTGTTCAGGATCTGCCGCTGCCGTTCCGGCACCTTATGATACATGTCGATCTTCGACCCGACGAGGGCATCCGCTGAGAACCCGGGGATGGCCTTCGCGATCTCCTGTTCAAGGGCCCGAAGCCGTTTCAGCGAGGTCGTGTTGGCATAGGTGATGACGAAATTGCGGTCGCACATCAGGACGTTGGTGCTGCCATTGTCCAGCGCATTCTTGCACATGCGCTCCAGAGTGAGTCCTTTGCCCGCGCCTTTCTTCTTCCCCTTGACGGTTTTTCCTTTCGCCATGATCGTGCCTCCTTGAATAAGCGCCGGACGCGGAGCCGCTTCGCGGGCGCCCTCCAGCATGATGTGAGCTATGGTGTTCAACGCGTCGGTCCAGGCCTGCTTGACGTCGGCGGTCCAGGCGGTCCCGGCCATGTCCGCCATGACGCTCAACAAGGTTTCGGCGACGGCGCCGTAGTGCTCCGGCTGCGTGCCGTAGGCCACGTGGCGCGCGCCGAGTTGCTTCAATGCCGGGCCGAGCTTGTCGGGATGCCGGAGGTTCTGCATGACCAGCACGAGCAAGGCGAGTAACTTCTTCTGCTGCTCGGCCATCGGGGTGCGGGCGAACATCGGCCTGACGGCGGGATATTTCTCGAAGAGACGGTCGTAAAAACGGGTGACGAGGGTCTTCGCCTGCGGTTTCAAGAGTTCGAAGCTCGATTCGAGCAATCCGATATTCAGTGCCATAACGATCGTCTCCTCCTAGGCTGCCGCCGCAGCGGCGGTGTCCTGCATGTCTCCCTCGGACAACAGGCGGTCCATGTCCAACAAGGCCACGAGCTTCTCACCCGACTTGCCGATGCCGTTGAGAAAGCCGACGTCCACTTTGGCGCCGAATTGCGGTGGCGGCTGAATGTCCTTCTTGTCGATGTTCAGCACGTCCGACACGGCATCGACGACGAGTCCCATGACCTTTTGCCGGACGACCACGACGATGATGACCGTGAACATCGTGTATTCGATGGTCGGCAAACCGAACTTGGTGCGCAGCTCCACAATGGGCACAATCGTGCCGCGTAAGTTGAGGACCCCTTTGATGTGCGGGGGCGTATTGGGGATCTTGGTGACGGTGGTATATCCCTTGATTTCCTGGACTCGGAGGATATCCACCCCGTAGAGTTCCTCTCCGAGTTGAAACGTAAGGAACTGGCTGCCGTCTGTGGTCAGTCCGATCTGTTGATTGAGTTCTTTGTTGGCGATCTCAACTGCTGCGGCCATGCGTGCCTCCTTCGTTGTTGTGGTCCGTGAAGCGTGAAGCGTCTGAATCCGGAGACGAGTTACGCTTCACGAAATACGCTTCACAATCTTCGTTACGCTGCCACCGGCTCGACCTGCCTCGCTAACTCCAACAATCCTCGCACGTCTAAAATGAACCCGACGGTACCGTCGCCCAGAATCGTGGCGCCGGCGATGCCTTCCACTTTACGGAAGTTTTGTTCCATGCTCTTGATCACGACCTGCTGCTGACCGAGGATTTCGTCCACCATGACGGCGACCCGCTCGCCTTCCGTCTCGAGAATCAAGAGAATGGCTCTCGTCGGGTCGGTGATCTCCGGCTGCAAGCGAAATATTTCGTACAGCCGCATCATCGGCAGATAATTGCCCCGGACGTTCACGAGCTCGCCCTTTCCGACGACGGTCTTGATCATGTCGCCTTTGGGCTGGCTGGATTCCAGGATGGACAGCAACGGTATGATGTAGGTGTCCCTCCCGACTCTGACGGTCATGCCCTCGATGATGGCAAGGGTCAAAGGCAGCTTCAGCGTGAACGTCGAGCCCTTGCCGGCCATGGTTTTGATGCTGACCGTGCCGCCCAGCCCTTCGATGTTGCGTTTCACGACGTCCATCCCGACACCGCGTCCCGAGACATCGGTAATCTTCTCCGCCGTCGAGAACCCGGGCCTGAAGATGAGCGACCAAATCTGATCGTCGGACAGCTTGTCGGATTCCGACACCAAGCCCTGTTTGATCGCCTTGGCGAGAATCTTGTCCCGGTTCAAGCCCCGTCCGTCATCGTCCACGGTGATGCAGATGTTGCCGCCCTCGTGGAAGGCGTTCAGGCGGATCGTGCCCTGCTCAGGCTTCCCGGCGGCGGTCCGTTCCTCGGACGGTTCCAATCCGTGGTCGGCCGAATTGCGGACCAGATGCGTGAGCGGATCGCCGATCGATTCAATGACGCTCTTATCCAATTCGGTCTCTTCACCGGACACGACGAGTTGAAGCTTTTTGCCGTTCTTGCCGGACAGGTCGCGGACCAGACGCGGGAACCGATTGAAGACCTGGCCGATCGGCAGCATACGGATGCCCATCACCCGTTCTTGGATCTCTCGCGTGTTCCGTTCGAGTTGTGCGACTCGTTCGAGCAGGATCGGCAACCGGCTCATCTCAAATCGGGCGCCGAGGGAGCTGAGCATGGACTGTGTAATGACCAGTTCGCCGACAAGATTGATCAGTTTGTCGATTTTTCCGGTCTCCACTCGGATGGAGGCGGTGTCCCCGGCTTTTTTCGCCTGAATGGCCGCTTCCGTCTGCTGTTGTTTTTGCAACGCCTGCGAGATCTGCTGAGGTGTCGCCGCCTTCTGCTCGACGAGAATTTCCCCCAGGCGTTTCTGGGAGGCCAGCGCTTTCTCGAGCGATTCCCGAGATACGACGCCCGACTCCACGAGAATCTGGCCGAGCGGCTTCGACGCCTCGCCTTCGGTTGCGGCGGCCGCAGAGGTTGATCCGGAAGACTCTTCCTCGATGGTCAATTGGCTGTCGTCGCGGACGAAATCGAAGACGGACTCGATGACGGATCGCTCTTTGGACGACTCCAGTACGAAGGTCCAGGACAAATGGCATATTTCCGGATCCAGCTCTGCAAGATCGGGAACATGCGCGAGGTCCAACGATCGGGATACCATGGTGCCCAAGTCTTCCAATTCCTTGATGATCCGAATTGGATCGAGACCACGCTGGAATAACCAGCCCGGCGGCGTCCAGGCGATGCGATAGCGGTGATGGCCGGAGCGAGACACAGTGGCGGCAGCGGCCGGTTGTCGTGCGGCGGAAGCGCCGCTCCGTGCTTCCAATTCTTCTTCCACGCCGCGGATGGTCGCCTCATCGACGGGGGTCCCGCCGTTGGCGCCGTCGATCAGGCTTTTCAAACAGTCGGTCGCTCGAAGCAACAGGTCCGCAATGTCCGGCGTGACCGACATCTGCCCGTTCCGAAGCCGGTCCAACAGCGTTTCCATCTTGTGGGTAAATTGGCCCACGGCCACTAAGCCGAACATGCCGCTGTTGCCCTTGATGGAATGAGCGGCCCTGAAGATGCGGTTCAGCAGGTCGAGGTCTTGGGGGCGTTGCTCCAGTTGCAGCAGGCCGTCTTCGATCGTGGCCAGATGCTCCGCCGCTTCTTCAAAAAATGAGTCTTGAAAATGGGACAGATCGACGCTCATCTTTACTCCGCGTTATGCGTCATTCGTCAAACGTCATGCGGAAGAAATCCAGACGGCCCTGTCTTCCGTCGATTGACCCTTGACTATTGACGGTTGACGTCTTTCACGCCGGCAGTACCTTCTGAATCACCTTCAACATCTGCTCCGGATTGAACGGCTTGACGATCCAGCCCGTTGCACCGGCGGCCTGTCCTTCCTTCTTCTTGTCGTCGGCGGATTCCGTTGTGAGCATGAGAATGGGCGTGAATTTCAACGCCGCCATTTTGCGAATCTCTTTGATCAGCGCAATGCCGTCCATTTCAGGCATGTTCAGATCAGTGACGACGAGATCGGGTTTCGTTCCGCCGGTCAGCTTTCCGACAGCCTCCTTGCCGTTGCCGGCTTCCACCACCTGGTAACCGGCGCTGGAGAGGGTATACGTCACCATTTGGCGCATGGTGGCGGAATCATCAACGACAAGCACCGTCTTTCCCATAAACAACCTCCGAGTAGTCCGAGTCTGATAGGGGGTGAAGAATGACTGTCTAGAAGAGCGTGACCTCGCTTGGCGTATCGGCGTGTGCGCGCGACGCGGCGCCGGTGCCGTTCACCGTGGCGGACATGACATGCCGCTCAGCCTGCATCGTATAAGTCCGTTCGAGTTTTGTGAGCAGATCGCGCGTGCCGTCGAAGGTGCGCGGCGGCTGACCGGCGGTGGCGGCCTGGAGATCGACGTATAAGAGATCCAAGGGTTCGATGACATGCTCCAGTTTCTGGCGCGTGATATCTTGGAACTGCAAGGCCATGACGATGGAGGCGATGTCCTGAGACAGTTCTTCGGCTCGGTTCTTTGTCTTGAGAATGGTCTCCCTGAGGACGGCATTGCGCTCCATCAGATCTTTGGTCATTTGATCGAGCGTGGATTTCGTTCCCAAGGTCTTGGTGAGATCGACCGACGCCATGTCTTGCACCTTGGCCATCGCATCCTGGCTGTCCCGTTGGACATCCTTCGCGAGTTTTCGAATGGTGCTGGCGGCTTGCCCGGACCGATTGGCGAGCTTGGTCACTTCATCGGCTACGACGGCGAATCCGCGTCCGTGCTCTCCGGCGCGGGCCGCCTCGATGGCCGCATTCAGCGCCAACAGCCTGGTCTGATCCGCGATGAATTCCATTTCACCCAGACTGCCGACGATGGCCTTGGTTCTTTTCTCCACCTGGTCCATCACCGTGGCGACGCTCACCGCAATTTGCGAGGACGTAATGACGTCGGAGACGAAGACGTTCAACATCTCGTCCACTTTGGCTAAGACGTTGGCTTCCGTCGCTCCGTCATCCTGAAAAAATCCCGCGGATTCGGCTGCCTGGTCCTTCGCTCGTTGCGAGATGGTTCGGAATCGGTTTCCAAGATCGACGATGGCTGTTTCGGTCTGAGCGATGACGCTTCGGACTTGCTCTTGCAGCACCGGCACAAGGGGGCAGAGTGTGCCGGCGATGTGCCGTAGAAAATTGTGGTGGACGCTCGGCTCTTCTGGTTTCGCGATCGATATCGCGGCAAGCGCCGTTCGAAGTTCCGTCAAGGTCCGACGATACCACCAGGCCGCGCCGATCCAGCCCAGAACGATGCCGACAACAACGAGTACGAGACTGAAGAAGGTCATCATGCTCCTTGCTTTCCTGGTTCCCAGCCCAACCGCCGGAGATCCTCTGCTGTGGCAGGAGGAAGGCCGTGAAGGATGAGCTTGCCTGTGCGATGAGCCGCCATGATCAGTTGAAGGCCCGACGCATCCACTTTTCCCGCGCGCGTCAGGTCGAGAGTGACAAGGTCATGGGCGTTGAGCCGGCCGAGGAGGCTTTGCCTCCATTCGCCCACCTCAAAAATCGTGAGATCGCTTTCAAGGGGCAGCGAAGAATCTGACATACTTCAGTTCACCTAAATAAGAGTGTTGAGTATCTGTTGCTCGTTACGCTGCCTTATCGGCTCGGTAGATGAGATCTTTAGCGATCCGAAATAGGGCTTATAGGCCCTATCTGGCCGGAAAGTAGGGCAGGATGTATCTATTCGTGTTCCGATTGACCTTATGCGACTACGCCTAAGAACGGCGGTCACGATGAGCAAGGGACAATTATTCTTCGGTCAGGGCTGAAGTTAGCAGCAACGGTGGAGGGCCGGTGAATGGATTACTGAGGATTGCCAAGGGAAGGCGATAGGGCCGAATTAATTGGTTCTTCTGTTTGGCCTATCGCTTCAGGATCGAGCGGAGAGACAGGGGCGGCGGTCTGAGGTTTGTCTTCCAAAATGATCACCTCCACGCGGCGGTTTTTCGCCCGCTGTTCGGGATTGAGGTTTGGAGTCAGCGGACGGGAGTCGGCATACCCGACGGCGGCCAGATGCGTTGAGGGGACTCCATACAGTTCTGTGAGCGCCCGGACCACTATCACCGCCCGCGCGGCCGACAGCTCCCAGTTGGATGGAAACTGTGTGGTTCGAATCGGGACGTCATCCGTATGCCCCTCGACGCGCACGTGACGGTTCATTTCGTTCAGCACCTCCGCCAGGGCTTTTAGGAACGGCAAGGCATCCGGACGAAGCACCGCCTCACCGCCCTGAAACATCACCGATTCGGGAACGGTCACGATGATCTCGCCGTTCCTCCGCTCTACGACCTCGACGAATCTGGACTGCGCGGCATTCTGGAGAGATTGCATGACCGCCCGCAGGCGTCGAATGGCCACTTCCCGGCTCATCTCGAGCGAGGGAAGAATCGTCGCCGGCTTGGTGTCGCCGAGGACAAAGGGCGTATTGCTGACCGACGGCGCATACATGGGATTCAGCGCCGCCTTGATGGATTCGCTCACAGTGCGGAATTTCCCTTCATTCACGGCGGAGACGGAATACATCACGACAAAAAAGGCAAAGAGCAGCGTGATGAAGTCCGCGTACGACACCAGCCAGCGTTCGTGGTTCTCGTGTTCTTCGTGCTTTTTCTTGGCCATGCGAGAAAATTTGGTGATCTGGTGATTGGGTGATTTGGTGAAGTGGAACCCTTCTCACTTCACGCAATGACCAAATCACCAAATCTTACTTTTTCGTTTCCTTCGTCCGCTCGCCGTGCGGCAGGAAACTTTCGAGTTTATCCTGGAGCAGTCTCGGATTTTCACCCTGGGCGAGGCCGACCAACCCCATGATGATCATGTTGCGAGAGCCGGCCTCCTCTTTGAGCTTGAACTTGATCTTGTTGGCAATGGGCAAAAAAAGCAGATTGGCCGCCCCCACGCCGTACACGGTCGCGACGAAGGCGACGGCGATCCCGCCGCCCAGCTTCGAGGGGTCGGCGAGATTTTCCATCACGTGGATCAGCCCCAGCACCGCGCCGAGGATGCCGACAGTCGGCGCATAGCCGCCGGCGGCTTCCCATACCTTGGCGGCCATGAGACCTTCTTCTTCTTGATGCTCCACTTCGATTTCCAGAATCTCATGAACGGCCTTTGGATCGGTTCCGTCGACGATCAGCTGTACCCCTTTTCTCATGAACGGATCCTGAATGTCTTTGAGCTTTCCCTCCAACGCCAGCAAACCCTGCTTACGCGAGACATTTGCGAGATCCAGAATGAGTTTGATCGTGCCTTTGTTGTTGAACTGAGCGCCGGCGAGTGCGATGGACAGCGAACTGACCGCCTTAAGGACGACCGGAAGGGGATTTTGAACGCAGCAGGCACCGATGGTCCCGCCCATGACGATGATGAAGGCGGTCAACTGAAGAATCGAACTCAGGTGCCCGCCTTCAAGCGCCTGCCCGCCTATGATCGACCCGATCGCGAGAACGATGCCTAATATGGTTGCGATATCCACGTCGCGTGCGTCCTTCTTCGTCCGATCCCAGCCTGCCTTGCAGCGAGGCCCGCCCATGCTTTCGTACTATTGCCAGCGCATGCCCGGCTCTGCTACCGTGCCAGTCCACACAAGGATGGGAGGTGCGGTGTGAACTCGCTGGACTGTCTGTTACTCGATACCAAGCAAGCCATCCTTGACGAGCAGCACCGGCGTTTCCAGGAGCTCAGGCGGGAAGGGAAGGTGGCGGAAGCCATGCAACAGTTTCAGACGACGATGAGTTGCGCGTCCGACCTTCTGAACGAATCTCTCAGGTTGTTGGAGCGCGTCCTGGAGACTCAGCGGAAGAAACCGCCGGACCCACCGTCTAGTGATCACTCCCCTGCCCTGTAGCCTCCTCCATCGCCGCATGTTCGTTGGGCAGCAGCAGGCGATTCAAATCCAAGACAATCAACAGCCGGTCCTCGATTCGTCCGACCCCCTGGGTGAATTCGGCTCCGGCTGAACTGCCGACCGAGGGCGGCGGCTCGATCGCCGACTTCGGGATGCGGAGCACTTCCACGACTTCGTCGACAATCAGCCCCACCATCCGCTGCCGCACCAGGACGACCATGATGCGCGAATCATCCGTCTGATCGGTCGGCGGCAGTCCGAATCGTCGTCTGAGGTCCAGCACGGGAATAATGCGGCCCCGGAGGTTGATCACGCCTTCCACGAAGAGCGGCGCCTTCGGGACGCGCGTGACTTCCACCATGCGGTTGATCTCCTGAACGCTCAACACGTCCATGGCGAATTCTTCATGCGCGATGCGGCACGTGACGAACTGGCAGAGGTCGTCGCCGGCCACTGCCTCTCTGGTGATGATTCCGTTCCCGGAATCCGCGCCCTGATTCACTCGGGGCGCGGTTTTTTCTTGAACAATCATCGCGGTCTCCTCTCCCGGCGTCGGGTTACACCTTGAAGGATCCGACAATGCCTTGCAGTTCGACGGCCAACTGGCTCAGATCATGGCTGGCTTTCGCCGATTCATTGGCCCCCGAGGCCGATTCCTTCGTGACTTTGGCGACGTTTTCGATGTCGTTCGCGATCTGTTGCGTAGCGACCGATTGTTCTTCCGACGCCACCGCGATCTGGCGGATCATGTCCGCGCTTTCGGACACCATCTGGACGATGCGCGTGAGGGCTTCGCCGGTCTTGTTGACCAGTTCGACGCCGCCGGAGACTTTCTGCGTCCCCTGTTGCATCGACTCGACCGCGCCGCGCGTGTCCTGCTGAATTTGTCGGATCATATCGCCGATTTCTTTCGTCGCTTTGGTCGTGCGCTCCGCCAGCTTGCGGACTTCGTCCGCGACGACCGCGAATCCCCGTCCCTGTTCGCCGGCGCGCGCGGCTTCGATCGCGGCGTTCAACGCGAGGAGGTTGGTCTGGTCGGCGATGTCTTCGATGACGCGGACGATCTCGCCGATCTGATCGGATGATTTGCCCAGTTCCGCGATGATGGTGGCCGAGTTCGACACGGCATCCGAGAGGTGCTGCATGCCGGAAATCGTGTCGGACACGACCGTCCCGCCGTCTTTGGCCGTCTTCACGGTCTCCTGTGCCAGCGTGGCGGCCTTGCCGGAGTTTTGCGCGACCTGGCTGACCGTGGCGTTCATCTCTTCCACAGCGGCCGCCGTTTGCGACGCGCGGGACGTCAAATTATCCGTGCCCTTGGATATTTCCTCTGCGGTGGCCGACAGCTCGACGGAGGCCGAGGCCACCTTGTCGGTGACGTGCGCGACTTTCCCGATCATCTTCTGGAGCTTCTCGATAAATTGGTTGAAGTAGGCGCCGAACTGGGCGATTTCATCGTTGCCCTGCGTTGGAACACGCTTCGTCAAATCGCCTTCGCCCTGGGCGATGTCCTTGGTGATCGCCGCCATGTGGGCAAGCGGTTTGAGGACGATGCTCCGGAGCATGAGATACGTGAGAACCACGATCAACAAAACCATGCCGACCATGAGTCCGCCGGTCTGATACATCGACTTTTCTGTCAATCCCCTGGCTTTGCTCATGTTCATGCCGATGGAAAGCACGCCGAGCACGTCCCCAACCTGTTTGTCGGTGTGACAGCCGATGCAGGCCGACGAGGTTGCTTTGTCAACTGAGGCGCGGCGGAACGTGGGTACGCCGTTGAGTTCCTCCATACGCGTGAAACTCTCCGCGCCCGCCATGATCGCTCGTAAGGCCTCAGTCTCAAACGCATCCTTGGGTCCGTTGTTCGGATTGATCGGAGTCTGGCTGATCACACGGGCGGTGAACAACCCGCTCTTGTTCGCTTCCTCGCCCATCTCGCGCGTGGCGGTGGCGGGGAACGGGATCGCATCGGGATTGTTGGCGTGATCCTTGGCCACGACGATGTCGGTTGCAGCCTTCGACTTCTTGATCTTTCCCACATAGTTTTGCGCAATATAGGAACGCGTGATTTGGATTTGTGTTTCCAGCACTTTTCCCCGCGCTTCCAGAAGTTGTTCCAACTTGGACTGCTCCTGTTGATAGAGGACGACGAGGCCGACCAGTATGATCACGGCGGCCACCGCGCCGATGGACACCACAAACTTGGGTCCGATATTCATGTTCTTCAACAACGTGCTCATAATGCCTCCTACCTCTCCTTGTGAATGAAAGTGTTCTATGTCCGGGCCCCTACACCATATTGAGAATTTCTCCCACGACGCCCGACAGCGGGATGACTTTATCCGCGTACCCTGCTTCAACCACTGCTTTCGGCATGCCGTAGACGATGCACGTCTTCTCGTCCTGCGCGATCGTGCGGCCCTTGGCCGCTTTGACGGCCTTCATCCCTTCCAACCCGTCATGCCCCATGCCGGTGAGAATCACCGCGATGCCGCGCTCTTCATAGGCCGACGCGACGGACTGCATCAGGACGTCGACGGAAGGCGCATGAAGATGGTGTTCATGATTCGGGCTGAGCGCGATGACGGTGCTCATGATGGATTTGCGCTTGACCCGGCACTGCAGGCCGCCGGGCGCGATCAAGATCCGCCCCGGCATGACCTCGTCGCCGTCCATGGCTTCTTTCACTTCCAGGCTGCAGCGGGCATTCATGCGGTCGGCAAACGGCTTGGTGAAATTCTTCGGCATGTGCTGGACGATCACGATGCCGGCTGGAAAATCGGACGGAATGGCCGGCAAGACATCCAGCAATGCCTGCGGGCCGCCCGTCGAACAGCCGATCGCCACCAGCCGACTCCCTCGCGTAACATTCACCGTGTGTGAAGTTAACGACATCCTGGAGGAGGAGTCAGGCGTGGCGCATGGACCGGAGACGGCGGACGAGTGACTGATTTTCCCTTTCGCTCCGGCTGCGGCGATGATCTTGGCGACCAGTTCTGCTCGGATGTCGAAGATCCGTATGGCGACATCCCCAAGTTGCTTGGGGATGTAGTCGACGGCGCCCAATTCCAACGCTCTGAGAGTATCGTCCGCGCCCTCCGTGGTGAGGGAGCTGACCATCACTACGGGCACCGGATGCTCGGCCATGATGCGCTTGAGCGCATCGATGCCGTTCATGCCCGGCATCTCGACATCCAGCGTCACGACGTCCGGATTGAGCTGATGGACTTGTTGCACGGCTTCTTCTCCATTGCGGGCCATCCCGGCGACGGCAATGCGCGGATCGGTCGTCAACATGGACGAAAGGCTCTTCCGCATGAACGTGGAGTCATCCACGATGAGCACTTGGATTTGTTTCGACATCCCGTCACCGGCCCGGTTGCATGACAGCCCAGAGCATCGGAACACGCCCGGCCGCTCGCTTAACTGATGTAGCGCATCAATTTATCGGCGAACGTTTTCGGATCGAACTTCGTCACGTAATCGGTGGCCCCCACCTGTTCGCCTTTATCCTGATTACACGTCCCCGTCAGCGACGAGTGCAGGATCACCGGCAGGTGCGCCAACCGCGGGTCGGCGCGGATCTGCTTGGTCAGCGTAAAGCCGTCCATATCCGGCATTTCGATATCGCTGAGGACCATATGGATGCATTTGACCTGGGGCTGTCCTTCTTTCTCCGACGTGGCGGCCAGCTGTTGTAAATAGTCCCAGGCTTCCTTGCCGGTGGTCGTTTGAACGTAGGCGACGCCGAGCTTGTCCAAGGCTTTCTTGATTTGGGTCCTGGCCACCGTCGAGTCATCGGCGAACAGGACGCATTTGGATTTCAATTCCGGCTTCGAGGTCAGGCCCGCGTACACTTCATTGTCCGGGCGCGGGCAAATATCGGTGAGCAGTTTCTCGACGTCGAGAATCAACACCATGCGTCCGTTCTCCAGCATGGTAACGGCCGTGACCGCTCCTTTATTGTTTTCCCGAACCAGCGCCGGCGGTGTTTTAATTTGCGACCAGGACGTCCGGATAATGCGATCGACGGCCGCGACGTGAAAGGCCTGCAGGCTGGAATTGTACTCGGTGATGATGAGGATGCCGCTTTCCTTCGCATCGAGATTGGAGAGATCGACCTCGTGCTCTCCGAGTCCGAGGCTGCGCCGGAGGGCGATCACGGGTACCATCGTCCCGCGAATATTAGCCATGCCGACCACACGGCTGTCCGCCTCGGGAACCCGGGTGAGGTGAGGCAGTTTCATCACTTCGCGAACCTTGAAGACGTTGATGCCGAACAGTTCGCTGGTCCCCAAATGGAACAGCAGCAATTCCATCTGGTTGGCGCCGGCCAATCTGGTCCGGGCATCGATTTCATTGATGAGGGTGGACATGGCGTTCTCCTTCGTAAGGTGTCTTGCGTGAAACGTTAGGCGTGAGGGATAAGGCGTTAGGCGTGATAGGAGGGTATTTCATTCTTTTGCGCCTTACGTTTCACCCCTTACGGATCAGGTCGCTGCCGCGACGTTGCCGTGCCATGCATGCGCATTCTCGACCAGTTCGGAAATATCCAGGATCAGCACCACTTTCCCGTCGCCGGTGATTGTGGCCCCGGAGATGCCCTTGATGCTTTCCAAATAATCCCAAATGGACTTGATGACCACTTCTTCTTGCGAGCGGAGCTCATCGACAATGACGCCGATCCGTCGATCGCCTAACGCGGCCACCACCACGTTAAAGCGCTCACGGTCCTTGTTCACCGGAATGTCGAACTCTTCGGCCAGGCGAAGCAGCGGCAACACCCGATCGCGAAGGTGCAGGACCTCTCTCCCGTTGATCGTCTTGATGTCTGATTTGGTAATCCGCACGGCTTCAATGACGGAGCTCAGCGGAATCGCGAAGGTCGCGCGTTCGACTTCGACCATCAGAGCTTGAATGATGGCGATGGTGAGGGGCAGCTTGATCGTAATCAGGCTGCCTTTGCCCTGCTCCGATTCGATTTCCACCGTGCCGTTCATCCTGCGGATGTTCGTGCGCACTACATCCATCCCGACGCCCCGGCCGGAGACATCCGTCACCTTCTCGGCGGTGCTGAATCCGGGGAGAAAAATGAGATTCACCACTTCCCTCGGCTCCATGGCGGCCAGCTCGGCTTCGCTGACCAAGCCTTTGGACAAGGCTTTGGCTTTGACCTTGTCGAGAGGAATCCCGCGCCCGTCATCTTGAATCCGGATCACGATGCTGTTGCCTTCTTGACTGGCCGAAATGCGCAGGGTGCCTTCGGTGGGTTTATTCTTCTCATGCCGTTCGGTGGGCATCTCGATTCCGTGATCGATGGCATTCCGCACCAGATGGACCAGCGGATCACCGATCTCGTCGGCCACAGATTTGTCCAGCTCGGTTTCTTCACCGTGCGTTTCCAGGCGCACTTGTTTGCCGAGTTTTTGCGAAAGATCGCGCACCATGCGCGGCAACTTGGAGAGCACTTTCTTGATCGGCAACATGCGCGTTTTCATGACGGCGAGTTGGAGATCGGTCGTCACAAGGTTCAATTGCGTCAGCGTTTCGCCCAAGGCCCTCACTTGCGGGTCCGCCTCATGATTTTGTTCCAGGATGCCCCCGATCTTGATCAGGCGGTTGCGGCCTAAGACCAGTTCGCCGACCAAGTTCATCACGGAGTCCAGCCGACGGGTTTCCACTCGGATCGTCTGATCCTCTTCCGACGCTTTCGGCTGTTTGTCTTGTTTGTGGAGCGCTTGGTCTAGGGCCCGCCCGGTACTGGCCTTCGCTTGAACGAGCAGTTCCCCGGTCGTGTGCTTTGGTTCAGGCTGCTTATTCTGCCGTGCATGGGCCTACACGACATGATCCCTCGTGGCAAGCCGCGCAT
>CAYNLM010000046.1:0-25618 GCA_964398045.1 uncultured Nitrospira sp. | reverse complement strand
CTCCAGAAGAGCGAGCATCCGATCGAGCGGGAAGAGCGGATTCGGGTCGTGGCGGAACGACTGGGCGTCAGCCAGCAGCGGCTGATCGAACGATATCCGGCTCTCCAGGCACAACCTACACGAGGCAGCGTACAATCGAAAACACAGCCGGCTCAGTCCCCCTCCATGTCTGTGTTCAAAGGGGCACCCGAGGAGCGGGATCTGGTCTCCTTGCTGTTGCACGGCAAGTTGTCTCCGGCCGACGTGCGACGGTTACGATCCGATGCATTTACAGTCGCGGCCTGCCGGAAGCTCGTGGAACTGGCGCTGGCGCATGTGGAGCCGGATGGTCGGATCAGCGTCCGTTCGCTGCTCGACGTGGCGGTCGATGATGCCGAGTGCGGCGCCCTGGCGACGGAACTCTCGCTGCGGGATGATCATTTTGACGATGTCGCGGCGCACATCAAGGCCTGTTTCGAGCGTCTTGACCTGAAGCGGACGGAGCACGTGCTGCGCGAACTCATTGCACAATTGAAGATGGCGGAGCGCGAGGGACGCTGGGACGATGCGCGCGCGCTGAATATGCGAGTCAACGAATTGCGAATGCGGAAAGCCGGCACGCCGACCGCCGGTGTCGTTTCATTGGTGAAGGAGTAGCTATGCCGAAACAAGAGTTGCTCGGTGAGGTGAAGAAGCTGATTTCGATGGGGAAGGAAAAGGGATTCCTGACCTACGACGAGTTGAACAACACCTTGCCGGCGGAAGTGGTGTCCTCGGATCAATTTGGCAGCATCATGACGATGTTCGGCGAAATGGACATCGAAATCGTCGATGCACCGGAAGGCGAGCGCGTACAGAAACGGTCCGAGAATGGGGATGCCAGCGACGACAGCGAGGAAACGGAGGTCGAAGCCGATGAGGAGAGCGAGAAGCCGATCGACCTCACTCCCGGCGCATTGAGCCGCACGGACGACCCGGTCCGTCTCTATCTCAAGGAAATGGGCAGCGTGGCGCTCCTCAGCCGCGAAGGCGAGATCGAAATCGCGAAGCGGATCGAGGAGGGCAAGAAGGACATCGCGTCGGTGATCTACGGCATGCCGATGACGATCGAGTTCGTCCTGACGTTGCGCGATCAGCTCAAGAACGCCAAGATCGACGTGCGAGAGATCGTGCCGGTGCAGGAAACGGAAGAGGACTTTGAAGAAGAGCAGCAGCCGGTCGAGCGGGACTATGAAGAGTTGCGGGTCAAGACACTCGATGCTTTGAATGCGGTGCGCAAAGTGTCGTTGGCCTTGAAGGCGCTTGCCGAAAAGGGCAAGCACATCGGCAACGATCCAGTGAAGCAAAAGAAGTTCAAGAAGCAGTTCGAGCTGGTCCGTCAGCAGGTCGTGGACAAAATTGAGTCGGTCAACCTGCACGGAGTGCTCAAGGATCGGATGGTGCAGCGCGTTCGGGATCTCGCGATCCAGATTCGAGCGGCGGAACGTGAGGCGGCGAACTGTCAGCGCAAAATCGGCGTCAGTGGCGAAGCCGGGGCGGAGCTGCTCAAGAAGCTGTGCCGGACCCGCCAGGACTTTCTGGCGGTCAAGCGTAAAACCGGCGTCTCGGAAGAAGCGTTGCTGGAGATCAAGAGGATCTATCAAGCCGCGAAAGCCAAAGTGCGGCAGCTGGAGACGGAGGAGGCCCTCGCTACGGCCGAGGAAATCAAAGACGCGGTCAAGCACCTGGACGTGGCCGAAGAAAAAGTCAAGCGCGGAAAGGCGGAACTGGTGGAAGCGAACCTCCGCCTGGTCGTCAGCATCGCCAAGAAATATACGAACCGTGGCCTGCAGTTCCTCGATCTGATTCAAGAAGGCAACATCGGCTTGATGAAGGCGGTCGACAAGTTCGAGTACAAGCGCGGCTACAAGTTCAGCACCTATGCCACGTGGTGGATCAGACAGGCGATTACACGCGCCATTGCCGATCAAGCACGCACGATTCGTATTCCCGTCCACATGATTGAGACGATCAACAAGCTCATTCGGACCTCGCGGCATCTGGTCCAGAAGCTGGGGCGCGAGCCGCTGCCGGAAGAAATCGCCGAGCGGATGGACTTGCCGCTCGACAAAGTGCGGAAGATCCTGAAGATCGCGAGGGAGCCGATTTCGCTCGAAACGCCGATCGGCGAGGAGGAGGACAGCCATCTGGGCGATTTTATCGAAGACAAGAAGGCCATTTCGCCGTTGGAAGCGGCTATCCGGTACGATCTCCAGCGGCAGATCAACAGCGCGTTGGAGACGCTGACGCCGCGCGAGGAAAAAGTGCTCCGCAAGCGCTTTGGAATCGGAGAAGCCACCGACCATACCTTGGAAGAAGTGGGACAAGACTTCGAGGTGACGCGCGAACGTATCCGGCAAATTGAAGCCAAGGCGCTGAGAAAGTTGCGTCACCCGAGCCGAAGCAAGAAGCTGAGGAGTTTTGTCGAGAGTCTCTAAGCAAGGTGTCACGCGTCAGATTTGACTCCATTTCTGGGGCGGCCTAGAATCGGCCACTCAGAATTCGCCATGCAGGGGCAGGGTTGCCTCATGTGAGTGCATCTGATTGGGCCCATAGCTCAGGTGGTCAGAGCGGCTGACTCATAATCAGCTGGTCCTAGGTTCAAGTCCTAGTGGGCCCACCACCAGGCTGGCCTGTCAGGATCGCAGCCGGTGAGGTGGCCTGCCGCAGCAGAAAGGGTCCGTTGAACCAGAAGCTTACCCCCCTCGTCGAACTGCAGAAGTTTGATCTCCGTATCATGGAGATCAACGAACTCCGTCGAAAAATCCCCGACCGCCTGCATGCCGCCGAAGCCCCCCTGCGGGAAGCTGCGCAATCGCTCAAAGACACGACGGCCGCTCTGGAGGCGCTGGTCAAAGAGCGGCGTGCGCACGAAAAAGATCTGGAGGCTCACGAGGCGCAGACCGAGAAGATGAAATCGCGCCTGTCCGAATTGAAGACGAACAAGGAGTATCAAGCGCATCTGTTCGAAATCGAGCTGTCGAACAAGAAACGCGGGGACTTCGAAGAAAAGATTCTCCTGTGCATGGAAAAGATCGATCAGCTTCAGCGCACCGCCAAGGAGGCGCAAGAGAAAGTCAAAGCGTTGGAAGCGGGGTTCGGGCAGGTAAAAAAGGTGCTCGACGAGCAGGATCGCGTGCTGGCTGAGGAGTTGGCACAATTGGAAACGCAGCACCGCCAGGCGGCCGCGCGAGTGGACAAGGGGCTCCTGGAACGCTACACCCAAATTAAAGCTGCCAAAAAAGATCAAGCGCTGGCGGCGGTTCGAGACGGCATGTGTGCCGGCTGCCGGCTGCAAATCCCTCCGCAACTCATCGCCCAGGTCAAACGTTCCGAAGATCTGCATGTCTGCCCGTACTGCCGGCGGATGTTGTACTGGGAAGGAGAGCCGGTCACCGAAGGCGCGGCTGGCCTAGGCAGCAAGCCAGCCGATCTGGAGATGGGGGAGTCTGTATAACCGATTCCCACCATGTGGAAACTGCGACCGGGTTGCTCAGCCGCTCCCACTTCGTTTCAACCCAATTCCAATAAAGACATTCCTGGAGGAGGCCTCGCATGTTGAAACCATACACATGGCAGTGGAGTCGTATCTTGGCGGTCTTGATCTGTGTGGCGCTTTGGGCGGAAGCGACTCCAGCTCTGATTGTCGCCGCCGATATGGTGCCGGGGACCATCATAGCGGATGGGATGACCGTGACCGACATTGCACCGTTGCCCGCCTATGTGCCGACTCCGCCGACGAACCTCGGCTATCTGCAAAAAGTCGATTTGGGCCGCCAGCTCTACTTCGACACGAGATTGTCAAAGAATAATTCCGTTTCCTGTGCGTTCTGTCACAATCCCGGCACCGGCTTTGCGGACGCCCGCCAGTTTTCGATCGGCGCGTTCGGCACCGCCGGCGGGCGGCAAGCGCCGACCGTCTACAACACGGGCTTCATCCCGCTGCAGTTCTGGGATGGCCGAGCCGGATCGTTGGAAGAACAAGCGATCGGTCCGATCCATAATCCGATTGAAATGGCTGAGACCCATGAGACGGTGGTGCCGAAGATCGCCAAGATTCCCGGCTACCAGAAGCAGTTTCAGCTGATCTTCGGCGGCGGGGCAAGCTTGCAACATATCGCCGAAGCCATCGCGGCCTTCGAACGGACGATCGTGTCGCAGAACAGCCCCTTCGACAAGTATGTGTTGGGTGATAGCAAGGCGATGGATGAGGCCGCAGTGCGGGGCATGGCGCTGTTCAAGGGCAAGGCCCGCTGCGTATTGTGCCACAACGGACCGAACTTCACCGATAATCAATTCCACAATCTGGGCGTGCCTCAAGCAGGTCCCCTCAAGGAAGACCTCGGCCGCTTCATGGTGTCGAGGCAGGAGCGGGATAAGGGAGCCTTCAAGACTCCCACGCTGCGAAGCATCGTCGAGACGGCACCCTACATGCACGACGGCGTGTTCAAGACGTTAGAGGAAGTGGTGGACTTTAAGAATGCGGGAGGCGGCGCGAATCCGAACCTCAGCCCTCTCATGAAGCCGCTCAATCTGACGGGAGAAGAAAAGGCGGATCTCATCGCATTCATGAAGGCGCTGACGGGAGAGCCGCTCAAGATCGTGGTGCCGAAGCTGCCGAAATAACCGGCAGTTCACAGAGGAATCGGCACTTCTTGATTATGTCGCGGGTATCTCATTCAGCACGGCTTGGGTGGTTTTAAAGTGGAGCTTGGCCACTGAGTCGAGCCGTTCGCGCCCATGTTTTTTGATCACCATGCGGGCGGCCAGCTCGACTGCCGGCGAGGCTCCTTTCGGCAGTGTGGTGCCCACCTCGTCGGACAATCGTTTGAGGCGGACCAGAAATTCAGCCCGTGCGAGGATGGACGCGGCGGCCACGGCCAGGTCGGACTCCGCTTTCGTCCGCTGTTCCAAGACGATCTTCCGGCCTTTCTGCTGCAGCGCATTGAGGATCAGCCGCTCGTCCCCGAATTGATCGGAGATCGCCCGCTCGCACGACACCCGTTCGAGAAGGTTCTCCAGCGCCTTGGCATGTCCCCACGCGAGTAATCGATTGAGGTTCCGAATTTTTGCGTAGAGTTCGTTGTACTTGTGGGGACCGATGGCGATGACGCTGTGGGGGCAGATCGTCTTGATGTCCGGCGCCATTTCCAGGATGCGCCCATCGGAGATTTTCTTACTGTCTCGCACCTGCATGAGCGCGAGTTCTCCTTGCGTCGTGGCATCGACGAACACCGCGGCAATGACGAGAGGACCGAAATAATCGCCTTTGCCCGATTCGTCGATGCCGATGCGTTCGATCGCCGTGCCCGGCTGTCTTGGAACCATTCGTTCAAACTCCAACTGGAATATGTGTCACGGGCGCGGTAATCTACCAATCGGTATCCGATCGGTCAATTTTTCTTGTGCGCCTTATAGAGATTCCTGGAGGAAGGCGATGCAGACGTATGCACGAGTGAGAGGTGCCATGGCCGCCCTCGGCCTCCTCGCCCTGTCGCTCGAACTGATGGGATGCGAGACCAATCCCTACACGGGGCGGCATCAGTTGCTGATGACCTCTGTAGCTGACGAGATAACCCTCGGGACGCAGGCCTATAGTCAGGTCAAGAGCGATCCCAAAGTCCGCCTCTCTCAAGATCCGCGGGAAATTGAACCGGTGAAACGAGTGGCTGCTCGCATTATTGAGGCGGCGAAGCGGTCGAAGTACGCCGAGATGGCGCAGCAGTTCCAGTGGGAAGTGACGGTGATCAAGGACGACAAGACGATGAACGCCTTTGCGCTGCCGGGTGGAAAGATTGCCGTCTACACGGGAATATTCCCTGTGGCGAAAACCGAGGCAGGGCTTGCCGCAGTCATGGGGCATGAGGTGGTACATGCGTTGGCGCGCCATGGGGCGGAGCGCATGAGCCAGGGGCAGCTGACGAACGCGGCCTTGCAGGTCGCCGGCGCAGCGATTGGAGCAAGTGGAAGCAATCCGCTGCTCAGCCAAGCTGCGATGGCCGCCTTAGGGGCTGGCGCTCAGGTTGGCGTCCTGCTGCCCTTCAGCCGTTCGCACGAATCGGAGGCCGACTATATTGGAATCCTGCTGGCGGCTGATGCCGGCTATGATCCGCGCGAATCAGTGCACTTGTGGGAACGGATGGAGCAGCTTTCCGGTGGCGGACCATCCGAGTTCTTATCCACACACCCAGGACATGATACGAGGATTCAACAGCTGAAGAAATGGATGCCCGAAGCCATGGCCCTTTATCAGGCGAAACATGCCGTGCCGGCTACTGAGTTGCCGCAAGTCGGCGGCCGGTAAAAAATTGGTCTCCGCTACCAACGACTCAAGCTTGTCAGATCCTCCCATCCTTCTTTATACTGTAGCCGCGCGAGTGTGAAGACCGGGTGATCGCTCGGTACCTATGGTATCGGGAGGAAAGTCCGGACTCCAAGGGCAGGGCGCTGGGTAACTCCCAGGCGGAGCAATCCGACACCAGCACCACAGAAATCAAACCGCCGATGGCCAAGGCGACGGGATCCCATCTGGTCGCTGCGGTTCAGGTAAGGGTGAAACGGTGGGGTAAGAGCCCACCGCGGCGGTGGTGACATCGCCGGCACGGTAAGCGTCGCCCGGTGCAAGGCCAAATAGGAAGACGCCTGCGGGCTCGTAAGAGCGTTGCAGAACGGCTGGCCCAGCCGAGGTCTTCGGGTAGGTCGCTTGAGGTTCGGGGTAACTCGAATCCCAGAGAAATGATCACCCGCATAGAGGAACACTTCTCTATGCGACAGAATCCGGCTTACAGGCCTTCACATTCGCGCTTTTATTATCATCCGGATCGCTTCTCTCGTTCGAGCTCGGGCGGAGAAGTCTGCCTCAAGTCCTATTGACCCATCAAAAGCAGGATGGTAGGATCTGCCGTCCTTTCCCATTGATATTTCAGAAAGTTGCGAGACGCTCGGGGTTGCTGTCACCTTTTGGGGTCGAACTGTTCCCTCTGCTGGGTATCTTCCGGTAGACCGGGGGGGAGGTAGAGATATGAAGCTGAACGGGTCGGAAATATTGATTGAGAGTCTCAAGCGGGAAGGGGTGAAAACTATTTTTGCGCTTCCCGGCGGCGTGGTGCTGAAGATATTCGACATGCTGCACCAGCAGAAAGACCTCCAAGTTATTCTGACTCGGCACGAGCAGGGCGCCGGGCACATGGCGGAAGGGTATGCGAAAGCGACCGGAAAAGCAGGCGTCGCGCTGGTCACATCGGGGCCGGGCATGACGAATGTGATTACCGCCTTGGCCGATGCCTACATGGATTCCGTGCCGCTGGTCTGTATCAGCGGGCAGGTCCCGACGAGTTTAATCGGCAACGATGCGTTTCAGGAAGCAGATAATGTCGGGTTGAGCCGGCCCTGCACCAAGTACAATTTCTTGGTCAAGGACGTCAATGATCTCGCTGCGACCATCAAAGAAGCGTTCTACATTGCCACGACGGGGCGACCGGGGCCCGTGCTCGTCGACATCCCCAAAGATGTGTCGATGAACAAGGCGGAGTTTGTGTATCCCAGCTCCGTATCCATCCGGGGCTATAACCCGACCTACGAAGGCAATAAATGGCAGATCAAGCAGGCGGCTGAGGCCATCATGAAGGCCAAGAAGCCCATTCTCTATGTGGGTGGCGGGGTGGTTTTCTCCGGCGCCTCACAGGAATTGCTCGAGCTCGCCGAATTGACGCAGATTCCAGTCGATATGACATTGATGGGTCTGGGCGTCTTCCCGGGAGAGCATCCTCTGTCCTTGGGCATGTTGGGCATGCACGGCACGTATCAAGCCAACATGGCGATGCACTACTCGGATCTCGTGATCGCCATCGGCGCCCGCTTTGACGACCGGGTGACGGGAAAAGTGTCGGAGTTTTGCCCCTATGCGAAGATCATTCATGTCGATATCGATCCGACGTCAATCCGGAAAAACATCCACGTCGATATTCCAATCGTCGGTGACTGTAAGACGGTGCTGCGTGAGTTGAATCAGATTCTTCGGGCGACGGTGAACGGTGAACAGAAAGACTTGCGCAAGCCTTGGTGGGACCAGATCCGTGAATGGGAGAGGGCCCATCCGTTGACCTATCAACAGGACGCCGACGGTCCGATCAAGCCCCAGCATGTCGTGAAGCGTCTGTATGAGCTCACCAAGGATCGCGATCCGATTGTGTCGACGGATGTCGGCCAACACCAAATGTGGGCGGCGCAATATTTCAAGCTGGCCAAGCCGAATCGCTGGCTGACCTCCGGCGGGCTCGGCACGATGGGATTCGGATTTCCGGCCGCGATGGGGGCGCAAGCAGCGTTCCCGGGGCGGCTGGTGCTCTGCATTGCGGGAGACGGCAGCATTCAGATGAACATGCAGGAGATGGCGACCGCGATGGTCAGCAAGTTGCCCGTGAAGATCATCATCCTCAACAACCGGTTCCACGGGATGGTGCGTCAGTGGCAGGACCTCTTCTACGAAGGGCGCTATGCATCCAGCTACCTGGATACGACGCCGGATTTCGTCAAGTTGGCCGATGCGTATGGAGCGGTGGGACTGCGCGCCAATAAGGTCGGCGATTTGGATGAGGTCCTCAAAGAAGCGATTGCCGTGGATAAACCGGTCATCGTCGATGTGCCGACCTATCAGTTCGAGAATTGCTATCCGATGATTCCGGCCGGCGGCTGTAATCACGAGATGATTCTTGAAGATCCGCCCGAGTTGAGGAAGAAACAAACCGGTGCGCCAAAGGTCACGCCGGAAGATAAAGACACGGTGCTCACGGCATGAGGAAAAAATTTTGAATTGTGAATGATGAATGTTGAGGTAGACGAAATTAAAAACTCAACACTCAAAATTTGACATTATTCTATGGAACACATCATTTCCGTGACGGTTGAAAACAAGTTTGGTGTGCTCTCTCGCGTGGCCGGGTTGTTCAGCGGGCGGGGGTTCAACATTGAGAGCCTTTCTGTCGCACCGACACTCGATCCGTCCATGTCCCAGATGACGATCGTCACGTCCGGCGATGAACGGATTATCGAGCAGATCGTCAAGCAGTTGAACAAGTTGATTGATGTCATCAAAGTGGTCGACCTCAACGAGACGGAATTCGTGTCACGGGAAACGGCACTCATCAAGGTGCACACGAAGGCAGAAGATCGGGCGGAGGCGCTCCGGATTGTGGATATCTTTCGAGCCAATGTCATCGATTCCACTCCAGGCACCTATACGATTGAAGTTTCCGGAGATCCCAAGAAGATCGAAGCCATCATCAATTTACTGCAACCGCTCGGCATCAAGGAATTGATCCGCACCGGGCGGGTGGCCGTCGCCCGTGAGCCGGTCCGTCCGGCGGCGGTGCAGGCTAAGAAGGTTGCCCGCGAATAGAATCCTGCCGGGCCCGTACGTCGGCCCGTTATCTTAAAAGAAAGCGTTGTTGAAGGAGCACAGCATGAAGATTTATTACGACAAGGATGCAGACATTCAACAGATCCGCAATAAAAAGGTGGCCGTCATCGGCTACGGGAGCCAGGGCCATGCACATGCGCTCAACATGAAGGAGAGCGGCGTAAACGTGGTGATCGGCTTGCGTGAGGGCGCCTCCTGGAAAAAAGCCGAGCAGAGCGGTCTAAAAGTCATGCCGGTGGCTGACGCGGTGAAGGCCTCGGACGTCGTGATGATTCTTGCTCCTGACGAAGCTCAAGCGGCCATCTATCGGCAAGAAGTGGCACCCAACCTGAAGCCTGGTTCCTATCTGGCCTTCGGACATGGATTTAACATTCATTTCGGACAGATTGTTCCCCCGGCCTCTATCAACGTGTTCATGGTGGCGCCCAAAGGGCCCGGGCATCTTGTCCGGTCCGAATATACGAAGGGCAGCGGCGTGCCGTGTCTGCTGGCTATCCATCAAGACCCGAGCGGCAACACGAAGCAAGTGGGATTGGCCTATGCCAGCGCCATTGGCGGCGGACGGGCCGGTGTGATCGAGACCAATTTTCGCGAAGAAACTGAAACCGATTTGTTCGGTGAGCAGGCGGTCCTGTGTGGCGGACTCACTTCGCTCATCCAGGCAGGATATGAAACGTTGGTTGAAGCCGGCTATTCGCCGGAGATGGCCTATTTTGAGTGCTTGCATGAAGTGAAGCTCATCGTCGATCTGATTTATCAAGGCGGTATTGCCAATATGCGGTACTCCATCAGCACCACGGCGAAGTATGGCGACGTCACGCGCGGCCCCCGGGTGGTGACCGAGCAGACGAAACAGGAAATGAAGAAGATCCTCGGTGAGATTCAGACCGGCCAGTTTGCGAGGGAATGGGTCTTGGAAAACCAAGCCAATCGTCCCGTCTACAATGCCTTGCTTGCCAAAGGCGAAGCGCATCCCATCGAGGCCGTCGGGGCCAAGCTTCGGGCCATGATGCCTTGGCTCAAGAAAGAGCAGCTCGTCGACAAAACCAAGAACTGAGGTCCGTCTTTACGTGGCAGATCGTGCCGTCGGAATCCCCTTTGCTAAAGAAGGATTTCCCTTCATTGGGGTCACGGCTGGCGTTACACTGATCGCAGGTTGGCTGGGGTGGACAGCCCTGGCGGTCGGCGCGGCGTTGCTGACGCTCTTTGTGGCCTGGTTCTTCCGCAATCCGGCTCGCGTCGTGCCTCAAGGGGCCAATCTCGTGGTCGCGCCCGGTGACGGGAAAGTCATCGCCATTGAGGAAGAGTTCGAGCCGCGGTTTCTCAAGGACCGCAGCATCAGGCTCACCATCTTTCTCAATGTGTTCGACGTGCACATCAATCGCGTGCCCTGCGAAGGCGTCGTTCAGGATGTACAATACCAGCCAGGGTTATTCTTGGTTGCCAGCAGGCCGGATGCGACGATAAAAAATGAGCAGAATGCATTGATGCTGATGACCCCCAAGGGTGTGAAGGTCCTGTGTGTACAAGTGGCCGGATTGATCGCCCGCCGCATTGTCTGTTGGCTGTCCCCCGGCGATCGCGTGCAGCGGGGCGAGCGGTTCGGCTTGATTCGGTTCGGTTCTCGGATGGATACGTTTGTGCCTGTCGGGACGGTATTAATGGTGAAAGTAGGTGATCGGGTGAAGGGGGGCGAAACCATTCTCGGAGAACTACAATGAAAACGAACGGTTTACGCAGCGCGTTTGGAAAAGACGGCAAGCGACGCAAAGCCGCCATGCACCTGATTCCGAATCTCTTCACGACCGGCAATTTGTTTTGCGGGGTTTTCGCCATCCTCTCCGTCTTCAACGCGAACTACATGGCGGCTGCCATCGCGATCCTCGTGGCCATGATTTTCGACGTATTGGACGGGAAATCGGCGCGGCTGACGAATAGCACAAGCCATTTTGGCCTGGAGTACGATTCGTTATCCGACGTCGTGTCGTTCGGTGTGGCGCCCGGGCTCCTGATTTACTCCTGGGCGTTGAGCGGGCAGGGGACATTCGGTGTGGCGGTCATGTTTGCCTATGTGGCGATGGGAGCGGTGCGGTTGGCCCGTTTCAATTCGATGGTTGCTTCCTCGGACAGCAAGTACTTCACCGGGCTTGCAATCCCGGCCGCCGCCGGGGTGATTGCCTCATTGGTGGTGTTCGATCATCACATCGTTCGGATGGGTGCCGAGGTGAAACCGATCCTGGTGCTCATCATTACGCTGACCTTGTCATTTTTGATGGTCAGCACGATCAAGTATCGCAGCTTCAAGGATATGAAGTTTAAGGGCCGTCAGCAGATTACCTACCTGGTGTGGGGCATTCTCGCGCTAATGATGGTGGCGGCATGGCCTCAAGTTATGTTATTTATAGTCTTTGCGAGTTACGCGATGTTAGGTCCGGTGGAACGGCTCTTCTGGCTGGCGGCACGAGGGTTTGGAAAGAAGAGCGTCGGGAAGGTCGAAACGCCGCCGGTTGAATCGAAGTTGTAACGGCTGTGACGAGGAGTAGTAGGCGGATTGCTTAGCATCGAGAGAATTGGCGGACGGTGCGAGCCAATCTAAGCGTCGCTGAACTCGCCTCTGAGCCGAATCCTTGAAAGATCAAGTAGGGGATTCCGCCTCGCCCCCGTAAATGGGCATAATGAAGGGCTATGAACGACGCTGACGTTGTTCAAGCCGAATCAGGGTGGTACCACGGAGCTTTTTCGAAAGCCTCCGTCCCTGGGCTGAGGGAGGGAGGCTTTTGTGTTTTTACAGGCTGCTGAAAATGGCCGCCAGCTTTGTTCTCGGCTCGCGCGAATCCTCAACGTACCCCAGAGGGTACGCCTCCGGTTCGCGCGATGCCTGCGGCCTCGCTGGTCGGCCATTTTGAGCAGCCTGAATAAAGAAGAGGTGAAATGATGGCACGCATGATCCGGATTTTTGATACCACCTTACGGGACGGCGAACAGTCGCCCGGAGCCAGCATGAATGTGGAAGAGAAAGTCATGGTAGCCAAGCAGCTGGCGCGGCTCGGCGTCGATATTATCGAGGCAGGGTTTGCCTACAGTTCTCCCGGCGACTTCGAGGCGGTTCGGCGGATCGCGCAAGAGGTAGAGGGGCCGACCATCTGTAGCCTGGCGCGGGCACGCCCGGAGGATATCGACCGGGCATGGGAAGCCTTGAAAGGGGCGCCGAAGATCCGCATCCATACGTTTCTTTCAACGTCCGACATCCACTTGAAGCACCAATTTCGGATGACGCGCGAAGAAGCCAAGAAGCGAGCGGTGGAGATGGTCCAACGGGCACGCAGCTATGTGAGCGACGTCGAGTTTTCGCCGATGGATGCGAGCCGATCGGACCCGGCTTATCTCTATGAGGTCATCGAAGCCGTCATTGCGGCCGGGGCAGGCACGGTCAATATTCCCGACACGGTGGGTTACGCCGTGCCGCAAGAGTTCGGCGCGTTGATCAAAGGGATCTGCGATAAGGTGCCGAACGCCAAGCAAGCAGTGATCTCCGTCCATTGCCATAACGACTTGGGCGTCGCCGTCGCCAACAGCCTCGCAGCCGTCCTCAATGGGGCGGGACAGGTCGAGTGCACCATTAACGGCATCGGCGAGCGCGCGGGGAATACGTCATTGGAAGAAATCGTCATGGGGCTCCGAACCAGGAAGGATTTCTATCAGGCGGACACGCAGATTCGAACGGAAGAGATTGCAAAGACCAGCCGTTTGGTCAGCAAGATCACGGGCATGGTTGTGCAGCCGAACAAGGCCATCGTGGGGGCCAACGCGTTCGCTCATACGTCGGGCATTCACCAGGATGGTCTGCTGAAAGACAAAACGACCTATGAAATCATGCGGCCCGAATCGATCGGCTTAGTCGAGAGCAAAATGGTGATGGGCAAGCTCTCCGGCCGCCATGCGTTTCGACAGCGGTTGGAAGAACTCGGATACAAGCTCAGCGAAGAAGAGCTCAACCATGCCTTCGAGCGGTTCAAGAAACTGGCCGACCAGAAGAAGGAAATCTACGAAGAAGATCTCGAGGTCATCGTCTCTGAAGAATTGGCCAAGATGGCCGAGCGCATTGTCTTGAAGTCGTTCCACGTCGAGAGCGGGACCGACCGTATTCCGACGGCCACCGTGGAGTTGGAGATCGACGGCAAGGCGGTGAAACAGTCCGGATCAGGCGACGGGCCGGTCGATGCGATCTATCGAACCATCGCGGCGATGACGCAGACGAAGAGCAAGCTCTTGATGTTCGGCGTGAACGCGATCACCAGCGGGACGGATGCCCAAGGGGAGGTTTCGGTGCGCGTTGAGGAAGATGGGCGAACGGTGTCCGGTCACGGGGCCGACACGGACATCATTACCGCCGCCGCCAAGGCCTACCTCAACGCGTTGAATCGGCTGGCCTATATGGCGTCGAAACAGGCGGAGGGAGCGCAGAAGGTTCGCTTGATTTGAACATTCCCGCCACGCTAGAGTGACGGCCCTTGGATCTGAAAGAGCGACTGCTTGTTGCGCTCCAAGAGCCGGTCACGGGCTGCCCGTAATGTTGAAGCGAACCCTCTCTGAGTGCCAAGAGTTCCTGGCCGGGGATCACACGGCCCTTCGGGAACTGCTGCATCCGGCGAAGCAGGCGGTCAAGCTCGGATATAGTCTGGCCCACGGCACATTGGCGGTGGGGCGGCGCTCGAAGCGGCATCGTCTCTCCTCTTCAGAGGTGTACTATTTCTTGGCGGGGCAGGGCAGGTTGACGATCGATGATGAGGCTTGTGCAGTTGAAGCCGGATCGATGGTCTATGTGCCTCCAGGAGCCAAACAGTCGTTGGAAAATATCGGGCCCACCGACGTCGAATTTCTCTGCCTGGTCGATCCGGCTTGGCGGATGGAAGACGAAGTGGTATTGGAATAGTGGATTGGTGATGGAAGGAGAGAGGTGACGTGAACGCGACGATCGCTGTTTTAGCCGGGGATGGAGTGGGTCGTGAGATCGTTCCGGAAGCCGTCAAAGTGCTGAAGGCCGTCGGTCAAAAGTATCATCATACGTTTGAATTCGTCTCAGCGGACATCGGCGGGCAGGCGATCGATAAGGTGGGTGTTCCTCTTCCTCAAGAGACGTTGGCGCTCGCGAAACAAAGCGATGCCGTCCTGTTGGGGGCGGTGGGCGGTCCCAAGTGGGAAGGGTTGGAGTATAGTCTCAGGCCCGAGCGTGCCCTGTTAGGGATCCGCGAAGCCTTGGGACTCTATGCCAATCTCAGGCCCGCGAAGCTCTATGCCAATCTGGTGGATGCGTCGACGTTGAAGCGCGAAGTCGTTGAAGGGATCGATATCCTTGTGATCCGCGAACTCACCGGCGGCATTTACTTCGGAAAGCCCAAGGGCATTGAGAAGCTGCCCAATGGCGAAGAGCGCGGTGTCAACACGGAAGTCTATACGACGGAAGAAGTCCGGCGGATTGCGAAAGTGGCCTTTGAAGCGGCGCGTAAGCGCCGGAAGAAGGTGACCTCAGTGGACAAGGCCAATGTATTGGAGTCGTCCGAACTGTGGCGCAGGGTCGTGATCGACGTTCACAAATCTTACCCGGATGTCGAACTGGGACATATTTATGTGGACAATGCGGCGATGCAATTGGTCCGGAACCCGCGACAGTTCGACGTGCTGCTCTGCAACAACATCTTCGGTGATATCCTCAGTGACGAGGCGGCGATGCTGACAGGGTCCATCGGGATGTTGCCGTCGGCCAGCATCGGAGCAAAGGTCGGCCTCTTTGAGCCGATTCATGGCAGCGCGCCGGACATCGCCGGAAAGAACGTTGCCAATCCCATTGCGACGATCGCGTCGGCCGCCATGATGCTGTCCTATGCCTTTCAGCTCGACAAGGAGGCGGAAGCGATCGAACAGGCCATCGTCAAAACGCTGGATCTCGGCTATCGGACGAAAGATATTCAAAGCTCCGGTGCTCGGATTGTGGGCACGACGGAAATGGGCGATGCAATTCTGCGGAATTTGAACTGACCGCTGCGCGCTTTGAAAATGACAACGACTCTTCGATCATGGACCATTGTGACGCTGGCCGGAAACGGTGAGCCCGGCTATGCCGGCGACGGCGGGCTTGCGACTCAGGCCTGTCTCAATGAGCCGAAGGGATTGGCGATCGATGCTCGCGGCGATGTCTATATTGCCGACTCCGAAAATCACGTCATTCGGAAAATTGATCGAGCCAGCGGCATCATCACGACGGTCGCAGGCGTGGCAGGCGATGACGTCACACGACCGTTTACAGCGCATGCAGCAGAGGCAGGGGCGTCAATCGATGAGGATCCGTTTGCCGAGACGAGTCAGGCTGCCACTCAAAAATATACGCAGCAGGCGGATGTGAGCGGGACGGTTCGGTATCTCATTAATGGAGCGGCTGTTCAAAAGCGGTTCAGTGGGGACGGGGGGCCGGCGCTGCAGGCGTGCCTCAACTTCCCGACCGCTGTCGCCGTGGATCAGCAGGGCAACCTGTATATTGCCGACACCATGAATCATCGGATCAGGCGCGTCGATGCGGTATCCGGCATCATCACGACGCTTGCCGGAACCGGCCAGGCCCGCTTTTCAGGCGACGGCGGTCCTGCCGATCAAGCGGCGCTCAATGAACCGGCCGCGCTTGCGCTGGACGGACAGGAGCGGCTCTTCGTCGCAGACCAGAGCAATAATCGAGTGCGCGTGGTTCATTTGACCACGGGCCTTATGGCGACCTTTGCAGGGACCGGCTCGGCTACCTACGATGGAGAGGCAGTTCCGGCGACAAGCGCGAGCCTCGCCGGCCCGAGTGGCCTGGTGGTGAACGATGGCAGGCTCTATATCGCCGATACGTTTAATGGTCGAATCAGGGCGGTGGATCTGTCCACCAATCTCATCTCGACAGTGGCCGGTGATGGCGGCGAATATCGGTTCCAATCACCGGCTGAGCCGCCATCGACAAGTCTTTCACGGCCGTCGGGCCTCGCTGTGGATCCACATGGTCATCTGTATGTCACCGATTCCGACAGCCATCTCGTTCGGTGTTGGAATCGTGAAAACAAGATGATTGTTCGAGTCGCGGGATGCGGGGTCGCATCCTATGACGGCGACGGAGGGTCGGGGTTGGCGGCGGCGCTGAGTTATCCCTTCGGCATCGTCGCCGCTCATCATGAGGGGAGTCTCTTGGTGGCCGATACATTTAATCATCGCATTCGTCGATTGTCGTTGGAGTAAGTGATGAAGAAGTCAGCCTATACCGTGGCGGTCGTCGGTGCGACGGGGGCGGTCGGGACGGAAATGATCGATGTGCTCGAAGAGCGCGCGTTCCCCGTCGAGAAGCTCATTCCCCTCGCCTCGTCCCGTTCCGCCGGCGGGACCGTGACCTTTCGAGGCGACGCGATTCCCGTGCAGGTGCTCACGAAGGATTCGTTCACCGGGGTGGACATCGCGCTGTTTTCGGCCGGTGCCGACATCAGCCGGGAATTTGCGCCGATCGCCGCCACAGCCGGAGCGGTGGTGATCGACAACAGCGCGGCCTGGCGGATGGAGCCGGATGTGCCGCTTGTCGTGCCCGAGGTCAATAAGCACGACATTGCGAATCACAAGGGCATCATCGCCAACCCCAACTGTTCCACCATTCAAATGGTGGTCGCGCTCAAGCCGCTGCATGATCGGGCGAAGATTCGGCGCATCGTCGTGACCACGTTCCAGTCGGTCTCGGGAACGGGCAAGGAAGCGATGGACGAACTCATGACCGAGTGCCAGGATCTGCTCAGCTTCAAAGAAGCGACGCCGAAAGTCTACCCATACCAGATCGCCTTCAATTGTCTCCCGCAGATCGATGATTTTCTTCCGGGCGGGTACACGAAGGAAGAAATGAAGATGCTCAATGAGACGAGAAAGATCATGGGAGATCGGAACATTCAAGTCACTGCAACCACCGTTCGCGTTCCGGTGTATGTCGGCCACTCGGAGGCGGTGAACATCGAGACGGAACAGAAGCTGTCGGCCAATGAAGCTCGGGCGATTCTGTCCGAGGCGCCCGGCGTGCTCCTGTTCGACGACCCTGCACATAAGATCTATCCCATGCCGCTGGACGTGGCCGGCAAAGATGAAGTCTATGTCGGACGGGTGCGGGAAGATGAATCGATCGCCAACGGGCTCAATCTCTGGGTGGTGGCGGATAATTTGCGCAAAGGCGCGGCGCTGAACGCGGTTCAGATCGCCGAATGCCTGGTGAAGGATTAATGCCGGAATGGACTCTTCTCGGCAAGGTCTTAATTGGAATTGGTTCGGGCATTGTTGTGCTCGGGCTCTTGTTGCTTGCGGCCGATCGTATCCCCGGCGTAGGCAGCCTCTTCAACTGGTTGGGAAAGCTCCCCGGAGACCTGTCTTTTAAGCGGGATCACGTCAGCTTTTATTTCCCCATCGCGACCAGTCTCGTCCTCAGTCTTCTGCTCAGTCTGCTATTCTATGTCCTAGGATGGTTTTTCCGCCGATGATCATGCGACATGCCTACGCCGGCCTGGTTGGATTGGCCATGGTTTTGGTTTGTGCAGTTCCTTTCGCGGAATCAGCCGAGTCGATTCGTGTCTTGCTGGCTTCCGATGTCCAGCGGCTTGAGTTGCGTGCCGAGCATACCATCTGGGTGACGGATGCGCAGGATCGTGGGCATTTTTTCCGGTCCATGCTTCGCATCGAGGTGCGAGGCCCGGTCATGTTGCTCAACGGCACTCGTGTCAGTGGCGATCAGTTGACGCTGCGAGCAGGCGATCAAGATCTGAAACTGTTGCTGCCCCGGCCGAACGGCAACGGGAATGGAACATCAACCCAGTCGAACGATGAGAAATCAGCGCTGCAAGTGAGCGGCCTGATTCAGCTGGTTCGCCGTGGGAAGGGCGTGCTCGTCATCAACCAAGTCGATCTGGAGGAATATGTGAAGGGCGTGGTGCCGGCCGAGGTCAATTCTGCCTGGCACCCCGAGATGCTCAAAGTGCAGGCTGTCGCGGCGCGGACCTATGCGTTCTACCAACATATGCTCAGCGCGTCGCGCGACTATGATGTGGCCGCCAGTATTCAGGATCAGGTGTATCGCGGCCGGCAGGGCATGGATGCGCGAGTGGTCGAGGCGGTGGAATCGACGAGAGGACTCGTCGTGACGCATCAGGGTGCGCCCATCTATGCGGCGTTTTCTTCGACAGCAGCCGGCATTACTGAAGATGCGGTGATTGTCTGGTCGAAAGACTTACCGTACTTGAAAGGCGTGGAATGCCCGTTTGATATCGAGTCTCCCTATTATCAATGGAAGGCCTCGTTCAAGATCGAGACACTGGAGAAGAATCTCAGAAGCCAGGGGTTTACGGTCGGCACCATTGCCACGATGACACCGCTGGCCTATAGCCGGGCCGGCCGTGTGGCGACACTGCGCATTCTGCATTCGAAGGGCGAATTGATTTTGCGAGGGGAGGAACTTCGCAAAGCGGTGGGCTACACCGTCGTGCCGAGCACGCAATTTACGATTGAATCCATCGGCCCGGAGGTGGTGCTGTCGGGATACGGCGCCGGCCATGCGGTCGGCTTATGCCAATGGGGGGCGAAGGAGCTGGCCGAATTGGGCTATTCCTTTTCCAGTATTCTTCGCTATTACTATCCAGGGACGGAACTCCAAAACGTATCGTTGACGAAAGCGCCGCCTTCTCCGGCTTCCTGATGCAACTTTCCGAATTTGATTTTCCGTTCGATCCAGAGCTGGTGGCTGCTCAGCCGGTGATGCCGCGCGATCAGGCACGATTGCTCGTTCTTCATCGGGTCACCCATCAACTCAGCCATCGTCATGTGTCGGATCTGCCTGTATGGCTTGAATCGGACGATCTGCTGGTCGTGAATGACACCAAAGTTGTGCCGGCCCGAGTGCCGGGGTTCAAACAGCCACAGGGGACACCGGTCGACGTCTTGTTCGTCAAGGATCTCGGCAATGAGATATGGGAGATCATGGTCAAAGGGAATTTTCGCGCCGGCCAGGTCATTCAGTTTGGCGCGCGCGCAAGCGCGACGATTGTAAAACGGGATGCCACGGGAACGCAGGTAAAGATAGACAGCCATATTCCGGTTCCGCAATTACTTCGGGAGCAGGGCGAGATGCCTCTTCCCCCTTACATTAAGCGCGCCTCAACTCCGGAGGATCACCGCTGGTATCAAACTCTTTTTGCGAGGAGTGAGGGAGCGATCGCGGCGCCGACTGCGGGACTGCATTTTACCCCCCAGCTCATCTCACGGTTGGAGGCGGAGGGAATCCGAATCGCAACCGTCACGCTTCATGTCGGTCCGGGAACATTTAAGCCTGTGTCGGCCGAGAGGATCGAGGACCATCGGATGGGCGAGGAAGCATTCGAGATTCGGGAGGAGACGGCCAACGCGATTGCGCAGACGAAACAAGCCGGTCGGCGAGTGGTGGCTGTGGGCACCACCGTGGTTCGAGCGCTTGAAACGGCGGCGCGTGAACGAGGTTTTGTTGTTCCCATGTCCGGCCAGAGTCGTCTCTTCATCACACCCGGATTCCACTTCCGGGTGGTCGATGCCCTCATGACGAATTTCCACCTGCCCCGGACCACATTATTGATGTTGGTGTCGGCATTTGCCGGCGTGGGGCTGGTCCGAAAGGCGTATGAAGAAGCCGTGCGGGAACGCTATCGCTTCTACAGCTATGGCGATGCCATGCTCATTCTATAGGTACTGAGGATGCGTGGAGAGAAATGGTGATGGCCGAGACAAGCCGCGTCGGTCCTGCCTCGGCTCTGACTTTAGAGGAGTTCGCGATGGATCTTGATCGGCACTTTGGCTTTCAAGGATTCCTGGTAGGCCATTAATGCCCGCTGCTGCTTCTGAAACAACATGTCTTGGAGGATGCGGTCCTTCGCGGTGGCGGCTTTGGCCGGATCGGAATCTTGGGGCCTCGTCATCAGCGCCTGTCCTTCGGCAATCTCTGACGGCGTGAGCGCGACTGAATCACGGACAATCATCCGAGCTTTGTTGCCGAGGATTTCCTTCGTCTGCGCCGCTTCAAAAATGGCCGGCGTCAAATGGTTGGCCGCCAGCAGCCGTTGATACAATTCAGGATCGAAGGCGCCGTTTTTTTGAAAGTCTGGAATCTGGACGATCATTTCACGCAAATCGGCGTCCGAGACCGTGATCCCCATGTCTTTCGAGGCGATCAGCCAAAGGCGGTTGTCCACGAGTTGCTCGATGACGAATTGCTTGATGGTTTCGTCCTTAAATTCGCCGGGAACTTTTTCTTTGTAGAAGCGATACATGTTTTCATAGGCGCGCCGGAACTCGTCGCGAGATACGGTCAGCTCTCCCACGCTGGCCACTGCGCTGCCGGTTTGCTCGCCGAAGCCCCACCATCCCATCGTGATCACAAAGGCGATTGCCAAGATGCCCATGATGGATTTGAGCAACCAGGGATGGTTGTGTGACGCGTTCCGCATTACCTTAATCATGCAATCCTCTCATGGGTTTAAATATGTTCGGATTGTACTTCCGGCCTAATCTGAAGGCAAGATCGCATAGAGGCAGAACTGTGGACAGAAGAGATTAGAAAGAATGGAAAAAGAGGGGGCTATTCATTTCAAGATCACGACTATGGGCGAGACCATAGGACAGAGGTTAAGTAGTATGATGAAAAAAAGAATGCTCTTTGTTTGTGCAACATGTTGTATTTTGTTATACTTTGCCACTAATTAGAAGGAGATTGCTTGACGGGAGAAGGGCCAGTCGCGAAGGTGCCCGAGAGGACTGTTTATCCGAAGGCCCACGTCCTGAATCGATTCATTGCGAAGTTGATCGATCTCTTTATTGTCGTTGCTGCGGACGAAATTACACCTCCTGTTGGATTTCTTTTCGGCCTGGCCTACATTTTGATTGCAGACGGATTCGCGGGCGGGAGAAGTATTGGAAAGCGATTGGTCGGTCTCCAAACGCTGCGGGTGGATGGTCGAGAAACTGCGGGGTTTCGGGAGTCCATCATTCGCAATCTGCCGTTTGGCGCCGCGCAAATTGCCTTTGCGGTTCCGTACATCGGATGGTTGGTCTCGATCGCGATTTTAGCTTTTGAAGGCCTCTTGATTGTGGGAAACGAACAGGGACGGCGTCTTGGTGATGAAGTCGCGAGAACGCAAGTACTCGACGCCGGCCAACTCGCCGTCCCCGACTAGTAGATGAAGCGCATAGGCTTGGCGCTGGAATGCCTGGCCAAGATGAAGGGAGAGATGCCGTGGGGTTCCCGGGAGATGTGTTTGGATGGTTCTCCAATGACCTGGCGATTGATTTAGGCACAGCCACAACCCTGGTGTATGTCCACGGGAAGGGGATTGTCCTGAACGAACCGTCCGTCGTAGCGGTGGAAAAGAAAAGCGAGAAAGTGCTGGCCGTCGGGGCCGATGCGAAGAAAATGCTCGGACGCACGCCCGGCAACATCGTCGCCGTCCGGCCCATGAAGGAAGGCGTGATCGCCGACTTCGAGATGGCCGAACAGATGCTGAAGCATTTTATCCGCAAAGCGCATAATCGCAGCGCGTTTGTCCGGCCGAGAATCATCATCGGCGTGCCGTCCCGCATCACGCAGGTGGAGCAACGAGCCGTGCGGGACTCCGCCGAATTGGCCGGGGCTCGGGAGGTCTATCTGATCGAAGAGCCGGTGGCGGCCGCGATCGGCGCCGGGCTGCCGATCACCGAACCGTCCGGCAACATGGTCGTTGACGTCGGCGGGGGCACCACGGACATTGCGGTCATCTCGCTCGGCGGCATCGTCTACAGCGAGTCCGTCAAGGTCGCGGGCGACCGGATGGACGAGGCCATCATGAACTACATCAAGAAGAAATATAATCTGCTCATCGGCGAGCATATGGCGGAACGCATCAAGTTTGAAATCGGCTCCGCCTATCCGTTCGAAGAGCGGAAAACCATGATGATCAAGGGCCGTGATTTGATTTCCGGCATTCCGCGCACGCTGGTGGTGGACGACGCCGAAATCCGCGAGGCCTTGCAGGAACCGATCGGTACCATTGTGAATGCCATCAAAGTTGCCTTGGAAAACACTCCGCCCGAGTTGGCGGGGGATATTATTGACCGTGGAATCGTATTAACCGGTGGGGGCTCCCTCCTGAAAGGGATGGACACGCGGTTCCGCGAAGAAACGAACTTGCCGATCATCACTGTGGACGATCCGCTCACGTCGGTCGTGCTGGGCGTGGGGAAGATTCTCGACGAATTGGATCTCCTGCGGAAGGTGTCGGTCATGTCTCAGGCGAACAGCCTCCGGTAAAGGTTCCCATCCCTCATGTGGATGGTCAATTTGCGCGCACCCTACAATGCGAGGCGTCTCGCCCTCGCGATCGCGGTCGTCCTGCTGCTCGGCTTCTTTCTCCTGCCCAGCCAGATGCAAGGCATGTTTCAACAGCTGGGAGGCCCGGTCGGATGGGTCCTCAGTTGGCCGCTCCGTGCTCTGGCTGGCGTCCACGATGGAATCGGCGAGTTATGGAACAGCTATGTCGCGCTGCAAGGAGTGGAGGAAGAAAACCGACAACTTCGCAAGGAACTCGAATACCTCCAAGGTCAAAACAGCCAACTTCGTGAAGCCGCCGCTGCGACGGAACGTCTGACCGAGCTGCTGGAGTTTAAGGCACAGGCTCTGCCCACGATGACGGCGGCCCAAGTGATCGGCCGGGATACCGGAAACTGGTATCGTACGATCATTCTGAATAAAGGCGAATCGGACGGGATTCAGCCTGATATGGGGGTCATTACCTCGGCCGGCGTCGTCGGCCGGATCGTGAAGACGACCGCCGCCACGTCGGTCGTGCTCCTGGTGACCGACCCCAACAATGCGATCGCCGGATTGATTCAGCGCACGCGGGATGAAGGCATTGTCGAAGGGACCATGCAGGGGCTCGCGCATCTCAAGTACATTCCATTGCTCTCGAGCGTGCGGACCGGCGACCGCGTCGTGACGTCCGGACTGGTGGGAGGCTTCCCTCGCGGGTTGGCGATCGGGACGATTACGAAAATCGACAAGGAAGAAGGTGCGTTGTTTCAATCGGCGGAACTGATCCCTGAAGTGGATGCAAACCGAGTGGAAGAAGTGCTGGTGATTCAATCGCCCTATGTGCCTTCGGAAGGCGAGCGCCTTGGCGGACCCACGGTCAAACCGAAGTCATGAAAGTCCTCTTGTACGCATTGCTGATTGCCCTGCTGGTGCCACTCCAAGCCATTCTGTTGCCCCACCTCAGTGTCTGGAATGTGAAGCCGGATCTGAGCTTGATTGCCGCCTGTCTGATCGGCTTCCTGGCCGGAGAGCTGGAAGGAGTCCTGGTCGGACTGGCGTTGGGATGGGTCATGAGCCTGTTTTCTGCCGAGGATCTTGGGTATAGCATGTTGACCAAGGGAGGAATCGGATTTTTGTCTGGCCTGGCGGGTCGCCAGATTGCACACATGACGCCGGTCGTGCTCGTTGTTGGACTCCTGATCGCCTCCTTTGTGGCGGGCCTGGCGGCGGCCACGTCGTTGCGGCTGAGCGAAGAACAAGACCTGTGGTGGGCGCTCCGAGCCGTGGTGCTTCCGCAAGCGTGCTTCGATGCGGTTGTGGGCGGTACGCTCTATTGGCTGGCGTGGAGTCGATTGAACATTGAGCGGTTCGTGATGGATCAGCGGATCTAAGAGGCTATGGCATCGGTAAACTATCCGGAGGCGGAACTGGGCGAGCTCCAGCGGCGGCTGGCCATTCTCCGTGTGGGACTCTTGCTTGTGGTCGCCCTGCTGGGCCTCCGTCTGTGGCACCTCCAGGTCCGGGAGGGGCCGTACTATCGTGACCTGTCGGAAAACAATCGCACCAGGCTCGTGCTGTTGGAGCCAGCCCGCGGACTCATCTATGACCGGCATGGGGTGTTGCTGGCGAACAACGTGCCGAGCTTCAGTTTGTATGTCACGTTGGAAGACGTGAAAGACCGCGAGGCCTTGATTCAGAAGCTGGCGGACTTGCTCGGATTGGATCCGGCGATGATCCGGAAAAAGCTGACAGGAAAAGGGGGCAAATTGCTCCCGCGCAAGATCAAGGATCGCCTCACGCTCCGCGATGCGACCGTGATTGAATCGCATCGGCTCGATCTGCCGGGCGTCATGATCCAAGTCGAATCCCAACGCAACTATCCCGGAGGCGTGACGGCGTCCCATCTGCTCGGCTATGTCGGCGAAATTTCCGCCGAACAGTTGGAGAAGCCGGAATTCGCCGACCTTCATCAGGGTAGTGTCGTCGGCCAGTACGGCGTCGAAAAATCATACGATCGGCATGTGCGCGGCCAAGCCGGTCAGAAGAGTGTCGAAGTCGATGCGCTGGGCCACGAAAAGAAAGCGGCGGTCGTGGAAAAGCCGCAGGCAGGGAACGATCTGTATCTCACCATCGACGTCCGGCTGCAGAAAGTCGCGGAATCCCTCCTCGGCGAGGAATCCGGCGCCATCGTCGCGTTGGATCCGACGAACGGCGACATTCTGGCCATGGCCAGTCGTCCGGGATTCGATCCGAACGTGCTGTCGCGGGAACTCACTCCCAAACAGTGGGTGGACATCGTCCAGGACGAAGGACGGCCGCTGAATAACCGCGCGTCACAGGGACAATATCCTCCCGGCTCCACCTTCAAGGTCCCGATGGCGGTGGCGGCCTTGGAGACGAAAACCATGTCTCCCTCCAGCACCGTGCACTGCAACGGCGGTTATCAGTTCGGCCGGCGGCTCTATCATGATTGGAAGGCCGGGGGACATGGCTCTGTTGATCTGCATAACGCCCTCGTGCACTCCTGCGACGTATATTTTTACACCGTCGGCCAGCGGATGGGGATTGATGTCATGGCCGAGTACGGCAGGGAGTTCGGGTTGGGGCAGGGAACCGGCGTGGAGTTGCCGTCTGAGCGGTCCGGCATCATGCCCTCCACCGCATGGAAGCAAAAGGCGAAGAACGAACCGTGGTTGCCGGGTGAAACGATCTCCGCCGCGATCGGGCAAGGGTACGTCACCGTCACACCGTTACAAATGGCGAGTTTGATCGGAACGGTGGCGAACGATGGAGTCAGTTACCGACCTCGTCTGGTGCAAGCGGTCATGGAT
>CAYNLM010000045.1:0-25672 GCA_964398045.1 uncultured Nitrospira sp. | reverse complement strand
GGCACCGCCCGTGAAATCCTTAATCGACCGGCCCACCTGGTCGGTGGAGGCGGTCTGATTGGCCGCTGAAGACGCAATGGTCTGAGCCAACTCTGCAGAGCGTTGGGCAATCGTCGAAATTTCTTTGAACACGTCACCGGTCCTGAGGGCGGAGGCCGATCCGGCTTCCACCGCCTGGGTTTCATGCTCCATGGCGACGACCGCGTCTTGTGTTTCACTCTGAATGACTTTGACGAGATCCGCGATTTCTCGGGTCGCCTGCGTCGAGCTTTCGGCCAGTTTCCGGACCTGGTCGGCGACGACGGCGAATCGCGCTCCGGCCTCACCGGCGCCCGCCGCCTCGATGGCGGCGTTCAGCGCCAAGAGATTTGTCTGATTCGCAATTTCTCGAATGGTGGACACGATTTGTGAGATCTCCAATGACCGGTCACCGAGCGCCTTGACCTGCTTGGACATGCGTTGCACCGCAGACCGAATGCTTTGCATGTCCTGCACGGTTTCCTGCACCGCGACACGGCCGCGTTCCGTGGCTTGGAGCACTTGCCGGGCCGATTCGGACGAGGCACCGGCTGTTTCCGCGACCTGACGCATGGACACGGCGAGCTGTTCTACGGCGCCGAGCGCCTTCACGGATTCGTCCGCCTGATGCTTGGCAGTGCCGGCCATTTGTCCCGCGTTATCCCGCAAGGCTCCGGCGGACTTATTGACGCGTTCGGCCGATTCACGCACTTGCTTCATCAACTGCGCGAATCGCTGAATCATGAGGTTGAACCCGTCGGCCAGGTTTCCGAACATATCGGCCGTCACTTCGCCGCGCTTGGTGAGATCTCCCTTACCGACTTCCGAGACCAACACCAGAAACGCCATCAGACGCTTTTGCATCAGGTCTCGTTCTTCTTCCGTGGATACGAGAGCCGTAATCCGGTCCAACATGGAGTTGAACGCCTTGGCCATGTGACCGACCTCATCGTCGCTCTCCAACTTGGCGCGAGCTTGCAGGTTGCCGGCAGCGGCCTGTTCGGCGACATCCGCCACATGCACGATGTTCCGGGCAATGTACCGGGCCAGGAAGTACCCGATGGCGCCTCCGAGCACGAGGGCCAAGAACCCTCCGATCAACACGACGTTGGTTCGATAGGAGGCTTCCGCTTGTCCGCTGTCGTTCAGCTCTTTCGCGATCTCGCGAATTGTGGTCATCAACTCTCGGACACGCAGCGTCGCTGTGCTGTACTTGTTCGCGACTTCGACGGACAGCGCCAAGTTACCGAGATCCTTCATCGACTGCTTTTGATCCTCCGACAGTGAGGATGTGAAACTGTCGGCAAAAGCCCCCACCGCGCCTTCGGCGGATGTGAAGTATGCCTTCAACGCTTGGCGAAGCGCAGCGAGATCTTTCCCTTCGTTGCGGCCGCTCGACGACTCATGCAGTTCTGACGCTTGATAGGCCTCAAGGGGCGCAAGCGTCTGCTTTTTTAATTCGGCGAGGGGGGCAACCGCATCTTCAAAGTCACTTTTTCTCGTCTGCCGCACAATGCTCAGCAAGGCATCGTGGTAGAGACCGAGATTGGTACTGCTGATCCCGGTGTTGGAAAGGGCTGAGGTGGATCCGTCGTAAATGGTCTGCAATTCGCCTTTGAGCTTGTTGAGCCCGATCAGACCGACCAAGCCCACCATGATCATGATGGCGCCGACCGCCGAAAACCCGATAATCAACTTTGGCAGCGTCTTCAGGTTTTGGAACCAGGACTGAATGGACCATGTCTTCGACGACTTGCTTTGCCTCGCCATGACTTCCCTCCTCCTCACCCCTCGAGATAGTGGACGCTTATCGTTGCGATTGTGATGATCTTGTTCCTCGCCTGTTTGCCGGACATGCTCACCTAGTTGATCGCTCCCTCAACAGAAGCCAATAGCCGAGACACCTCCACCATGCCGCCCATCCGGTCTTCAACCTTCAGGAGCCCCGAAAGGAAGGGACGGCTCTCGGTCACGCCGCGAGCGGAGGCGGATAACATGTCCTCTGCATGGATCGTCCGAATTTCCGGGACGTCGTCGATCAAGATGCCCACTTGTTGAGCGCCATGCCGCACCACGACTGCATATTTGGCCTCGGAGGCGGCCGACACTCCGAGTTGAGGCCGCAAGTCTGCAAGCGGCACCACGGTTCCCCGGAGATTGGCGACACCGACCAACGAGGCGGGCATCCCGGGCACCGGCGTCACCGATTCCAATTCGAACACTTCGCGCACGTGGCGAAGATCGATGGCAAACAGCTCTCCGCCCAATGTCATGAGACAGATCCGCGAGGGAACGGCAGATGTGACGTGTTCAGGTTCCGGAGGGGCGCTGGATTGTAGCTGCTCGAGAGTCGGTTCCATCATCTCCCACTGGGTAACAGGCCATGTCTCATCTCGGTTAGTTTATCCCAACGCGCGCTTGACCGCCGTCAACAAGTCCTCCGATTTGAACGGCTTCACGACATGGCCGTTGGCACCCTGCTGCTGCCCCCAGAATTTGTCGCTCTCCTGCCCCTTGGACGTGCAGAGCACGATGGGAATCCCCTTGAAGCGATCGTCGTTCTTGAGATCGCGGCACGCCTGAAAGCCGTTCCGGCCGGGCATCACCACGTCCATGACGATGAGATCCGGCTTCTCAGCCGCGATCTTGTCTTCAAGCTTGTCCGTGTTCGGAAAGGAGACCACTGAATGGTTGGCGGCCTTGAGATAGGATTCGATCATCTGCAGTTCCGCGTATGAATCATCGACAACCACGATCTTACTCATGAGTCCGTTCCTCCCGTTCGTCAAATATCGTCCAATTAACGCATTGGCAATACGATGCTGATTGCACCGGCCAATTCTCCCTCTTTCCACCCTTCTTTCTTCATGCCCGTGATATCGCGTTCGCCCTTCGGCCCGCCATGGCAGGTCAAACAAGTCGCTCCGGCATATTCAGGATCCATCACCCGCATCACCGGCTTGCCGCCTACCATCGTGGCCTTGGCATATTGCTGGCCCTTGGGATGGCGCGGATCGGCGAACATGCGAAGCACCTCGGCCTCAAAATCATCCGGCTTGTTCCCCGGGAACCGGTAATCGGTTCCCGTCAATTTCAACTTGATCCCGGTCTTCCGATAAAACTTCTCACCGGCCTTCCGGGCGAAGACAGCGGGAATAAATCCCTTGAACGCGACGCCCTGTTTGTTGATGACCGGCTGACTTTCCAGAACCACCTCTCGTTCCGCTTCCAACAAAGACAGCAAGACTGGAGCTTGGGGGATGCCGCTGGGGCGGCTGAGATCCACGCGCGTCTTGGCTTTGAATTTTTCGATGATCTCGTGGGCGACGAATTCATCGGTAAAACCCTTATTGCCCTTCGACGCATCGTTGATCAGCGCCTGATGTTCGGACACCACCGCGCGACCCGCCTTGAGTAACGCGATCAACAATTCTGCGGTCTCCGCCTCATCACCCGCCCTGGCATGAGAAGGCATTCCCACCGCCATGGCACAGAGGCCGGCTCCCAGGATCAGTGATGATATCCGCACCTTCATAGCGCTCCTCCTTGACATGACCGACTCGTGTTGTTCTGACGCAAGTGTATCGACTTGCTGGCAGTTGGCAAGAAAACCGTGAATTCCAACGTTCTCACTTGTGTCCGTTTTTCCGGTTCTCCAAGAAACCGGTGCCGTAACCGAACAGAACGCGCAAGAAGCACATGGAGGCTATGGCAACTTTTATGCCGATATAACTCGCGGTTGAACGGGGATTTTCTCTTCCTTCCGAATGCATCCAAATGCTGTCAAACACATACGAATTGCGATGTCCGCCGGCAGATACCATCGATCGGAACCATCTGCCTGCCTTTGTGCACTGTTGTGCAATAAGTAACAATTCTTGGCTGTGCCCCGGATTCATCAAGCCTGCGTCAGGCAGCCTCGGGACATTGAAGCGTTGATCAAAGAGCGCCGGAGAGTCTAGGAATGAAGACTGGCAAAGAGCGGGATGAGATTCACGTGAGTTCTGAGATGGTCGGCCCACCGGTCTAGTTCAGCTGACAGACGGGTCGTCACTGATTCAGACGCCTGTATATCAAGAGGCGGCAATCCCTTCTTGCTTCGAACACGATTGAGCCACAATCGGCGAAAGCCCGGCTGATCAAATACGCCATGAATATAGGTTCCCCACACGAGTCCGTCCGGGCGGATGGCGCCGTCCACCTCATCTTCACATGCCCCCTCGTTCGCCTCTTCTTTCCCCACATGCCGACGAATCTTAAAACAGGGGCGCTCATTTCTCCTGAACGTCCTCCCCATATGAATCTGGTATCCGCGGACCGTTACTGCGTCTGACATCCACCAGCCCACCGGCTGAGCCTCCAGTTGCGTCGTACACTTGCGCAACTGCAATTCCGTTTCCGTGTCCAAGTAACCAAATCCGGGAACGACGCCACACTGCTCAACGTGGTGGGGATCCATAATTCGCCGCCCCAGCATCTGATACCCGCCACAGATGCCGATGAGTTCTTTCTTCGAGGCCACGTAGGTATTCAGCGCCCCGGCAAACTGTTTCGTCAGAAGGTAGTTCAAATCGGCAATCGTGTTCTTACTCCCGGGAATGATCACCGCGTCAGCCCCGGCCAATTCGGATGGATCAGCGACATAGCGAACCGTGACATCCTCTTCCGCGGCCAAGACGTTGAAATCCGTAAAGTTGCTGAGATGCGGCAGCAGGATCACGGCAATATTCACTCGATCGCGGGCAAACTCCCGCTGGCGTCGGATAGTCACCTCCAGGCTGTCCTCTTCATCGAGCGCCAGCTCACGGAGAAACGGAATGACTCCCAGCACCGGAATGCCGGTCCGGCGCTCTAAGAATTTCACGCCGTCCTCAAACAGCCCGGCATCTCCACGAAACTTGTTGATGACGATCCCACGGACTCGCGCCCGTTCTTCCGGCTGCAGCAAATCGAGTGTGCCGAGCACCTGCGCAAACACTCCACCTCGGTCGATATCCGCTACCAACAGCACCTGCGCGTCCGCCACATGCACCACCGGCCAATTGACCAAATCCCGCTCCCGCAAATTGACTTCAGCGGCACTCCCGGCTCCCTCGATCACCACGATGTCGTACTGCACGGCCAACCGCGCATAGCTTTCTTGCACCACCTGAAACAGCTCTTGCCGGCCGTCGAAATAGGCAGACGCATCCAGCTTGGCGAAGACTTTGCCCAGCACGATCACTTGAGAGCGACAATCGGATTCCGGCTTGAGCAGGATGGGATTCATATCGACATGGGGAGGGAGTCCGCAGGCCTCTGCCTGCAGCGCTTGGGCTCGCCCGATCTCCCCGCCGTCAGGCGTGACGAACGAATTGAGCGACATGTTCTGGGCTTTGAACGGAGCCACTCGCGCGCCGGCGCGGAAGAGCAACCGGCACAAACCTGCGGCGATCAGACTCTTGCCGACATCGGAACCGGTGCCCAGCACGGCAATCGCTTTCGCATTCATACCTTGTCGAGCCCGCGTCTCTTCGCCCATTGTGCGGCTCGTGCGAGCCCTTGCGTCACGCAATCGGCGACAACCCGGCCGATCAGAGCGCCGATCTCGGTGTGGGTTCCGCTATAGGGTAACCATCGTCCTTCATCACGGTTGGCACAGGCAATCACCACGGCGTCCGTCCCGGTTCCCGTCGCACCCGGCCGACCTGTCCAACAAGGTACGGCATGGTCGCGCAAGACACCGGTCTTACTCTCCGTGACGACTTGCACTGCCCCCACCATAGCAGCATGGGAAAGACAGCCATTGGTGATAAGAATCAGGTTGATCGTGCCGTGTCCCTGCAAGGCAGAATGTTCACCGTTGTGAGGCTCCCCTGCGCGGACCGCATTGGTCACGCCGACCGTGGCAAAACATTCAACCCACAATCCCTTCGATTCCTCCCTGCCGACCACCAGCTGCGTCATGGGCACAGCGGTCATGAGACCGACGCAGGGTTCGTCAATACCCAAGGCAGTGCCGACCTGAGAAAGGGTGCGCGAGGGATGGCGCCCGTTCGATAGCAGCGCCTGCCGAGCCGCCTTTCTCGATCCTCCAGCAACAGGATCCGCGTCGACCTGATGATTCAGAATGTAGCGGGTCGTTCGCAGCCCTCCGCACCGCGGCGCAGACGAGAGCACCCGCATCGAGGTGCCACAGTCGATGACGAGCGTGCCGTCGGCCACCCGATAGCTGGTACGAATGTTTGATCGCCTGCCTCTACGCATGCGTCACCGCGAATGGAGCAGATCGGCCAATGCTCGTACCAGACGATCATTTTCTCTTCTCGTCCGCACGGCCATTCGAATAGAGCGTGAGTTCAATCCGGGAACGGTCGAGCAATCACGGACCAAGATCCCCTGTCGGTGGAGGGCTGCGGTCACGGTGCGCGCCTGCCGCCCAATGGGAAGCTCCATGAGCAGAAAGTTGGCCAGAGACGGAAACGCAACACAGCCCGATACTTGCCTCAGCCGCGTATGGAACCGCGCACGCTCCCGCACCATGAATGAGCGACTGCGCCGGGCGTGGCGACCATCAGAGAGCGCGGCCAGCGCAGCCTCCTGAGCCAGGGCATTGACGGACCACGGAAGCTGACGGGCGCGGATAGGTTGAGCAATATCAGCTTTGGTGACGAGGTAGCCGATGCGAAGGCCCGGCAACCCGAAAAACTTCGTGAAACTCCGAAGGACGATGGCGTTTTCTATTTTATTGGTCATGGGCAGGATCGACCGCTCTTCACAATAGTCCGCGAACGTTTCATCGAGGATCAGCCGGATTCGCCGGCGTTGGGCGATCCCAGCAAGATGCTTCACCTCTTGCACGCTGCAGGCCTGTCCCGTCGGACTATTGGGATTGCACAGCACGACGGCATCGATCGGCGCTCCGCCCTTTCGCTTCGCCTTATTCACCCTCATCGCCTCGATCGCGCGAGCCAGCGGCGGCGCGTATGCGTCGGCCCGTTCCGCCAGCACCATGCTGACTCGCCCGCCGAATCGCTCCATCGCATGAGCATACTCGGAAAAGGTCGGACCAATCACGAGCAGATGTCGAAGCTGAAGGGCCTCAGGGAGCAGATGGATGAGTTCGGTGGAGCCGTTCCCAATGACGATCTGATTGGCACTACAGCGCCAGTGAGAGGCCAGCGCCTGGCGAAGCGCCCAGCAATCAGGATCGGGATAGTGTTCGAGAGAACGTGCTCGCCTGATGGCTTGCACCGCGCCCGGCGCAGGACCAAGTGGATTGATGCTGGCACTGAAATCGATGAGCTGATCGACTGTCCGCCCCAATCGACGGGCCGCCGCATACACATTGCCGCCGTGGTGTGAATCGTTCAGGAGAGCCATAGAACCATCACAGCCAGCAGCAGCCCCAACCCAGAACTGACCATCATGATGCGCGACGCATCGGCGATATCACTCGGCGTCAGCATCCTCTTGCTGTCACCCAGGCGTGGGCGCTCCTGAGGGTGGCCGTCATAATAATTGACGCCCCCGAGTTGTACGCCCAGGGCTCCAGCCATGGCGGCCTCCGGTCTGCCGCTGTTGGGGCTGGGATGCCGATGTCCGTCCCTGAGAAGGATCCGCCAACTGTCGCTCAGGCGCTGCCACCGTCCGGTGGTGATTCCTGCGGCAATGACGATCAAGCCGGCGGTCAATCTGGCGGGAATCCAGTTGGCCATATCATCAAGTCGCGCAGAGGCCCAGCCCAGATGTTCGTACCGGACATCACGATGACCGATCATCGAGTCCAACGTGTTGACCGCCTTGTAAGCCAGCGCCAGCGGCGCGCCTCCGATCGCCAGATAGACCAGCGGAGCGATCACGCCGTCCGCCGTGCTTTCCGCCGTCGTTTCCACCGTCGCCCGCACGATTTCCTCTTCCGGCAAGTCGTGTGTATCACGTCCCACAATCATCGCGACCGCATGGCGTGCGCCGGGCAGATTGCCGACGAGCAGCTCCCGACTCACGACCCGCACATGATCCAGCAAGTCCCGTCCGGCCAGCGTGGTGAAGGCCAGACCAATGGTGGCCGCGTGGCCCACACGGCTGGACAGGCTACCAGCTTGCTCGATGATGAACCGACTAGCCAGGAAGATCGCTGCCGGGATCAAGAGGGCGAGGCAGATTCCAGCCAGCCGAAGACTCCAGGGGGAGCGACACAGGCTCCTCACATGCTCGTCGCACCAGGAGATCGCACATCCGATGACACGGACAGGATGCGGAAGCCAGCGAGGGTCACCGATCACCGCATCGAGCCCGACTGCCAACAACACATCGACCACCGTCATCGCAGCAACAAGACCAGGGGGAGAAGCAGGAGAAACAGGATCTCGGTGAGTTCGTTCGCCGCGCCCAACGTATCACCCGTCACACCCCCGAACCACCTGCGGCAGGCTGCCCGAGCGGCGAGAACCACCGTTATTCCCAACCCCATCGTGGCCATTGCTCCTCGCGGACCAAACCCCATCACAAGCGCTGCAGACAGCACCAGCGTCGAAAGGATGACGTGGGAGAAAGACAGATGACTCACAAAGGGCGCCGCGAGCCCTCCCTCCGCTCTCGCATAGGGAGACATCCAGGCCACCGTGACCATGGCCCAACGTCCAAACGCCGGCATACAGACCAGAGCGGGAATCCGAACCGCGTGCGGCAGCGCGAGCAGCCCCGCATAGCGAAGCAGCAGCGAAAGAAAGAGCCCTGTGGCCCCGATCGCGCCGATCTGTGGATCACGCATGATCGATAATCGATCTGCCGGAGTCCGGCCGCCCGCGAGTCCATCCAACGTGTCTGCCAGTCCATCCTGATGCAACCCGCGCGTCAACCATACGAGCAGAATAATCAAGAGAACGTTCCCGACCTCTGAACTGAACAGGGACGCGAGGGCGAGATCCGCCAAGGCCAAGACCCCGCCGATCAGGAGTCCAATCGTCGAATACCAGGCCATCGACGCCGCCAACTCCGCCGCCGCGGGCTCATGGTGTGTGCGGCTGATCGGAATCGCCGTGAGAAAATGCCAGGCAAAGAGAAAAGGCCGCACTACCGCCGTCATACGTTGCGCTCCGACACACCGGCTTCGCCGAACGTGGCCATCTCCGTCATGATTTTGATGGCGGCAAAGACCAGGCTCATGCCTAAACAAGCCCCCGTGCCCTCCCCGAGGCGCAGATCGAGATCCAACAACGGCTTCAAGCCCAGATGATCGAGGATCACTTGATGCCCCCGCTCGACCGAGCGATGGGACGCAATCAGATACTCGCGGCATCGTGGCTGGAGTCCGACTGCAATCAAAGCGGCAGCTCCGGCGATAAACCCGTCCAGCACCACGGGAACACGCGCAGCAGCGGCCCCGAGCATCAGTCCGGCCAAGCCGGCAATTTCGAGTCCGCCGACTTTTGACAACACATCCATCGCATCTGCTCGATCAGGACAATGAAGCGCTAATGCCTGCTGGATCACGGTGACTTTCCGCGCATGGGCCGCATCATCAATGCCGGTCCCGCGCCCCGTCACCTCTGCCGCAGACCGCCCGGTCATCACTGAAGTAATGGCCGAGCTGGCCGTCGTGTTCCCGATGCCCATGTCGCCGGTCCCGATCAACCCAATCCCCTGTCCGACCGCCTCCGTCGCCAGTTCAACTCCCACCACCACCGCTTGTTCCGCCTGCTCGCGGCTCATGGCGCATTCCGTAAGGAGATTCTTCGTCCCGGGCATGATGTTCTTCCGAATCAGTCCAGGCACCGTCCCAAAATCATAGGCCACGCCGATATCCACGACACGGACTTCCACGCCCACATGGCGTGCAAGCACGTTGACGCCGGCTCCGCCGCGGAGGAAGTTCAAGACCATCTGCGGCGTGACTTCGCGCGGGTAGGCGCTCACTCCCTCCATCGCGACGCCATGATCGGCCGCGAAGGTGAACACCGCTCCACGCGGCACGGCCGGCTTCATCTCGCCGGTGATCATCGCGTACTGCGCGGTCAGTTCTTCAAGGCGACCCAGGCTGCCGAGCGGTTTTGTCAGCCGATCGAGCCGGGCCTGCGCCTGAGCCAACAAGCCTCGATCCGGCGACTGAATCCGAGCCAACAGGTTGTTGAGCGTCACAGGTCCCCCATGAGCTTATTTGAGTCGCAGCGGCTGCCCGCTGACGACGAGATACACTTCATCCGCCTCTGCTGCCACCTGCTGATTGACCTTCCCCGCCAAGTCACGGAATTTCCTGACCGCCCGACCGACAGGCACGAGCCCCATCCCCAGTTCATTACTGACAATCACCACTCGTGGAGGTGATTTCCGCATCGCCCGCAGTAGCTCGGAAACCCTGTCCGACACAACCGCTTCCGGCACACGAGCACGACGCAAATTGCTCAACCATAACGTGAGACAGTCAAGCACAACCACTTGATAGTGCTGACCATGCTCAGAGAACCACTGAGCAAGTGCGACCGGGACCTCTGCCGTGTGCCAATCGAGCGACCGGGAGGCCTGATGCCGTGTAATCCGTTCTTCCATCTCAGGGTCAAGCGCTTCTCCCGTTGCCACGAACGCAAAACGGGGACTGAAACCCTTCCCCGCGTCTGCGCGTGGCGCCTGTCCCCTTCGGACGGGGACAGGCGCCGGGGACTGGCTCCGCCGAAGGCGGTGCCTGTCCCCGGCAGAAGAGGGACAGACGCCGGGCAGAAGGGCGTCAGTCTCGGGAACCAGCCCCCTGGCCAGATCAAGCGCCCTCTGACTCTTCCCCGATGCAGCCCCACCGAGCACAAGGATCACCTTCGATCGCCCTCTGCGCATCCTCTTCATGCGGTCAATCCGTGCTCTTTTTCATGTCGCGTTGCCAGAGAAACTCGGGTTCTCCTTGCGTCTTGGCCGCCCAGCGCGCCAGCACGAAGAGGGCGTCGCTCAGACGATTCACATACTTCATAATGACCTTGTCGACCGGTTCTTCTTTCGAAAGACGCACACAGACTCGTTCCGCTCGCCGCCCAATCGTCCTGGCCTGATGGAGAAAGCCGGAGACCATCCCGCCCCCCGGCAGAATGAATTCTTTGAGGGGAGACAAATCTTTTTGGCAGCGGTCGATCATCTTTTCCAGCCTGGTCACATCATGCTCCGTCACTTGCGGCATGTTCTTGAATGTCTGTCCAGGAGCCGTCGCGAGAATCCCCCCGATGTCGAACAGTTTGTTTTGAATCCATCGCAGGTCTTCTTCCAGCTGCTCTGCCTGCGCATGACGTCCCATCATCTCGGCATTCATCACCCGCACGACGCCGATAGACGCGTTCAACTCATCGACTGTGCCATAGGCCTCAACCCTGAGACTGTCCTTCCACACCTGCTGTCCACCGGCCAGTCTTGTTTTTCCCGCGTCCCCCATTCTCGTGTAGACCTTGGTGATGCGCATGCCCGTTCCTCCTCACGCCCTGCATCCTGTTTCCCCATGACTCGGAATGAATGAGTTGTTCAACTGGAATCCTGCTCCGCCATCCTGCCGTTTCCAGATCGGGCTGGGCGGCAAACTCGGAGACATAGCCGAGACAGAGATAGGCCAGCACTTTGACCGGCCTGGGGATCCCGAGCACCCGCTTCAATGCTCCGTGGTCCAGAATGCTGACCCATCCCACCCCGATACCTTCAGCCCTCGCAGCCAGCCAGAGATTTTGGATGGCGCAACAGGTGCTGTACAAATCCGTCTCGCGCACCGTAGAACGCCCCAGCACATGCGGGCCGCCGCGTTGGCGGCTGCAGGTCACACAGAGATTGACCGGCGCTTCCTCGATCCCTTCGAGCTTCAAGCTTCGATAGAGGGTCGCGCGGGGCCCTGCATATCGCGTGGCCGCCTCGACATTCGTCTTGGTGAAAAGCCGTTTCACAGCGCGCTTCGTCGCGCGTTGACGGACGACAATAAAATCCCACGGCTGCATGAAGCCGACAGAGCCGGCGTGATGCGCCGCGGTCAACATCCTCGTCAACACATCCTCCGGTATCGGCGCGGGCAGAAAGTTCCGCCGAACATCCCGTCGCTCGAAAATCGCCCGATAGACGGCCGCCCGCTCAGGACCGGAAAACATGCCGTTGCCGAAAGTTGGAACATCGGGAGGCCGACTCATACCACACTTCCCGAACACAAGTTCACTACGATCTTCATAGTGATGCGCATTACTCTGCACGGATCGGACTGACCGGTTTGAGAGGAACAAGCGTCCTGTCGCCCGCGCCGACCTTTTCCAAACAGGCCGGGCAAAGGCAGTCCTTAAAGCGCGCGGCAATCCAGTCCATCTGCCGCTCGGTAATGCCGACCTTCCCGCACCAGCACTGGTATCCGCCGCATTCGAAGGTTGCGCCGCAGGCTTCACAGGTTTTGGTCACCGGCCCTCTCATACGGACCCCCCTAAAACTCCACCCCGGCCTGCGCCTTGACGCCTTTGCGAAAGGGATGCTTCACCTGTTTCATCTCAGTGACCAGATCGGCCTCTGCGATCAACGCATCGCTGGCGCCGCGACCGGTGATCACGACATGCTGCATCGGAGGACGGGCTCGAAGCACCGGCAAGACATCTGCCACATCCACGTAGCCATGCTGCAGCGCGATATTGAACTCATCGAGGATGACCATCGCACAGGAGGGATCGCGCAGGAACCCACAGGCCGCCGCCCAGGCTTGGTGGGCGAATGTCGTATCCCGCTCGCGGTCCTGCGTTTCCCAGGTGTAGCCTTCGCCCATCCGCAAAAACGTCACTCGGTCGCCGAACGATTTCAACGCCCGTTCTTCCGCGGTATCGATGGCGCCCTTGATGAACTGCACGACCGCCACCTTCATGCCGTGACCGACGCAGCGCAACGCCATGCCCAGCGCGGCGGTGGTCTTTCCCTTGCCGGCGCCGGTGTAGACGATCACCAGACCTTTCTCTTGCTGCGCCGCCTCGATCCGTCGATCCACCGACGCTTTGAGCCGCTCCATCTTCGCCTTGTGATCGGACCGATCCATCATCGTGCCCTGCCCTGACTCGCGGACATTCGGCCGGCTCCCCGGCGAGCTGAATCAACGAGCGCTGCCGCAATCAGCGGCTGGCCGGCAAAATGCAGATGGGTGTAGAGCGCGAGCACATTGTCCATCACCAGACCATCCGGGCCCTTCGACATGCCTCGCACATCACTCAGCGAGCACGCATAGTCGAGCGGTCCTCTCGGAAGCAGCGTGGAATAATGGAACTCATGCCCCCGTGCGATGGCGCCGGGGCCACCGAGGATGCAGGCTTGCGACAACTCCACCGTTCGATATCCCAACGTCAGCCCCGGCTTCTTCATCACGGCTTCAGCCGCAAATAACCCGACCATCTCGTGCGATGTTCCCTCGAAATCACGGATGGCCTCCGTGAGATACATCATCCCTCCACATTCTGCATAGATCGTCCCGCCGCGCTCGGCAAAGGCACGAATGACCCGACGCATCGCCACGTTCGCCGTCAATTTCTCAGCATAAAGTTCAGGATAGCCGCCCCCCAGGTAGAGCATGTCGACGTCCGGCAATACCTCGTCATGCAACGGTGAAAATTTCACCACTTCCGCGCCCGCCGCTTCGAGCAGCTCAAGATTCTCCGGATAGTAAAAACAGAATGCTGCATCATGGGCAATACCGACGCGCACGATCCCGTTCGGCATTCCCCTCCCCCCCGCAGCCACCTCCTCTACCTTCCCTTGCCCCTCCTTACAAAGGAGGGGACTCCCTGCACTACCAGCCATCCGTGCCAACGCTTCGACTCGGTCCAGGTCCACGGTTTCGCGTGCGGCACGTCCCAGCCGGTTATAGAGTTCCGTCGATCCCTCTTCGATCGCGGTCACCAGACCAAGATGCCGATCCGGAACCGTGACGGTCGGATCAGGCTTCAGATAACCCACGACCGCTACATCCGTCTCCGCTTCAACCGCTTCCTTCAACAGCCGGTAGTGCCCCTCGCTGCCGACCCGATTGAACAACACGCCGGCCACCCGTAGCTCCGGATCGAATTTCGCATATCCCGACACCATGGCCGCCGCCGACCGGGCCATCGCACTCCCATCAATAATAAGCAGCACGGGCGCGTCCAATTGCTTCGCCAGTTCGGCCGTACTCCCGATCTCATTCACCGGCGAGCTCCCGTCGAACAGCCCCATCATCCCTTCTATAATGGAGATGTCCGCATCGGCGGCGGCGCGCGCAAAGATCTCGCGATTGACGCTCTCCCCCAGCATCCAGCCATCCAAATTCCGAGACGTCCGGCCACTGGCTGTCGTGTGATGGCCGGGATCAATGAAATCCGGCCCAACCTTGAACGGCTGGACGCGGCGGCCTCGCTTCCGCAAGGCCGCCAAGAGCGCCAGCGTCACGGTCGTCTTGCCGACACTGCTGGAAGTACCGGCGATGACAAGACGGGGGAACGTCACATACCCTCTTTTCCTGTTAGTTATACATCACCCGCACACCGGCAAACACAGATCGTACTGGTGTGCCGAAATTAAGTATTTCCTCATACTTTTCATTGAACAGATTTTCCGCCCGAATGTATGTCTGAACCCCTTTGACCACTTCATAGTTCGCCGTCAGATTCCAGACATCGAAAGCTTTCATCTTTTGGGTATTGCTGATGTCATCAAAGCGCGAGCCCACATACCGGCCTTCCAGCGTCACCATCAGCGGTTCGATCGGCTGGTAGCTAAGGATGAGACTCCATTGATCTACCGGAATGCGCGGCACTCTGTTTCCCACCTGCTGCAGAAGGTTGCGAGTCATCGTATTCGTATATTGCGCTTGCAGATCCAAGCTTTTGATGCCGGGGAGATCTTTTAGTACGGCATACTTGACGCTTGCCTCCCAACCTTTAGTCCCGACGAGACCAATGTTTTGTGCGCAGAAATTTGGACCGAACGGTCCAATCCCACAGACGGTCGCGCTTTGCTGAGCGACAATCATGTCCCTGTACCGATTCCAGAAGTAGCCGGCACTCAGCGTCAACCGGTTGTTCAAGAGATATTGATCCACTCCGACATCCATGCTTTGGCTTCGCTCCGGCTGGAGATTCGTGTTGCCAAACCCGGGGAAGAAGAGCTGATTGATGGTTGGGGCACGGAACCCGGTTGCGTAACTGCCACGAATCTTTGTGCCGGTCTCCTGATGGAGGTAGCCGGCAGTGGCCCGGTAGGTCGTGGCGGTGCCGAATACGTTGTAATCGTCGATACGCACGCCTCCGGTCGCAAAGACCCGATCCCACAAATTTAGCTGAGCCTGGGCGAACCCTGCATGACTCGAGATGGTTTTATTGTTAAACGTGGCCGTGTTCGTGGTGATATTCAGGTTTTCCCCTTGTTGATCACGAAATTGATATCCGGCCGTGAGTAACAAGGGTTTCCCGACTTGGAAGTTATGTTGCCATTCCACTCGATTGGCGAGCGTATTGATCTCCGAGCGGCTTCCGAACGGAGTCGAAATTGCTCCGGTGAGGACGTTGCGCTGTGTGGTCCCGGGAGCCGACTCCAGGGTCTCAGTTTGACGGGTCAACGTAAGCGACTGATTCCACCAATTCGTGATCGGCTGCTGATACGAGGCCCCGTAGACAAATTGCTGGCTGTTGCTGAAGGCCCCCAGCACATCGAAGCCTGGAGAAAATCCGTTGTCAAAATCGATCTTTCCTTGGAGCAAACGGAAGTTCAAATCGATTTTCCCGTCATGAGGCAGTGCCACGCCGATTCGCGTGGACGCTTGCCAATTGTGAAACCCGTCTCGTTCCGACGCGCCACGGCGATAATTCACCGCTGAGAAACCCGTGTAATCCCATCGCGAGAGAGCCGCCGACACATCCACCGGTCCTTTTTGCCCGGACACCTGAGCCCCTTCTCGTATGGAGGAGAAAGAACCGTACTCGAAGAACCCGTTTGCTGACGGAGTCGCACCCCCCTTCTTCGTGGTGATATTGATCACGCCTCCCATCGCATCGGCCCCCCACAGCATGCTTTGTGCGCCGCGGAGGATTTCAATTCGTTCGATATTGTCGGTCGTCAAATTGGCGAAGTTGAAACTGCCTAGTGTGGCGCTGTTCATGATTGCGCCGTCGATGAGTACCAGGACTTGATCAGAGTTGCTACCTCTGATACGCACGCTCGCCGACGAGCCCGGCCCTCCATTCGAGAAAACGGTCAGTCCCTGGCTCAGGCGTAGCGCATCCACGACCGTCTTGATCTGCCGGCGCTTCAGATCTTCTTCGGTAATAACCTCCACCGCGCTGGTCACTTGACTCAGGGGCACCGGGGTTTTCGTGGCGCTCACGACCACTTCACGAGTCTCAATAATTTCAGATTGATCGGCCATGGCAAGGTCTTGGGCCGAAGCGGCATGAATAGGAACGACAACCGAAAAGACAAAAACAAGCGCACGCAGAACAAGACATGCAGAAACCCACGACATGACTACCTCCCTTTGGCTCGAAGGGTATAGAGAAACGGCTGACAGCTGGGTCTCCTGACTTGCGGATCATCGTTCACCTGCGCCTTCCCATCGTGGAACCGTGACGCGTGATGCGTGACGCGTGACGAGTTCAATTCCCTCTCGTCACTTGTCACTTGTCACCTGTCACTGCCCTTGAGACAGTGGCTTTTGTGCAGGATCACTCCCCGCTTACAGTGGCGGCACCGTGACGGATTTGCACCGTCTTCCCCGTCGCTGACGGCTTGGTTCTAACACTCCCCCAGATTGATGAATGCACCGTGCCCCTGCTACTGGCGGGTGGACCGGACACGAACCCATCCCGCTCTCCTACTCATGATCGTGATGAGTGACGAGACCGGAACATCTCTTCACTACTTCCCTCTGCTGATAACCCATCACTCATCACTGACCACTCCTCACATGGTTCGTTCTGCTCGGTAACGTGATGCGTGGCAGTCCAGACTCAGGATGTGGATCGATCAACACCTCACATCCATAGACAGCACGCAGCACGTCGGCGCACATCACGTCTTGCGGACTCCCTGTTCGAAAGACAGAGCCATCCTTCAACATCAACACCCGATCGCAGTATTGGCTGGCGAGATTCAGATCGTGCGAAACCAACACAACCGTGAGGCCACGTGCTTCCTTCAAGCGGCGCAGGACGGAACAAATCTCGATCTGATGCTGGAGATCGAGAAAGGCCGTCGGCTCGTCGAGCAGCATGACTTTCGGGGCCTGCGCGAGTGCCCGCGCGATCACCGCTCGCTGGCGTTCGCCGCCGGAGAGATCCGTAACCAGTCGATGGGCAAGGTGGGCAATGTCCATCGTCGCCATGGCATCTTCTGCAATCGCCAGGTCTTCCTGGTTTTCCCAGCCGAATCCCAGACTCCATCGGTCGTGAGGCCGATGGGGGAAACGCCCCATCAGCACCGTTTCCGTCACGGTAAAGGGAAATTGTTGCTGCGTGTCTTGCGGTACCAACGCGACCAGGCGCGCAGCCTCTCCCTGTGGCATCGCCAGGAGATTTTTCCCAAACAGGGTCAGACCACCTTGCCGCGGGCTGACGATTTTGGCCAACAGTTTCAGCAGGGAAGTCTTGCCGGATCCGTTCGGACCGACGATGCCAAGCACTTCCCCCGGCTCGACCTGAAAGGTGACTCCATTGAGGACCCACCCGGCGTCTTCCGATTCGTTCACGCGATAGCGGAAGCGAACAGATTGCACATCATAGGCAGACGGTTGAGCGCAGGCACTCGCTGCCTCAGAATGACGACTGTGCTCCGATGGTTGCTGAGTCGCAATGGATGGGCTCATGCCAACCGATCCTTTCGCCAGACGAGGAGGTAGACAAAAAACGGTCCGCCGGCTAACGCCGTAATGATCCCGACCGGTATCTCTGCCGGTGACAACAACGTGCGCGCCAACGTATCGGCCCCCATGAGAAACATACCGCCGACAAGAGCTGAGGCGGGCAACAGCAGCCGATGGTCCGCGCCGATCGCCAGACGGACCGCGTGGGGAATCACCATTCCGACAAACCCGATCATGCCGCTGACGGAGACGACCGCCCCCGTCAGCAAGGCCGACACCACGAACAGTGATCGCTTCGCCCGTTCCGTATCGACACCCAACGACCGCGCCGACTCTTCTCCCAGCGCGAGAATGTTGAGCACGCGGGCCTGCCTGAACAAGAGGAACAGACCGGTCAGGAGATACAGAGACAGCATCATCAGGATCGGATAGGCAGGGGCCGTGAGTGTCCCCATCAACCAGGCCATCATGCCGAATGAACGATTCGGATCCATGATGGACGTGATGAACATCATCAACGCGGAAAAGATCGCGTTCAAGATGACACCGGCCAACAATAAACTATGGATCGGCAAGCGCTCGTACGTCGCGGCCATGCGGTAGACGACGAGTAACGCCACAAGGCCGCCGGCAAATCCGCAGGCCGGCAGCGCCGAGGCGGCGAGAAACGTGGTGCCTATTCCAAACAGCACCGCCAACGACGCTCCAAGCGCCGCGCCGCTGGAGACACCGAGCACATAGGGGTCGGCCAAGGGATTTCGCAACAGCGCCTGCAAGGCCACCCCCACCGAGGCCAGGCAACAGCCCACCAAAAATCCCAACAATACGCGCGGCAGCCTCACCTGCATCAAGATAGTTCCCGTTGCGCCGATCGCCTCACGGTCGCTCTCCTCGCCGCCGATTGCGCGCAATAGGATCTGAGCTATTTCGCCAAGCCCAATCGGCTGAGCCCCGAAATGCAAGCAGACCAGCCCCAGCAAGATCGTCGCCAGCGAGAGCGCTCCCATGATCCAGAACCAGCGTGGCGCGGTCAGAACCGCCCGGCGAAATACGCCGGTGACGGGGGATGGCACGGGAGGCTTCGGCTCCAATAGGGATTCGCCCAAGGAACCGACTGGAACCGTCGATGACGGCTGGTGAGCGGGAGACGTCATGGATGAGAAGACTCGCCACCGGAACCGAAGGCTTCCGGATGGATGACTTTGGCCAGCTGCTCCAGCCCTTCTACAATACGAGGTCCGGGACGATTCAGTAAATTCGACGACACTTCATGGATGCGCTGATTCTTGATCGCCGACAACGAGGTCCATCGTTGCCATTGTTGCTGCTCGCTTTGCGGGACGCTCTCGACCGTTCCAACGGGAAACACGAGCACTTCCGGATCTTCTTTCAGCACCGTCTCCATGCTCAGACGCGGATAGGGTGCTCCGGCCTGAGACGCGACGTTAATGCCGCCGGCCAGGCCGATCATCTGATGAAGGAAGCTCCCTGGTCCGACAGTAATCAGCGGCTGACTATTCAACACATAGAGCACGCGCTTGGCCGGCAGGGACTCGACCTTGCGCTTGACCTCCGCCATTCGCTGCCGCATGGCGTGGGCCACGGCAGCAGCCTCCGGCGATCGCTCGACGATTCGTCCGAGTGTCTGAATGTGCAACGGAATTTCTTCAAGACTCTTGGCCTCGAGAATAAAGGTGGGAATCTTGAGCTGCTCCAGTTTGGCCAGCACGTCGGCGCGCAGAAACTCTTTCGGCGCCAGCACCAAATCAGGCTGCAGCGCGACCAGCGCTTCAATATTGGGATTGGAATAGCCGACTTTCGGTTTCGATTTCGCCGCGGGAGGAAAGTCGCAAAACTCGGTGACGCCCACGATCTGTTCGTCCAGCCCGATCGCAAACAGCATCTCCGTGATGCTCGGCGCCAACGACACCACACGTTGCGGCGCCTTGGCGACGTACAGCTTCCTTCCGGCATCATCCACGAACGTGCGCGGTGTAATGTTCGCCATGAACGGCATGCCGGTGAGAATGCCTTGTTGGCGCCGTTTCATGTCAGACGACTTCTCCTCAACGCCCCAAGCGATTCCACTCGACCACAATACGGCGAGCCCGACGCTCACCGCCGTTCCCCACCAGCTGCAAATAATCCGGCTCAAATAAAAAATCCCCAGGGCTGACACCCTGAGGATTGCAACCCGCAGCTTCATCCTCAAACCCTCCCCAGCCCACGAGGGAGAGCGCGCAAGATCCTGAGGAGGTCTTCTGGCTTAGGGGACCGGCGCTTTGGCGCCGATCTACTTCCCGCGCCTTCCCATCCTCGCGTGAGGACAGTGGCATCAGCGGGGTTCGTCCCCTTTACAGCGGCGGGACCGCGAGGGATTTGCACCCTCTTCCCGTCACTCAAGATCCACAATAATGTGGAGGCACTCTAGGAGAGAGCGACAAAACTTGTCAAGTTCAATAATGTCCGATCTCGCTCACTCGCTACAGGAGGGGTCCTATTGCTGGAACAACACCTCCGTAGAACTGCCCATTGAACAAGGAGTTTTTGAAAGGCTATTCGGCATAGGCCTTGCTCATTCAGCTGCAAGCAATGGCAGGCGAGCAAGACCAAAACCGTCATTTCAACATGACTCGCTTAGAAGGTACGGACAATTCCTATGCGTAACGTGATCATCGGCCTCTGCATCGTCGGACTATTTTTTGAAGTCTCCGGTTTGATTTGGTCCTCAAAGAAAGACAAACCGAGCGAGACCTTCCTGAAGCTGACGGACCCCCTGACCCACGCCATCGAGAATCCCCTCGAGAACGGCTATTTTCTGCTGTTGGGATTGGCATCGGCGTCCGGTGCGAACCCGGTACAGACGGGTTATGAGATCTGGCTCGAATCAGAAGCTCAGCAGGCACAGCATGGATTTGACTTCGACAAACCGGGACGGTCTGATCTCCGCATCCCTGTCGGCACCGATCAGGTTCTTCCGGAATGGAACGCCGACAATCCTCTGGAAGAGTTTCAACGACGCGATGCGCTCTTCCGAACCTCCGCCACGCGGTATCGTACCTTGCTCCTGCGCTACGAACAGTGGCTGCACATGCGATTTGAGGACTGGGGCTATGCCCGCATGGGCGTCCCACGCGTCGAAGAGCTTTTGGGCACACACCGGCTCTACATCGCCGAAGGATTCGCGCAACAGACCAGGCTCGGTATCGAACGACTAGAATCGGATGTGGCCCGATGGAGAATGGTCTTGCGAGAAGCCCGCACGCTGCCGATGAAGGTGTTGGCGGAAGTGATGCTGGAAGACGATGTCCACCTCCTGTCCCGCATGGTCAGCCAACCCACGCTTGATCGGAGCCTGCTCACCCGGGGGCTCCCTCTCCTCAAGCCTTTGACCCGCGGCGAGTATTCACTGAGATGGCCCGTACAAAGCGAGTTCGTCCTGGGCTATCGGCGGGAACAGCAAGCCGAACAGAATCTGATCCCTCAAGAGATTGCCGATGCTCCAGCGGTGGAGTCACTGGCTCATGCCGCCCGTCTTCAGCCGGACCTGTTCCGCACCATTGCACACCCCAAGATCCGGCGCGTTTTCGGAATGTCCTCCGCATCACAACGGACATGGGATACCTACGCGACATTCTATGATGCGACCATCAAAGCCGCCGATTCGGTCCACAGTCCCCTGCCAAAATTGCATGATGTGGCGCGTCACTCGTCATTGACGTTGTTGGAGCGCATGGCGAACCCTCTGGAATTTGAGCCGAACTGGGAACCCTTCAGCCAGCGGCTGGTGGAAACCGATGCTCGACTCCGGTTGGCATCCTTGCAAATCCTGTTGAGGAACCCTGCTTCGACGGTCGCGATCCCGAATCGGCTGGCGGAAGTGGGATCGATGTACTTCGATCCGTTCACCGGCTTTCCTATGCTATGGAGTCCGACCCAGAAGAAACTGTACAGCGTCGGAAAGGACAGGTTGGACGACGGAGGTGATCCGACGTTCGACATCAGCGTGCCGCTCACCGCATCGATGAATCCCTCTTTCCTCTCTACCCGACGCTAATCAAGAGACAGACTCTGCCCGTTCAGTACGATGTACAGACAGGCTGCCCTGCAGCCGCATTCCTATGATTTGAATCGAAGCTTGAGAACCAGAATGGCCGCGGTGAGGAGAAACGTCACCACGTTGGTGACGATGATGGGCCAGGAATGTAAGAGGAGCCCGTACACAAACCAGAGAAAGACACCGGTCGTAAATGTCAACAACATGGCCAGCGAGACATCATCAGCCGACTTGGTCATCCAGGTCCGTCGGAGCTGAGGCCAGAATGCGATCGTCGTCAGCGCGCCGGCCGTAAACCCTATGGCGGTGACAAGTTCCATTGGAAAGAGTTCCTTTACTCAGCCGCTTGTCAGCCTTCGCCAAGCTGTGGTAGCATCACCCCGCTTTGGTCGAAGATCGACTCATTTGGAAGGAGCGTTGCCGTGGCCTTTGTATGTGATCTCTGCGAGAAGAAACCCCAGTCGGGGAACAACGTCAGTCACGCGAACAACAAGACGAAGCGGACATTCAGCCCCAACTTGCAAACCGTTCGCGCGGTTGTGAATGGAGCGAATCTGCGGATCCGCGTCTGCACCCGCTGCTTACGTTCAGGGTTGGTCAAGAAGGCGGTCTAGCACCTCCTCGATACTCCTTCCTCCCGGCGACATTACGGCACAGCCCAGAGAACCCGGCCTCCCCGCTCAACCAGCTTGATCGCCAGGCGATCATCAGGGGACAAGGTCAAGGTTCGACTGCCGTCCTTGCTCGTCAAGACCAGACCCAGCTCGCCGTTAGCATCCAACCCAAGACCGGCTCTCGCCTTCCCGGCTGAATCGAGGAGCAGGAACTCCTCCGCATTCACGCCATTGGCTTTTTGAGCTCCTGCGGATCTCACGGACAGCAGGTGGTCACTGAGTGCGCCACCTACGACGCCTCCAAGGGACGTCGCAACGAGAAGCAGAAGGAATCGTCTTGGTGTCACGACACTATCCTTTCGTCAGAGGCCTACCGCCCCGTTGGATGTCTGATTTCGACTTCGCGAAGCCTTTGCGTATAGGGTGCGCACAGCTCTTTCGCCTTCGGAGGATCCTCCTGGTACTTCGTCAAACAGAGCCGATAGGCCCGTAGCAGCTCCGCCTGCTCGTCCTGAAGATCGGCTTTCGATTTCAGGACGCGATACTCTTCATAGTAGTGGCAGCTGGAAAAGACCAACACCATGGTGCAGAACGTCATGAGCTTAACGAAGATCATGTAGATGAAAGTAGGCGCCCAGAGAAGAGGGAAAACCTATTGAGGTGTTTATCCCGTCGCCAAGATCAATCAGAAGGGCTCCGGGTCGAGCAAGCTCTGTTTGGAGCGGGCGATGGGATTTGAACCCACGACAACTTGCTTGGGAAGCAAGGACTCTACCACTGAGCTACGCCCGCTCACTAGATATGTTGCGCACTTACATACTCGGATCCAACTGCCACCGGGTCGGGTGTTATTAGAATGTTAGTCCCTGTGCTGGTGGAGCTTCTGAGCCGCCCGGTATCGCCGATGCATCCGGTCTGATTTGTGCCCAACGATCTTCATAGCCGCCGCTGTATCGACTCCAGCCCGTCTGAGATTCGTGCTCGCAGTGTGTCGAAGATCATGGACCGCAAACCTATGATCTTCGCTCGACGGCACGCAGCCTTAAAGACTGTCCCAATTCTTTATAGGTTTATTGTTATACAGGAACACTCGGTTTGTGTCCAGACGGCGTTCCTGCCAGCACTCCTGGAAAACGGTATAGACATTAGGCGTCATGGGGACAACCTTCTCGCCATTCTTCGTGCGCCGGAGCGTGAACTCCTTTCGACGCATATCGACGTCGGACCACTAACTTCTCAGGTGCGCTATTCCGAGATAGAGACCGGTAAGCGAAACACCTAGACCACCGATAACGAGAAGCACAATAACGCCATCGCGAAGGATTGGCCGCTGGAGCAAAAAAGGCCAATCCCACGCATGAAAGCCGCTAACGATCCATCGGAAAACCCTGAAGTCCCGCGAGGCCTTCCCTACAACTTCCCCGGTCGCCGGCGAGAGATAGACAATGGTCTGGCCGGAATCGTTGCCTTGAATTCGATACACGGGCAACACAGGGAACCTTCCGTTCCGCGCATAGTAGTAGGCATCGTAGTCGGTCAGATATTGGACTTCTCCAACGGAGTCCGTGGAACCCAAGAACGCATTCACCACCTTATGTAACCAATGACTATCGACTGCAAAAGGCTGACCGGTATCGCCTCTCACAACAGAAGATCCTCCACCCGCATGATGAAAATGGTAGAGCGGTACGTCGAGGACTTGTTTTAATACCACCATTGAAAGACCTGGAGAATTCCTCATTTCGCCCGAACCTATTTGTCTAGCCGGACGAAGATCGGCCAAATCTATAGGTTTAGCAATGGGCTTCAACTCTTCTGGTTTCGGAGTTACTCGTACTGGCGGCGGGCTTCCATTGACCACGTAAAAAAATCCCGAAGCGATAAACAACAAGCTGGTAACAGTGAAACCCAGGCCAAGGCTATAATGCACCTTGCAAAGAAGGCTATGTTTGAACCCGAGCCCACCCAGGAACCCGTGTCGCGCGATCATCCAGGCAGCCATAGCGATTCCCGAGAAAACAACCAGACCGGCCAAGGCATTCAGAACGAAAAGGAGCCCGTCCTTCACAGTCTTGTTGTGTTGGAAAAAGGGGAGGTTCATATTCAAGAAATGCGGGATGCTTCCAAACGCATAATACAAGCGTTCACGGGTTCGCGTCCGAGACAGGATAGAGGCGGTAGCTGGATCAACATAGACTGTCGTGCTCTGGTCATCTGAAAATGTGATTCGGTAAACAGGCATGGGGAGTCGTATCGAATAGGCATCCGGCACCTCCAACAAGGCAGCAGCCTCTACTGCAGTCGCCGGCATAAACCCTTGCGCGATTTCTTGAGCAAACGCCCTCCCTATAGGAGAAAGGAGCACTCCCGTCGTTGCATCGAAAACTTTCCCCGGGCTATCAACCACGTGAACTTCATAGATAAGCCGGGAGCCCGCGCGACGTAGCCGTACTTCCTTAATAGGTCCATCTCCATAGTTTTTCAGGATCTCTGGAAACTCTTTCTCCGCCTCCGACAGGGTGAACGGCTCCCCGAAGGTTCGGCGTTGTTCCTCAAAGCTCAGCACACTCGGCAACGCACGCCAGTGCACATACAGACCGCTCCCGTACCAGACCACAAGCATCAATCCAGCCGTTAGGCCCAGCCACCTATGGAGAATGTAAAGCTTGCTCATCGTGTCTTCAAACTCACCAGGTTAAAACCGAGCCCAAACACTCACAGCGAAAGTCCTGGGAGCCCCTGGATCGAAGGTAGGAGCATTAAAAGGATCAAAGCGGACGGCGAGCGAATTGTATGTGACGTCTGCCACGTTCAGAATGCCGGCCGTCACTCCATAGCCTTTACCTTCGGGCTGATACTTCAGCGAGAGATCCATCAGAAAAACCGAAGGTAGCCGTACAGTATTCCACTGGTCTCCAACTCGGTCACCAATGTAACGACCGCTCAAGGTCCCGATCAGCCCCACTTCTGTCTTATAGCTGATTGACGGATACAGGCTCCATCGTGGAACGTTATGAATGCGGAACCCATCAAGAACAAATGGCGTATTTCTTCGCACAGCACTCAAGTGATTGACGAACGCATCCAGATACGTAACACCTACCGCTGTGATGAGTCGAGGAAACATCTCATAGGAGGCTTCCAGTTCCACTCCGCGGTGTGTCGATCGGCCGTCTCTGTTAAGAGCGCTGGCATCAA
>CAYNLM010000044.1:0-25675 GCA_964398045.1 uncultured Nitrospira sp. | reverse complement strand
GGATCGTTGTCCCACGGACAGAAGCAATGGCTTGAGATCGGCATGGTGATGCTTCAAGATCCGTCGCTCTTGCTCGTCGATGAGCCGGTGGCGGGAATGACCGACAAAGAGACCGAGCAAACCGGCGTGCTGTTGCAGGCGCTGGCGGAAAAGCATGCGGTGGTCGTCATCGAGCACGATATGGAATTTGTCCGGCAGATCGCGAGGACCGTGACCGTGCTCCATGAAGGCACGGTGATCTGCGAAGGGACGGTCGATAAGGTGCAAGCCGATGAGCGGGTGCGTGAAATTTATCTTGGTAGACAGAAGGTGGCGCACACTTAGAAAGATGTGAGGCGTCTCTCGTGAAGCGTGAAGCGCAAACCTTGAGAAGAGCGGTTGCCAAAGAGGCGCTCGGCACATTCTAGTCGACTGCGAGATACGAGAGACGAACGACGATCGACGAAAAAGCTATGCTGCAGCTCGACAAGGTCAACGTCTACTATGGCGAGAGCCATATCTTGCGCGACGTCTCCTTTGCCGTGGAGCCTGGCCAGGTGGTCTGTCTGATGGGACGGAACGGCGTAGGAAAAACCACGACATTAAAAGCGATCATGGGTCTGCTGCCCGTGCGGTCCGGACGGGTCAAGCTCGGCGAGGTGGATATCACCAAGGAAGCGACGGACCGGCGGGCGAGACGGGGCTTGGCCTACGTGCCGCAGGGGCGTGAGATCATTCCACATCTGACCGTGCGCGAGAACTTGCAGTTGGGTTTTTGGGCGCGGTCCGGTTCGTCGAATGGAGCAAGTGAGAAAGCCGCGTTCGAGGAAGTGTTTCAACTCTTTCCCAAGCTCGCGCAGATTCTTGAACGGCCCGGCGGTGTACTGAGCGGCGGGGAACAGCAGCAATTGGCGATCGGCCGCGCGATCTTATCGAATCCCAAAGTGCTGTTGCTGGACGAGCCGACCGAGGGGATTCAGCCGTCGGTGGTGGATCAGATCGAAGACGTCATTATTGGATTTAAAAACGCGCGCCGCTTTGCGATTCTCCTGGTCGAGCAGGGTCTGCACTTCGCTGCGCGGCTTGCCGATGCCTATGTCATTATGGCAAAAGGCGCGGTGGTGGCGGCGGGCAAGACAAGCGAGTTGAGCGCGGAGGAAGTGAAGCGGTATTTAGTTGTGTGAGTGGGAGGCGGCGTGCACGTCCTCTTTGCTCGCTGCCCGCGCGCCAAGAGACAAGTTAGATTGTGGGAAGCGGGCGGCGCTCGGTCAATGCGCGCAGGAGAGGACCTGCACGCCGCCTCCCCGGTTAGGGGGGTAGAAGGAGGAGAAAGAGACTCATGCATCTGACACCGAGAGAACAAGAAAAGCTCCTGATCTATGTAGCGGCGAATTTGGCGAAGGAGCGGAAAGCGCGCGGATTGAAATTGAATCATCCCGAAGCGATGGCCTATCTCACCGCGGCGATTCTGGAAGGGATTCGCGACGGCCGCTCGGTGTCGGACCTGATGAGCTACGGAGCCACGCTGCTCAAGAAGAAGGATGTCATGCCCGGGGTGGCGGAGATGATTCCGGAATTGCAAGTGGAAGGGACATTTCCGGATGGGACGAAACTGGTCACGGTGCACGAGCCGATTCGATAGGAGTGATGATGAAGAGGAAGACCAAAGCCGCGCCGAAGGTCGCCAAGCGGAAGAGTGTGGGCCGAGGTGTCAAGAAGGGTTCACTTCCGCCGCCGGCGGTTATTCCCGGTGAAGTGATTCTCGGCGAAGGCGACATCGTTGCCTTCACTGGGCGGCAGACTGTCGAATTGACCGTGGCGAACACCGGCGATCGGCCGATTCAGGTGGGGTCGCATTGCCATTTCTTCGAAGCCAACCGCGCGCTGCGCTTTGACCGCGAAAAGGCCTTTGGCTTTCGGTTGCACGTGCCGGCCGGGACGGCTGTGCGGTTTGAGCCGGGCGAAGAGAAACGGGTGATGTTGGTGGCGATCGGCGGCAATCGCGTGGCTTATGGGATCAATGGGCTCACCCATGGGCGTTTGGATGATGCGGCGGTCAAACAACGAGCATTGGACAAGGCGAAGGAGTTGGGATTTTTGACAGAGGGGGCGGGATCATGAAGCTCACCCGGCGCCAGTACAACGATCTCTATGGCCCGACCGCCGGCGACCGCATTCGCTTGGCCGATACCGAGCTTCTCATCGAAATCACGCGTGACCTCACCGTCCCCGGTGAAGAAGCTAAATTCGGCGGCGGCAAGGTCATTCGTGACGGCATGGGGCAATCGCCGTCTGCGACGAGAGCAAAAGGTGCGCTGGATCTGGTCATCACTAATGCGATCATCATCGACTGGTGGGGCATCGTGAAGGCTGATATCGGGATTCGTGACGGCCGCATCGCCGGCATCGGCAAGGCCGGCAATTCCGATCTCATGGATGGTGTGACGAAGGGGATGGAAATCGGACCCGGCACGGAAGTGCTGTCGGCGGAAGGGAAGATCATCACCGCCGGCGGGATCGACACGCATATTCATTTCATCTGCCCGCAGATCATCACCGAAGCGCTGGCGAACGGATTGACCACCTTGATCGGCGGAGGCACCGGCCCGGCGACCGGCACGAATGCGACGACCTGCACGCCCGGCGCCTGGAACATCCATCGGATGCTCGAAGCGGCCGACGGCTTTCCGATCAATCTCGGATTTTTGGGGAAAGGCAATGCATCCTTGCCGGATGGATTGCGCGAGCAAGTGGAAGCGGGGGCCATCGGGCTCAAGCTGCATGAGGATTGGGGGACGACGCCGGCCGCGATCTCAACTTGTCTCGATGTCGCGGAAGAGTATGACGTGCAGGTGGCGATTCACACGGATACGTTGAACGAGGCCGGCTTCGTCGAAGACACGATCAAGGCCTTCAAGGGGCGCACGATCCACTCTTTTCATACGGAAGGTGCCGGAGGCGGCCATGCGCCCGACATCATCAAAGTCTGCGGGGAGGCCAATGTGTTGCCGTCGTCGACGAATCCGACGATGCCCTTCACGGTCAACACGATGGACGAGCATCTCGACATGCTCATGGTCTGCCACCATTTGAATCCTCGCGTACCGGAGGATATTGCCTTTGCCGAATCCAGAATCCGGCGCGAAACGATCGCCGCCGAAGATATCCTGCACGACATGGGCGCGATCAGCATCATGTCGTCCGACTCGCAGGCCATGGGGCGTGTGGGTGAAGTGATCATTCGCACCTGGCAGACGGCCCATAAGATGAAAGTCCAACGGGGGCATCTGTCGCAGACCGCGGCCGAAAAGATGTCCGGCTCGAACGACAATTTCCGCGTGCGGCGCTATGTCGCGAAATACACGATCAACCCTGCGATCACGCATGGAATCGCGCATGAAGTCGGGTCGGTCGAAGTGGGCAAGCTGGCGGATCTCGTGTTGTGGAAACTGGCCTTCTTCGGCGTGAAGCCGGAAATCGTCCTGAAGGGCGGGTTTCCCATGTCGGCGGCGATGGGAGATCCGAACGCGTCGATTCCGACCCCGCAGCCGGTCATCACGCGACCGATGTTCGGGAGCTTCGGCCGCGCGCCGTTCGTGACGAGTCTCACGTTTCTCTCGGGAGCGGCATTGAATGCCGATGTTCACAAGAAGCTGGGCCTCCAGAAGCAGGTGGCAGCGGTGAAGAAGTGTCGCGGAATCGGCAAACGCGATTTGAAGCTGAACGACGCTTTGCCGGACATCGAAGTGGATCCGGAGACCTACGTGGTGAAGGCCGATGGGCAGATTCTCAAGTGCGATCCGATGGCGGTGCTGCCGATGGCCCAACGCTATTTCTTGTTCTGACGGCTGCTGAAAACGCCGTCCAGCGGCGTTCTCGCCTTGAACGCATCCTCAACGTACCCCAGAGGGTACGCCTCCGGTGCGTTCATCGGCTGCGGCCTTGCTGGACAACGTTTTGAGCAGCCTATCGGGAGTAGAAATTGGTTGGTGAGTGCTACACATGAACACACTCTCGCTCCTCACCGGTTTTCGATTTGTCGATAGCTTCTTTCCTTCCGGCGGGTTTGCCTTTTCCTCAGGATTAGAGGCAGCCGTGCAGGGGGGGCTCGTAAAGACTTCAGAAGACCTTTTTTGCTTTGTCGTCGAGTTGCTCACGAGCGGGATGGGAGAGCGGGAGGCAGTTGCGACGGGACTGGCGCACGATGCGGTTCTCTCCGGCATTCTGAAAATCGCGTTGAAAGCCGATCGGGAACTCGACGCGATGAAGCTCGGTCGGGAGTCGAGGGTGGCGAGCCGGCAGATGGGTCGCCAGGTGATTCGCTTGGTGGCGGAGCAGAAAGAGCGGGTTCCACTGCTCGACGATTTTTTGGCGGCGCTCGAAGCGGACCAAACTCCTGGTCACATGGCAGTGAGTCTTGGACTCACGCTGGCTGCAGCCGGTTGGTCGAAAGAAGACACGATCGCCGCCTTCCTCTATCAGACGGCGACAGGGTTTGTGGCGGCAGCGATGAAGCTCATTCCGATTGGGCAGCGTGAAGGACAGCGGTTGCTGGAAAGCTGGCTCGAAGTGATCGAGCGAGTCAGTCACAACGCGGCACGGCAACGAGTGCTTCTGTCTTGGTCGCCGGTCCAGGATATTTACGCGATGCGACACAGCCGGTTGGAGTCGCGACTGTTTCGGTCTTAAGAGCAGATAGCATATGGCACGAGGGAGGGAATGACCTCATCGACCACTTGACCGTATCTGCTCTCATTTGATATTAATACCAAAATAGCAGAGACAACGAAGTCTCTACAGTCACGCAGGACGGATATTGAATCGGACAACGGCGTCCGTGGCTACAGACCAGTAGCCCGGACGCTTTTTTGTTTTGCTGAGGCAGAGGGTCGGGCGACAGTATGGTTCAGTGAGCGATTCGGTGCAACCAACCGGTGTTCATTGGGTTTCAACACGAACGATCAGTTCAATCTCCTCGACTTGAGAGGGCATCATGCAAGAAGGACATACCGATCCGCATGCGCGTAAGAACGTTGTCGTGATCGGCAACGGGATGGTGGGCCAGCGGTTTTGCGAAAAATTGGTCCAGTACGATACCGCCCGGCAATATCGGATCGTGACGTTTTGCGAAGAACCGCGAGCGGCCTATGACCGCGTGGGTCTGACCTCGTTTTTTGTCCACCGGGATGCCGAAAAACTGTTGCTGGCAAAGACGGAATGGTATGAAACCTACGGCGTGGAATTGCATGTCGGCGATCGCGCCAATCGGATCGATCGTGAGGCCCAAGTGGTGCACTCCGACAAGGGGAGGAAGATCGCCTATGATTTTGCCGTGATTGCCACCGGCTCCTATCCCTTTGTCCCGAAAATTCCAGGCATCAACCACCAGGGCGTCTTCATGTATCGCAAGATTGAAGACCTGCAAGGCATTTTTGCCTATGGGTCGACGGTCAAGCGGGCTGCGATCATCGGCGGGGGCTTGCTCGGCCTGGAGGCGGCGAAAGCGGCCTATGACCTTGGCCTGGAAACGCATGTGGTCGAATTGGCGCCCCGGCTGATGGCCAGACAGCTCGACGACGCCGGTTCACGCACACTGGTTCGCAAGATCGAGGCGCTCGGCATTTCCGTGCATCTCAACAAAGCGACCGAGGAAGTGCTGGGCAAAGGGATCGTCCAGGGCTTGCGTTTCAAGGACGGGGAAACACTCGCGGTGGATATGGTCATCGTCTCGGCTGGAATTTGCCCCCGAGACGAGCTCGCGCGGGCCTGTGAACTCAATGTCAGCAAGAACGGCGGGATCTTGGTGAACGATCGGCTGGAAACCAACGATCGCGCCATTTTCGCCATCGGCGAGGTGGCGCGGCATGGAGGCACGATCTATGGCCTGGTCGCGCCCGGCTACGAAATGGCGGAAACCGTGGCCCTCAATCTCACCGGCGGTCGCGCATCCTTCACCGGCGGCGATTTGTCGGCGAAGTTGAAGCTCGTGGGCGTGGATGTCGCGAGCTTCGGCAATTTCGATGCCGGCCCTTTGTTCGCAAAACCGATCACCTGGGAGGAGCCCTTCGAGGGGGTGTACAAAAAACTGCTCGTGAGCCATGACGGCACGCGCCTGCTCGGAGGAATCTTGGTGGGAGATGCCACCGACTACGGCCTCCTCGCCGGTATAGCCAAAAGCGACGCCCCTCTTCCCTGCAAGCCAGGCGAGCTGATTCTCGGCACGTCGAGCGGCATCTCACGGTTGGGCGGGGTGGAGGCGATGCCGGAGTCTGCGCAAATATGCTCCTGCAACAACGTGAGCAAGGGCGCCGTTTGCCGGGCCATCCGCGAGCGGAATCTGACCGCGCTCGGAGAGGTCAAGGCGGCGACCAAAGTCGGGACCGGCTGTGGCGGCTGTCTGTCGCTCGTGACCGACCTGTTGCACGCGGAAATGAAAGCGGCGGGACTGATGGTCACCAACCATCTGTGCGAGCATTTCCCGTATTCCCGCACGGAACTCCTCGCCATCATCAAAACCAAAACCTTGCGATCCTTTGATGACATCATCGCCCAGTGCGGAACCGGCCTTGGATGTGAAGTCTGCAAACCGGCCGTGGCCTCGATTCTGGCGGGGTTGTGGAACGAACACATTCTGAAGCCGGAGCATCGCGTGTTGCAGGATACCAATGATCGGTTCCTTGCCAATATCCAGCGCGGCGGTCTGTACTCTGTGGTGCCCCGCGTGCCGGGCGGCGAGATTACGCCGGACAAACTGATCGTGCTCGGTGAAATTGCGAAGGCCTATGGCCTGTACACAAAGATTACCGGCGCGCAGCGCATCGACCTGTTTGGCGCGCCGGTTCACCGGTTACCGGAGATCTGGGAACAGCTCGTCCGGGCCGGCTTTGAAAGCGGCCATGCCTATGGCAAAGCCTTGCGGACGGTAAAGAGCTGTGTCGGCTCGACGTGGTGCCGCTACGGGGTGCAAGATTCTGTCGGGTTCGCCATTCGGCTAGAACATCGGTACAAAGGGATTCGCGCCCCGCACAAGATCAAGGCCGCGGTGTCGGGGTGTGTGCGCGAGTGCGCGGAAGCCCAAGGAAAAGATTTCGGTCTGGTCGCCACGGAGAAGGGCTACAACCTGTATGTCTGTGGAAACGGCGGCGCCAAACCACGACATGCGGAGTTGTTGGCCACCGATCTCGACGAGGAGACGGCGATCAGGTATATCGACCGCTTCCTCATGTACTACATCATGACCGCTGACAAACTGACCAGGACCGCCGTGTGGATCGAGAAATTGGCGGGAGGCCTGGAACGGCTCAAGGAAGTCATCATCCACGACAAGCTCGGTATTTGCGCCGAGCTTGAGGAGCGAATGCGGTATTTGGTGGATACCTACACCTGCGAATGGGCGGAAGTCGTCCGTGATGCTGAACAGCGGAAACTCTTCCACCAATTTGTCAATACCGATGAGACCGAAGCGGGCATCGAATTCATCAGCGAACGAGGCCAGTCCCGGCCGGCCAATTGGCCGTCAGAGACCGTGTCCCTCGAACAGCTCCGCGTGCTCCAGAAGACCCCGTTGCTCGAAGGCGAACACGAGCAGGAGCCGCAGCGCGCCTGGGTGAAGGTGGGAACGGTCTCCGACTTTCCTTGCAACGGCGGGGCCACCGTCAAGTATGGGAAGGTCCAGATTGCGGTCTTCAATTTCGCCAGCCGCGGCGAGTGGTATGCCTGCCAACAGATGTGTCCACATAAGAAAGCGTTCATCTTGTCCCAGGGCATCATCGGGGAGACGGGCGGCGTGGCCAAGATCGCCTGTCCCTTGCACAAAAAGGCCTTCTCTCTCGAATCCGGGAAATGTCTCAGCGGGGAGGAGTATGAGATCCGTGTGTTTCCGGTGAAGGTGGAGGCCGGGGACGTTTTTCTGGAGCTTCCCCCCACCACGGTCCTCGATCAACTTTTGGCGACGGAACTCGGCTGTCGTTTGGCCACCTCACCAGTGCCCATCTCTTTGTAACGCCGAAAGCCATGCGCTCTTTGCGTGCTTATGCATCGAGAAGATGAACATCTCTGCGGCAACGGCCGAGTGACGGCTGCGCGGGCGCGCCACATTCCCGTGATTGGTGTGGGCGGCCCGGTGGGGTCAGGCAAGACCGCGCTGGTGGAGGCTCTCTGCCTGAAGTTGCGTGACCGGTACAGCCTGGCGGTGGTGACCAACGATATCTTCACGAAAGAGGACGCGGAGTTTCTGACCAAACGCGGCGCGCTCCCACAAGACCGGATTCTCGGCGTGGAAACCGGCGGGTGTCCTCATACAGCCATTAGGGAAGACGCGTCGCACAATCAGGAAGCGCTGGACGAACTGCTCAAACGGCATCCTGACGCCGAGCTGATGTTCGTCGAAAGCGGCGGCGACAACCTCGCGGCCACCTTCAGTCCGGAGCTTGTCGACAAAGTGATTTATGTCATCGACGTGGCGGCAGGCGACAAGATCCCGCGCAAGGGCGGACCGGGCATCACCCGATCCGATTTGCTCATCATCAACAAGATCGATCTCGCGCCGCATGTCGGCGCGGATCTTTCCGTGATGGATCGAGACAGCAAGCGCATGCGAGGGGACTTGCCGTTTCTCTTTACCAATTTGAAAACAGGGGCAGGGCTCGACCAAGTCGCCGCCTGGGTCGAGCAGTTCATTCCACACCACACCCACGTTGGTGAGTAGCGAGGCGATTTAGGGATTGCCGGGCTTCGGGAGCGGTCTCTGCTTGGGTTTGGTCTTCGCCTGCTGATCTGCCATGTGTTTTCTCAAGGTCTCAAGCTCCGCTTTCAATGTCTTGAGTTCGGCCGCCTGGCTGTCCACCACTTCCCGAAGTCGCAGCACTTCTTCACTCTCCGGCGCAGGCTCCTTTGAAACCGGTTGGTCGGGCAGCGCGCGGCTCACGGACGGGGAAGAAGGGGGGGCCGGTGCGGGAGCCATCTTGTCGTACGCAATGGCGATCTGTGGCCGATTTCCAGCTCTCGCACGGTTCGAGGGAGCAGTCGGTGCCTGCGCCTGTTCGGGTATGATCGAAAGAGCATAGAGGGACAGATTCTCATCCGGGCGACCGGCTGGCGATCGGTAGTGGCTCAGCGAAATGTGCAGGGTGGATGCCCGGACGAACAGCTGGCCGTCCGTTCGCTCGGCCTCAGGTCCGACGTGAAAGGTCACGACGTGATCCGTTTCCGCTTCCTGCAACGCCGTCGATACCGACTCTGATAGGAAGGCGACTTGCTGCGGCGAGAAAACATTGATCGGTGCGATACCCTCACTATGACGGATGCGATCGGACGGCTGGATGCCGATCCGCAGTCCTGCGAAGATCTTTTCCAAGAGATCGGGAGACAGGACAGCCGGATGCGTCGCCATAAATGGCTCAGACGTTCTTTCAAGGTGGACCGCTCCTTGGGACCCACTCTTGACCGGAATGCGTTCCGGGAATAAGGCGCACCCCTGGGTCGCCACAACGTGGATGAGGACGAACGCGGGCAAGAGGGCTGATCGGGAGATTACGGACAGCATGGAACAACAAGACAGGAGCAGGCCGCCTGCTCGGCCGCCTCGGCGTTTCCGGAAAGAATCGTTGGTCGATAGAGCCGGCATGGCATTCTTATATAGTATGCCTTCCTGTGGAGACAATGCCGTCTCGCCGAGACTCTCTGTGTGTTGGGCATGAGCCGTGGCAGGGTCTATCGGGCCGATTTGTAATTCGCCCGTCCCCTCAGCTACAAATCAAGCGTTATGGCTTCCCTGATAGAGGACGGCAGCATTGCTTCTGTCGGTCGGGTAGGCACTCTCTCGTTACAGTATGAGCTGTCCGAGAGGCGGACGGTCATTGCCCATGTGTCCTGCTCCAGCCCGTGGCACTACTTTCCGCCGTCGTATCTCGACGACAGCGGCTGTGCGTACACCTGGCTGGTCAATCCGTCCGGCGGATTGGTCGGCGGCGACCATGTCACAGTGAAGGCGCAGCTCCACGCCGGGGCGCACGTGGTGATCACCAGCCCGTCCGCCAATCGCGTGTACCGGACGGTGTCTGAACCAGCTGTTCAGGAAGTCTATCTCTCGGTTGGTCCAGGGGCTCGACTAGAATGGTTGCCTGAGTTGACGATTCCGTTTGCCGGATCCCGCTTCCGTCAGACGATTCAGGTCACCCTCGCTCCCGGCGCGACCGTGTTGCTCTGGGATGCGATCGCTTCGGGGCGCGTCTCGAGAGGCGAGCGGTGGGCGTTCGGCGCTCTTGAAAGCGAAATTCGACTCGTCACAGCATCCGGGCGCTCACTTCTGGAGCGATATGCGCTCACTCCCACCTTGAGGCTGGAGAGGGCAGGGCTGGCAAGTGATTGGGATTACGTCGCGTCGCTTTACCTGATTAGCGACGTTGTCACCGCGGAAGTGTGGAAACGGTTGGAAGACAGCCTTGCTGCAATTCTGGATGCGCGGCCAGGTCTCGTGCTGGGCGGAGTCTCTGAGCCGGCGGCTCCAGGCCTGGCCGTGAAGTTGCTGGCCCGATCCGCTCCCGACTTACATGCCGTGTCGGAAGCGTTGTGGGCTGCTGTCCGAGCGGAGTTGTGGACTTTGCCTCCTCAAACCCTGCGGCGGTATTGACCGGCTACGAAGGAATTCGGGCGGGAATGTCGCTCCTTATGGCGAGGATTTCTGCGGCGGCGCCGTTGGTGTCCGTCTTCTGGGCTTCGGGGTTTCAGCTTCGCGTTCAGCAAGCCGGCGTTGCAGCGTGCGCACCTCCTCTTTCAGGGCTTCCAGTTCCATACACTGATCCGGCCAACCGGCTTCTTGTTCGACAATTCTTTTGAGTCGGCACGCGATGCCTTTCTACACTTTGAAAGTGCTGCTCGGCCTTCCTTCAAAACCGCGGCAGAGTTTACCATAAGCCGGTGGGTTGTTTGACACTTCATGTTCCGGATGCTATTCGTACAGAAATTTTGGAGACAATGGCATTGAGCGAGCTCAATATTGACCGCTGAAGACTGAAAGCATCTTATGCGTGTCCTTCGTATTGCCATGGCCCAGATCAACCCGACAGTCGGCGATATTTCCGGCAATGCCCGGTTGATCAAGGCCTGGATCAAAGAAGCGAGAAAAGCCAAGGCGGATGTGGTCGCCTTTCCTGAACTGGCTGTGACCGGGTATCCGCCGGAAGATTTACTGCTGCAGCCGCGGTTCGTCGCCGACAATCAGCAGGTGTTGAATGAACTGGCGCGCGCATGTAGCGGGATCGTCGCGGTGGTTGGACATGTGGGGCAGGGCTCGACGTTGAAACAAAGGGTAAGGCCGCCGTCGGTGGTCGCTGCGGACAGACATGAACTCTACAATGCGGCGGCGATCATGGCCGACCGGCGGTGTCTCGCCACCTATTGCAAACGGCTCTTGCCGAATTATGGCGTCTTTGACGAGGGACGGTATTTCCATCCGGGTCGAACGCTTCCCCTCATCAGTCTCCGTGGCGTCACACTGGGAGTCAACATCTGCGAGGACATCTGGTTTCCCGAAGGACCCACAAGGATTCAAGCGATGGCGGGAGCCGAGGTCATCGTCAATATCAACGCATCCCCTTTTCATATCGGCAAGAGCCGGTTTCGCGAACAGATGCTGGCGACAAGAGCACGGGAGAACGGCGTCATCGTCACCTATACCAATACGGTCGGCGGGCAAGACGAGCTGATCTTCGATGGAAACAGCGTGATCGTCGATCAGAACGGCGAAGTCATTGCCAGGGGGAGAGCGTTTGAGGAGGACCTGCTGGTGGCGGATCTCAATGTGGAAGCCGTGGGTCGCGGACGGCTCGCTCATGGACGTAAGAAAAGCCTCAGCGGAAAAATCGCGGACGCGGTCGAGCGGATTGTTGCGATGGTGCCTGCGTCGGCAGGAAAACGATCCGGACTTATTGCGTCACTTGAGGCCCCGCTTGATGAATTGGAGGAGGTGTATCGAGCATTGGTGCTCGGGGTGAAAGACTATGTGCGAAAGAACGGTTTCAAGAAGGTCGTGATCGGGCTCAGCGGCGGGGTCGATTCGGCGTTGACGGCGACGATTGCCGTTGACGCGCTCGGTGCCGGGAACGTGCTGGGCCTCTTCATGCCGTCTCCCTATACCTCGCGCGAGAGTCAGGAAGATGTGGCCGAACTGGCTCGTCGACTAGGGATCGACTATCAGGCGATTGCGATCACGCCGATGTTCGAAGATTATCTGCGATCGCTTGCCCCGTCGTTTGCGGGAAAGCCGGTCGATACGACAGAAGAAAATCTCCAAGCCCGGATCAGAGGGAACCTCCTCATGGCGTTTTCCAACAAGTTCGGGCACCTGGTGCTGACGACGGGCAACAAGAGTGAGATGAGCGTGGGCTACGCCACATTGTACGGCGATATGGCCGGCGGGTTTGCCGTGATCAAGGACGTCCCGAAGACCATGGTGTACGAGCTCGCCAGGTTACGGAACCGGCAACAGGAGACGGCCATGATTCCCAAGCGTACCCTCGATCGGCCGCCCACAGCCGAACTCAAACCGGATCAGAAAGACGAGGACAGCCTTCCGCCCTATGCGGTCCTCGATCCCATTCTGAAGGCCTATGTCGAAGAAGATCGTTCCGTTGAAGAGATCGTGGCGACAGGATTCGACCGAACCACCGTGGTGCGTGTCGTAGGCATGGTAGATCGAAGTGAGTATAAACGTCGGCAGGCTCCCGTCGGGATCAAAATTACTCATCGCGGACTGGGGAAAGACCGCCGTATGCCGATCACCAATGGGTACCTTGCTTATTAGGCCTGGACGACGTAGTCACGTAGGTATGTCTGTGAGCGGTAATCCGGGAAGAAGCTGGAGCCCAACCGGAGAATGCAAGATCCGGGTGACCTTGTTCCTGGCAAAATGAGGGGGTATGATTCCGTTAGGCAAAAGAAGGCCGGGAGGGAAGGGAGATGAACAATGCCACACTCAAGGCTGACAGTCGTCACAGCAGGTTCCACAGTTGGCATGGCTACTCTCGCGCTGGTCGCCGCAGGATGGGTCATGCCGAGCTGGTCCATGGCAGGTGAGCGTGTATTACCGGGCCAACTGGAGAGCCGAATCGCCTCAAACGGCACGGCTGATGATCATCATGCCGCGGCTCTTCTCTACCGGAAAGAGGCCCAGCGGGCCCAAACCGAGGTGAACAAGTACACACAAGCAGCCGCCTCGATCAAGCCCATCGAAGATCCGAAAGGGTTTCGGCGTAGCGCGCTCATGATGGCAGCGCAGACACAGCAGAGATACGCGGGCGAGATGCAGCAGCTCTATGCTGCGCATCAGACCAAGGCCGAGACCATGATGGGCAAGCAGCAGCCGCAGTAAGGGTAAACCGCGCGGGGCCAAGATTGTCTGAACCGGAATCTCCGATAATCGATAATCTTGGCCCGCGTCCGATCATCCAATCGGACAGGGGAGCCTTCTCACGTCAGAATTGTTTACCCACCCGACCATTCCGTCTTCAGTCTCTACGCGAAAATAGGCCGCATCCACCGGTTCGGCCACGGCCGTCATGGAGCCTGAATCAAGCACCATGACGACGACTCCTCCTCCCGGGTCAGTCCTCACGGAGGCCGACTCGTGCCTTGGAGCCAGACAGACCAACGGGAGAGTCGATACCACGTTCCTCTCCTGATATCCCGCGTGGGTTGCAGCAGATCGCTCGGGTGGTGAAGCGAGAGACGCCACCTGTACTCCAGTAGAAGACTCGTAGTCCGTGGAACTCTTCGCGTCGGTTCTCCAAACAGGCATTGCTGATTCCTGCGCATGGGAGTCGGCCACCAGCCGCGCTTCCGAGATCTGTTCACGAAGCGCCTGTGCAATGCGGGTCAAGAGATCATGACCAGACTTCGGCTCGGGTTCCAACGCTCCTCTGACGGTGTCAGAACCGTGTACGACCATTCTGCTGTCAACGACGGAGACTCGATACCCCCCGGCATACACCTGAATGCACCCAATATATCTGTGCGGGCCAGACGACTCAGACATGTCTGCCACCAACGCCTGCACGATGGCCAGACTTTCCGGACAGACGACCTCGGGAATGCTGACCATGCCCAATCGTTCAAGCTCTACACGTCGATCTTCCACCGTGAAATGCGCGGGCATCGCCGGCAAGAGAGAGGGCACGCTGCCCTCGATGATCCGAGGCGGCGTCGAAAGGGTGCGAGCAAAGGCCCGCTCGACGGTTCGGATTACCGCATTGGACTCCAACGTCCCCGGAAGATCATACGATTGAAAGCGGACCGGGGACGCTGTCTCAGAGATTGAGACACAGCCGGTTGTGAACAGCCCACAGAACAGGATCAGTGAGAAACAATGGCCAAGATATGGGCGAGTGATCATTGTGGACCTCTTTCGTGAATCACGGCACGATGTTCGGCACGAAAAAAAACGCCCTCGGTTCCTTCGTGGAACTGAGGACGTCGTTGTCCGTCTACCCGCTATTCGGCAGTCTCTGCCGCATCCCTAAGAGACGCCTTTGTCTCCCAACACGTACTGGCTGAACAAAACTGAGATCCTTCGAAACCAAAAAAAACGTCCTTTCAGTCCGAGCCTGGACCAAAAGGACGCCGTTGTCCTTATCCAACCCACAAGGTAGGACTTCTTTGTCCTACACTTCTTCACCGCTCAAAAATTTGAGCATCCCTATATCAAAGCCGGCCCGGCCTGTCAACTGTTGTTTTTTGCGCTCATTGCGAAACACTGTCATCAAGGGACGGCATTTCTATCGTCATGTAGAGCGTAGACTGAGCCGGCAGGACGTTTTGAGCATTGTCCTCCTCGGAGAGACCCCGCAGGGCTCTGCAAAATATCGGACGGCCTTGACGGGGAGCGTGACTTGTTCGGCCAGACCAGTGCCTCGTGCTTTATCGCTGTACCTTTTTCGAGATGTCTTCCTGCTCTTCCCACGCCAAGTTGCCATTTGTCGGTAACGGCCGATCCTTCAGTGGAACAGACCGCCCACGCCACAGGGCATAGAGAACGGGTATCACGAACAGCGTCAGCATGGTTGATGACACCATGTCGCCGATCATCGGAGCGGCAATCCGCTTCATGACATCCGCGCCGGTCCCATGGCTCCACATGATCGGCAGGAGGCCGATCAGGATGGCTGGGGCGGTCATGACCTTGGGCCTGACGCGTTGCACCGCTCTTTCCATGATGGCCCCATGCAGATTACCCCCTGCCCGACAGGGGGTTTCCCCTGTCGGGCACAAACGACCTGCCAATTGTGGACTGCTCCCGCGAACACCGTCTATGAACGGCCCCTCATGTCTCGATGACCGCCAGCGATCACCTCGGCCTCATCAGCCGCCTTGGTGTAGATTGCCGCGAGGGTTTGGCAGTGCTGGACCATATCGATCTTGTTGGACACCACCCCACGCGTACTGAGTCCGGGATTCTTCTGATACTCCTCCGCCATCACCAGCATGTCCTTCGCGCGCTGTCGAAGATGGGCGGCCTCCTTCACATACCAGGTTTCCAGCCCTGCGTGATCGTTCTTGGCAACAAGGTCTTGAGGCGGACCGGCAATGACCGCGCACGCCACGACTCCCACCATCATCAGAGCTGCCACGATACCTCTTAGAATGTTCCGTCTCTGTGTCATGATTCCCTCCTCTCCTTGTAAGAGCGCCCACCTGCACATCATGTTTCATTGTTGCGCCTCTCGGGATAACTCGATGCCTTCCCTCTCTTGCAGGGAGGGAGTGGCACTCGTGAGCAGGGGCGGGGCCCCGATGGACACAGACCAACCACGCCAGAGGGCATAGAGGACCGGAATCACGAGCAGTGTGAGGATGGTCGAGCTGACCATCCCGCCGATCATGGGCGCGGCAATTCGCTTCATCACGTCGGCGCCGGTGCCGGTCGTCCACATGATGGGGAGCAACCCACCCATGATCGCCGCGACGGTCATCATCTTGGGCCGCACCCGCTGGACCGCGCCCTCCATGATGGCCTCACGCAGATCTCGGACAGACGCCATCCGCCCTTCGCGGACGTGCCGTTCGTAGGCTTCATCCAGGTAGACCAGCATGACCACGCCGGTCTCTGCCGCTACGCCGGCGAGGGCAATGATGCCGACCCAGACCGCCACGCTGAGGTTGTAGCCGAGATAGTCGAGGTACCAGATGGCCCCGATCGCGGCGAATGGGATGGAGAGCAACACAATCAACGATTTCGTGAGCGATCGAAAATTGAGATACAGCAACAAGAGGATGATGCCAAGGGTCACGGGAACGACCAGCTTCAACCGTTCTTCAGCCCGCACCAGATGCTCATATTGACCGGTCCAGATCAGCCGATAACCGGAGGGTAGCGTCACTCGGTCTCGCACCGCGCGCTGGGCGTCTTGGACATAGCCGCGAAGATCGCGCCCGCCGACCGCGACGGACACCAGACCGGCCAGCGCCCCCGCCTCATCCGCGATGGAGGGGGGCCCCTGGGTAATGATCATCTCCGCAATTTGTCCGAGCGGAATCTGCGCCCCGGTCGGAGTCGGGATCAGCACCCGTTTGAGTCGGTCCGGATCATCGCGCAGCTCGCGCTTGTAGCGGACATTCACCGGATACCGCTCCCGCCCTTCGACCGTCGTCGTCACGGTCTCTCCACCGATCGCTGAAGTGATGACCGCCTGCACGTCGCCCACAGTTAGGCCGTAGCGGGCGGCCTCGCGTCGGTTGACGATCAGGTCGAGGTAATACCCCTCGTTCAGTCGCTCCGCAAAGGCGCTTTTCGTCCCCGGCACATTCGCCAAAGCCTGTTCGATGTCCAAGCCGATTTTTTCAATGGTTTTCAGATCCGGTCCCAGGACTTTGATGCCGACCGGGCTGCGCACGCCGGTTGTGATCATCTCGGTGCGGGTCTGGATGGGCATCCACCAGATGTTCGGAAATCCAGGAATGCGCAGCTTGGCATCCATCTCATCCAATAAACGGTCCCAGGTCATGCCGGGCCGCCATTGGGTTTCCGGTTTGAGGGTGACCGTGATCTCGGCCATTCCCACGAAGGCCGGATCGGTGGCAGTCGGGGCCTTCCCCATCTTGCCGAACACCCGTTCCACTTCCGGAAAGGTCGCGAGCAACTGATCCTGGACCTGCAACACTTTGGCCGCTTCAGGGATGGAGAGGCCGGGCACGGTGGTCGGCATGTAGAGGATGGTCCCCTCGTTCAGCGGCGGCATGAACTCGGCGCCCAGTCTCAGAAACACCGGGACTGTGATGGCCAGGGCCGTGACTGCGAGGGCCAGGGTGAGCCAGCGGACACGGAGCGCGCCTGAGAGGAGAGGCCGGTAGAGCGCGATCAGCACCCAGTTCAATGGATTCCTGGTCTCAGCTCGAATGCGGCCACGGATCAAGAGGACCATCAGCACTGGAGCCAGCGTGACCGAGAGCAGGGTGGCGAACAGCATTGCGAAGGTCTTGGTGTAGGCCAACGGCGTAAACAGTCGCCCCTCCTGGGCTTCCAGTGCGAAGATCGGCAGGAACGACACGGCGATCACGAGAAGTGAAAAGAATAGGGGCCGCCCGACCTCTTTCGCGGCAGCGATGATGGTCTCGGTTCGAGGACCGGATGGAACTAGTTCGAGCCGTTTGTGGGCGTTCTCGACCATGACAATGGCTGCGTCCACCATCGCGCCGATGGCAATAGCAATCCCACCGAGCGACATGATGTTGGACGTGATCTTCAGATAAGCCATCGGGATGAAGGCCAGTAAGACAGCCACCGGCAAGATGAGGATCGCCACCAACGCGCTGCGCAGGTGAAACAGAAAGACCACCGCGACCAGGCTGACGATCACGCTCTCCTCCGCGAGCTTCTCCCGAAGCACCGCGATGGCCCGATGAATGAGATCAGACCGGTCATAGGTCGTGACGATATGCACGCCTTTCGGGAGAGCCGGCATGATCTCTTCCAGCCGACCTTTGATCCGCTCGATCACGGCGAGCGCGTTCTCTCCAGCCCGCATGATGACGATGCCGCCGATCGTCTGGCCCTTGCCATCCAACTCGGCAATGCCTCGGCGCTGATCCGGCCCGATCTGGACATGGCCGATATCCCGGATTAAGATTGGCGTGCCTCGTTGATCCGTCCCGACTGGAATCAACTCGATATCATCGACCGAGCGCAGGTAGCCTCGCCCTCGAATCACGTATTCGGTTCCGGTCATTTCTAGGACACGGCCGCTCACCTCCGCATTGCTGTTGCGCACCGCTTCGATGACCGTCTTGATCGGCAACCGATAGGCGGCCAACGTGTTCGGGTCCACCTCGATCTGATATTGTTTGACGAACCCGCCAACCGCTGACACTTCCGCCACACCGGGCACACTCTCCAGTTGGTAGCGCAGGTACCAGTCCTGAACGCTGCGGAGCTGAGCGAGATCATGTGTCCCGGATTCATCCACCAAGGCATACTGATAGACCCACCCAACACCGGTCGCGTCGGGGCCCAGAGTCGGCGTGACCCCGGACGGCAGCTTGCCGGTGAGTTTCTGGAGATATTCGAGCACGCGACTCCGCGCCCAATACAGATCCGTCCGGTCTTCGAAGATGACGTACACATAGGAGACCCCGTATTCCGAGACCCCTCTGACCCGTTTGACTCTTGGTCCCGCGAGCAGAGATGTCACGACCGGGTACGTGATCTGATCCTCGATGAGGGTGGGGCTCCGCCCTGGCCATTCCGTGTAGATGATTACCTGGACATCGGAGAGGTCCGGGATCGCATCGAGCGGAACTTGAAATACCGCCCACAGGCCCCACGCGGCCAACAGCAACACACAAAGGATGACCAGGACGGGACTGCGAGCACTCCCTTCAATGAGTCGCGCGATCATGATGGATTACATACCCCCGCCGCCGACCGAGAACTGAAACTTTTCGGCGATCGGCGGTCGTCCTGGTATCGTCACGTTGACCGTCACTACCCAGGTGCCGCCCATGCCGAACAGCACCTTGCCTTCGTATACCCCGTCCTTGTTATGGGCCGCCGGAGCCTTGGAATCGGTCATGCCAGGCATCGGCATCGTATAGACGAAGACCACTTGAGCATTCGTCACCGGCTTGCCGGCCTGATCAGTCAATTTGAGTTTGAGCAGGACCTCACCGGCCTTCGATTTTTCCGGTGCTGTTGTCAACGTGAGAAACAATCCGGCGACCTGACGGGTCTCTGTAGCGGATGGTCCCTTCATCCCCTCCATGCCTTTCATGCCTTCCATCCCCATGCCTTTCATGCTGCCCTTGTCATCTTTCTCACCCGCCCGCCCTGGGGGCGCCGAGACGCCCCCTTCTCCCATGGCCATCTTGGCTTCATAGGCACCACGCATCTGCCAGTCGGCCATGCCGATTCGACCCATCATGGCTTGCATGCTCGACGCCGAGGCCAACTTGCTTTCCGCGTCCAACAAAAAGTTGGCCGATGTGACGATGCGCTCTCCTTCTGTAAGTCCTTCCAACACTTCGACGTAATCCTGGCTCCGACGCCCCAGCTTGACCGGGGCCGGCTCATAACGGCCTTGCCCCCGATCCATGAACACGAGTTGGCGAAGTCCGGTTTCCAACACGGCTTCCTTGGGCACAGCCAAGGTCTTGACCGCCTCCGTCTGTAGGGTCACGTTCCCGTACATGCCGGGCTTCAGCTTCAGCCCGGGATTCGGCAATTCCAACCGCACTCGCACCGTGCGGGCTTCCGTATTCAACGACGGGTACACGTAGGCAACGTTGCCGCGAAAGGTTTCCGCTGGATACGAGGCGAACGTGACCGAGACCGGTTGGTTGAGCTTCACCGCCGCGACCTCGGACTCATAGATATCGGCGTGGATCCAGACCGTGGACAGATCGACCAGCTTGTACAAGGTGAGGCCCGGCTCCACATACTTTCCCGGCAAGGCTTCTCGCGTGAGGACGATTCCGGAGGAAGGGGCATAGACCGTCAGGACCGGCTCAGCGGTCCTTCGACGTTCCAGCGCTGTGATTTGCGCATCGGTGAGATCCCACAGGCGCAAGCGCTCCCGCGCGCCGGTCACGAGGGAAGCCGCGTTGGCCTTGGCCTCGGCGAGCGGACTGGCTCCCAGTTGGGCCTGCGTCTTTAACGCCAAGAGATATTCATCCTGCGTGACCAGGAGATCCGGCGAATAGAGGGTCAAGAGGGGTTCGCCCTTGCGGACCGGTTGACCGATCGAATTGACGAACACGTCCTTGACCCACCCGGGAACTTTCAGGGTGACTTGAGTGAGTCGGCGCTCGTCATAGCCCACGGTGCCAACAGTCCTGATTTCCTGGTCCAACGACGTGTGGACAGCGGGAGCGCTGCGGACCCCGATCAATTGCCTCGCCACAGCCGGAATCGCCACAGCTCCCGACGGAGTTGCAGGCATGCCCGGCATGCCTTCCATTCCTTCCATAGATTTCGCGCCCGCCGGAGCCATCGCGTTCATGTCCATCTGCTTCATGTCTCTCATCTCACCGGCCCGCTCTGAAGATCCCGAGACGCCCCCTTGTTCCGTGGTCATCCCAGCCATGTCGCCCATCATCCGATGTGCGGCGAAGAATCCGGCGATGCCCCCGACCAACAGGCTGATGGCTGCAACACTCACAACAAGACCTTTTCTGCGCATGTCGTGATGCATGGTGTCTTCCTCCTTCTTGTTTCTTCTGCCCGCGTGATTCATGACCGCTTCTTTTGCCATTGCGAACGTGCAAAGGCGTCAACCGTCAATGATCAGCCCTCAACCGGAGGAGGCAGCCACGATTGACGAATGACGCTTGATGCCCCTCAGGGCTAGCTGTTTCCATTCAGATCAGCGCCAATCACCTGTTCGAGTTCCGCTAAGCGGTGCTCCCGCTCGACGAGCGCCCGGTAGTATTCAAGCTGAAATCCTCGCCAGGCCCGGTCGGCTTCGATGAGATCCAGAAAGCCGGTTCTCCCGGTGCGATAGCCGGCCCGCGCGGCCGCCACACCCTGCTCGGCCTGCGGCAACACGGTGGTTCGATACAGCACGGCTACTTCCCAACTGGCCCGGACTTTGGCCAGCAGGTCCCGAATCTGGAAGCGGGTCAGGTTTTCCAGGGTGCGAAGGTCGGCGCGCGCGGCCGCCACTGCCGACGCCGCCTCCTGCACGGCGGCGTCGTACTTCGGCTTGGTCCAGAACGCGAAGGGGAGATTGATCGACACCACCGCGCCGAACCCGTTGGGAGCCTGAAAGTTTTGAAAACGCTGGAAGCCCACGTTGATGTCCGGGTAGTACTCGCGGAGCGCCAGCGCGCGTGACTGCTCATTCCGTTGCACGGCCAAGTCCGCGGCTTTGAGCTCGGGTCTGGCGGTCGTCGCCGCCCGATAGAGGTCATCAAGGTCCTGGTCGAAGCGCGCCTCACGCGGCTCTTGTGGAGGCGCGAGCGGAAACCGTGGATCCCGATCCAGCAGCTGGTTCAGCTTGCCCTGAGCGGTGTCACGGCGTTGTTCCAGGACAGGGAGTTGCTGGTGCAGGGTGGACAGCTCGACCTGGGCCTTGAGTACATCGACTTGGCTGCCTTTTCCTGCCCGAAACCTCGCGTTGGCGATCTCGACAAACTGTTTGAGTAGATCAATCTGCTCATGGTGGATCTGGATCGCTTTATGCGCAAGGAACAGGTCGTAGTAGGCCTGCTTGAGGCGGGCGATGAGGTCCCGCTCCTTGGCGCGCACCGCCTGCTCCGTCATGCCGGCCGACCGGCTGGCCACTTCTTCCTTCAGGGCGAGTTTCCCGGGAAAAGGAAATTTTTGGGACAGCCCGATGAGGGTGTTCTCCGACCGGGCAAGGTTGAAGGATTCGGGAGCGTTCCACCACTGGACCGACAGAGTCGGATCATCCAGCGTCCGTGCCTGCGCAATCCGTTGCGAGGCCGCTTCCCATTGCTTGCGCGCCGCGACAATCTCAGGATTCCGGGCCAGGGCTTCTTGGACCAATTCCGGCAATGCCAACGTCTTGCGCAGCAAAGGATCGGGGTCCTGTGCCTTCGATTGCTCACCACTGAAGAATATGACAAACACGATCGCGACAGTCAGATTATGGAGTCGTCCATGCCATTTCATGCGAAGGCCCTCCCAGTGTTCCCACAAGTTCGAAGCGCGGTCTGCGTTCCGCGGTCCTCGGCGCCAAAACAAATAGGCAATGAACTGGAGCGCTGAGACTAAGCGCCGAACGACAGAAACTATGACAACGGAGCAATTACGGGTTGCGGGCTGGGAAGATCAGATCCGAAGCACGGAAATTTTGAGAAGGAGATCTTGAGGCGGACCGTCCGCAGGATGATCGGGCGACAAGCGACTGGCATGCCGGGCAAGGTTCAGGAGCGGAGATAACGAGGCAGTGTCTTCTGAACAGATGGTGTGACAGTCAATGGTCGGGTGAAGTTCAACTGCCGACTGCACGCTCAGCGTCTTAAAGGCATCGCAGAATTGGCGCACCGGTTGCTCATCCGGAACCGAGCAGCCATTGCCCATGGCGGCGGTCGTGATCCCATTGACCGGCAGGAGGCAGGCGTAAGCATTGAAGCTCAAGCCGAGGAATAACAGAATCAACGTCCCGGCCAGCACGATACGCCCACTGTGCATTGGACCATCCTTTCGCGCAGTGTACGAATCCTATCAACCTGTATTCCCGCTGTCAATTTGAGACGCTTGCGGCAATCGCTACGGGGTTGCCGGCTGAGGCTTGGAAGGTGGTTTGGTCTTCGGTTTCTGGCTCTCTTGCCGAGCGGGACGGTCGTGGAGTTCTTGCCGGAGAGATTGCAGTTCCTTCTTGATGGTTTCCAACTCTAAATCTTTCTTGATGACCAGGTCCTTGAGCGCGTGAATCTCCTCGTCGCGCTGCTCCAGGGTTCTCGTGGCATGCGCCGGGATTTCGGAGGGTGGAGTGGCTGAGGGATCCTGCCGAATCGGCTCTGTCTTGCGGTTCGGGGGAGCCGCAATCTGTTGAGGCGTCGCCGCTGACGGTGACGATTGCTGCAGAATCCGGTAGTCGATAGCAAGAAATTGTTCGCCGGACATTCCCACAGGGGGGCGAGGGATGCTATCGGATCGTTGCGCCTGGGTTGGATTAAAGAGGAGCACACGGTCGGAGAGGCCCGAGGAATCGGGCAAGCGCCGGTGAGCGATGTTCTCCGTGCTGGTCCTGGTCGGCGCATATCGATATTGAGAGAGCGAGAAGCCCAGCGACAGATCATGCGCATAGAGAGAGCCGGCAGTGGTTTCGGTGGCGGCATATTCCAACAACGAGGCGCCGGGGCGTGGACTGGTGAGTAGAAATCCAGCCACCTGGTCTGGTACGGCGGTCGCCAGGGCTTTTGCAAGCAGAGGAGCCAGGAACTGGACTTCCTCTGCCGAAAAGACGGGGATGGGGGAAGGCGAACCTGAAAGAATCGCTTGCAGAGCCCGCTGGCGTTCCTGGATCAGGACGCCGCTTAATAGACGGGCGATGAGGGCCGGCTCCAGATTGATCGGGTGACTGGCTTGGAAGGACCGATCGGGGATCTGTTGAAGAAAGACGGTTCCGCGCGGGTCTTCAAAGAGGACCTTGGCGACGGGCGGTGTCGTGCTGCAGGCGGCGGCTATTAGACAGACCGTGGCTAAGAGAAGCGAACGGCCGCGAAGTTCTCGTTTTCTCCAATGGTTTTTCAAAGGAGACATGGGTGGCGAAAGAGTGTAGCACAGCTGCTGTGACATCGTCAGGAAAGAACGAGACGACCAGGTTAGTCTGTTACAGCGTAATGATTGATCATGAGGGGCCGCGAAGAATCCATTATTTCCCGAGAACTGGAACAAGAGAGGTTGACAGATTTTCTAGGGGCATGCTACAAACTCATCGGGCAGGGAAACAAAGGCGTTCCACCTGCCTAAAGACAGTACGGCATGGACAATGACGTCCTCCGGCCTTCGGCCAGAGGACGTTTTTTTTTGGCGCGATGCACATGGAGGGAGGCCTACAATGATCACTCGTCCACTCCCTGGCCGTTGGTTTTCAGTGGTCCTATTCTGTGCCTTGCAGGCGAGCGGGTGTGTTTCTGCCCCTGTGACGGCAGGGTCCCCTGTCATGTCTCAATCATATGACTTTCCGGACACCCTGGACTTCAAAACGGTGATCCAAGCGGTCGAGCTGGCCTTTGGCCAAACCCTTGCGACGAGGCCCTGGATCGTTGAAGGGAGCGTTCTCTCCCCCTTACCGGCCAGGCCCGCGCCCTTCACGGTGGAAGAGCGGCGAGTGCATCTCGAACGATTGGGTGTTGTCACTATCCATGAGGTCGGATGTCGAGAAAGTTTGGCGAGCGTGCATGCGTGGGTGGCAGACCGCATTGAGTCTTCAGCTCCCCATAGGTATACCGGCTGTATTCAGCTCTATGCCGGGGCGTATCGAGTTCAGCTTGTTGGCAGTAGACTGGTTTTGAAAAGCAGCCATGGTCTTACTGGATCGGCGGAAGCCAGGCTGAAGTCCCACCCGAATCTCCTGTCTCGTCTTGCGCGAGCATTCCTTGAGCAAGTCCCAGAAGCGCGAGAGGTGACAAACTCTGAGACGCCGGAATCATTTCCGTCTGATCGGCAGACACACAAGAAGGCGTCCATAGGCCCAGCCCCCTCAGCCAGAGAGCCGGTGCCATCCTTCCCTGCCTTATCTGAAACGTCAGTAGGAAGCCCCTTAGTGCGAGTACGGGACCAGGATGTCGTAACGACTTCTCCTTTGGTCTGCCTCGCTCCAAGGCACGAGGCGGCCGCTGTCAGGACACAGCATGGAGGAGGACAAGTCATCCAAATGCTCGAGCAGGGCTCCCTGACGGTTGTGGCCGAAACCGTCGATGCGGCGTATTTTCGTGTGAAGACCATGGAAGGACTGGCAGGGTGGATAAACCGTTCCGAAGTCAGCAGGCAACCCTGTCCGATCGGATAATCGGGCATGGCGCAAGACCAGGGGAGGTTCCGACTGAAGCAGATGGACCGGTGGTCAGTCGTGACCGATGCACCATGGCGCGCACTGCTGTTCGTCTTGTAAGATACTCAAGGTGTCGATCGAGAGGCGGCCTCTAGGGCGATCGCAATACTCACTTCATGAAGGAGGAGGTACTATCCAATGCACACACGCATGCGAATGATCCTGGGTTTCGTGGGGATTCTCGCGCTTATCGCAATCGGCCTGCCAGCATTGCGGCATCAGCCTGACTTATCTGGTTCCAGCGGGCTCCCCGAGGCGCTGGCGAGCGCAGATGTGATGAAGGAAGCGGTACAGGAACATCTCGATGTCGCGAAACAGTACGACAAGGATGCGGAGCATCATGAAGCAGAAGCCAAGCGCTACGAACAAAAAGCGTCTGCTATTACTCCGCTCATGGACACGAAGGGGTTCCGGCGCGAGGGGATGAGAATGGCGGCAGAATCGCACAGCACCATGGCGACCGAATTTCGCTTTCGTGCGAAAGTCCATCGCCTCGAGGCGGAGCTGTTAATGGAAAAAGGGGTGCACGCAGGCAAAGAGAAGTGAGGGAAGAAGGCCCCCTCTTCACGCAAAGATTGGTATCTGAACGCGGCAACAGATCATCGGCCCGATGGGTAGATTGGCCGCGGAGTCCAGACCAGCCGACCGTCCGGGTCGGATGCGCGTGGCCCCGCGCGGGTTCTCTT
>CAYNLM010000043.1:0-25895 GCA_964398045.1 uncultured Nitrospira sp. | reverse complement strand
TTCCAGCATTTACAAGCTGGTGGTGAACACCTACAAGATCACACTGGTCGCCGCTTTCGTGCCGTTGTTCGCCGGACTCTATTGGAAGCGAGCCACGACGCAAGGCGCTCTCTGTGCGATCGTCGTCGGGGTGACGACGTGGATCGGGTGTGAACTTCTTCAGCCGGCCGATGCGGTCTGGCCGCCGCAGCTGGTCGGATTTCTCATGGCGGGCGCCGGCATGATGGTGGGGTCGCTCCTGCCGTCACGGATGTCCGGTGCGGAGATCACCGACGCACGGTCCGGCTGTGCCGACGCAAGTTGAATGTTATGAAGATCGACTGCCGACAGACTGATGGAGTTTCTCTTCGAGCTCGGCCCAGCGGGCATAGAGTCGTTCCACTTCGGCCTGCGCGGTTTCCAGCTCAGAATGGCGCGAGCGGAGTGACGCCGCATCGGACACAATTGCGGGATCGTTCATCGCTGCCTGGCATGCGGCGAGAGCCGTTTCGGCCTTGGCAATGTTGCGCTCCATCTTGTCCCATTCCTGCTGTTCCCGGTAGGTCAGACCTTTGCGTTTTTGCGGTGGCGAGGATTCTTTGGTTTGTCCGTTGGATCTGGATGTCCGGCCTGGACGTTGATGGCCGGGCGACTTGCGTGCCTGCGCCGCTTCCCATTGCGCGTAGTCGGCAAACCATTCGGCATGCCCGGCGCCGTCCAAGGCCAGAAGCATGGTCGACACGCGGTCCAAGAGCCAGCGGTCATGGGTGACCAGCACGAGCGCGCCGGGAAACTCCACTAAACTGTCTTCCAGCACGTCGAGGGTCGGGATATCGAGGTCGTTCGTCGGCTCATCGAGGATCAAGAGATCGGCCGGCTGGAGCATGAGGCGGGCAATGAGCAAGCGGGCCTGCTCGCCGCCGGATAAACGGGACACCGGCAAATCCAACTGCTCGGGTTTGAACAGAAACCGCTTCGCCCAAGACACCAGATGCACCGACCGGTCCTGATACACGACTGCATCGCCGTGCGGCGCCAGTGAACGGCGGAGCGTCGCCTGCTGATCCAACGAATCCCGATGCTGCTCGAAGGTGACGACGCGGAGCTTGTCCGCACGCGTGATCCTGCCGCTGTCCGGCTTCAGCGTGCCGGCTAACAGTTTCAAGACGGTGGTCTTGCCGCTTCCGTTGGGGCCCAACAGTCCAAGCCTCTGGCCTGGGCCGAGCAATACATCGAGGTTCGGCACGATCGGCCGGCCGCCGAACGAGAGCCCCACCTGCTCGGCGACGACCAATTGCTTCGAGCGGCGTCCGGACGACGTAAAGTCAATTCCGGCGGTCCCCTGTTCCCGGCGGCTGTCGAGGTCGTTGAGTTCCTCGATCAACCGACCGGCCGAATCGATCCGCGACTTGGCCTTGGTGGTGCGTGCTTTCGGACCGCGTCTCAGCCAGTCGATTTCGCGGCGTACCCGATTCGCCAGGGATGATTGATAGTCCGCCTGCGCGGCGAGGGCTGCGTCACGTTGCTCCAGGAAATCACTATAGTTTCCCGTGGCCTCGAACACGCCGGTCGGATAGCAACGGTTCAGCTCGAGCATGCGAGAGGTGACGGATTCCAGAAACCGTCGATCGTGGCTGACGACGAGAAAGGCACGGACTTCCGTTTTCAGTAAGGATTCGAGCCACAGAATGCCGTCGACGTCCAAATGGTTCGTCGGTTCGTCCATCAGCAGCACGTCAGGTTCCATCATCAGCGCACGGGCGATCGCGAGCCGCTTCTTCCATCCGCCGGAGAGCGTGGCGACCGGCTGATCCGTCCGCGGAAACTCGCCGATGCTGAGCGCTTTGGCGATGCGGCCCCCATGCTCGTGCGGGTCCAGCCCCTCGTCGATGAGGACCTGTGCGAGCACGTCTTCGACTGTGTGACCGTCTGAGAACGATGATTCCTGGGGAACGTAACCCATGCGCACATGGCGGCGCATCGATCTGGTGCCGCCGTCCGGCTCTTCCAGGCCTGCCAGAATCTTGAGCAAGGTGGACTTGCCGGACCCGTTCGGTCCGACGAGACCCACATGATCGTCTTCGCTCAAGGCGACGGACAAGTCGGTAAAAAGCGGTTTCACTCCAAAACTCTTGCTGATGGACTCGCAACTGAGCAGAATAGTCGGTGGCATCGTCTCCTAAACTCTATCGGTAAGATGATGTGTAAAAGAGGTTCGGGCGGGGTTGATTAGACCAGCCGTCGGCTCAGACCGCAGTAGTGTATCAGGGATGGCGAGGGCCTTGCTACTGGTCAGGCTGCGTGTGCCAGATACGACTCTCGTCCCAAATGGACTTCTTCATCCTGATAGTCCGGTTCACCGGTCGTCAGCGCGAGGACCTTTGGTCCGGCACGGCGGTTTTGTTCAATGACCGCGTCGTGGACATGGCCGCAGTTCATGCAGCGCCAGCTATTGGCCCACATGTGTCCTGAGGTGCCTTCAAAGTCCATGAAATGGTCTTGGATCATCAGCCCTTTGCAGCGTGTGCAGTTCATCGGTCGTCTCCTTGGTTGACGGGCCTAGGAACTCGCGCCCGTTGTTAGTAGGATAGCGGAATCTGCCCGGGCCGTAAGATTCGGAGGAGGTACTCCGGAAGAGGGGGTATCTCTCGATCGTGCAGTGATTGTCCAAGGAGGTACGGATGGTGCAACTCATAGAGCAACCGGCCAGAATCCAGCCCGTCGGCAACAAGCCCAAAATCATCGATGAATTTATCGGGCTTGTGAACTCAACGACGGCACAAGTCAGCATCGCCCGGATGCAGAGTCCGTCAGGATGGCAGGAACCGGGGCAGACGCCTGAATTCGATGAATACACGATTGTGCTCCGTGGCATGCTGCGGGTCGAGACGAAGACTGCCGTGCTGGACGTCCATGCCGGTCAAGCGGTGATGACGAGCAAGGGCGAGTGGGTTCGCTACGGCACGCCAGGACCGGAGGGGGCCGAATACATTGCGGTCTGCCTACCTGCCTTTTCCCCATCCACTGTCCATCGGGATTCGGCGTGAAGTCTGAAGAGGGAATGAGCCCCATTCGCAAGATACCTCCGACAGCCTGGTTGCTTGGATGGGGATTATTTATGTCTGTGCTGTTCTCCGTCGCAGTAGGGTACAGCGAACCAGAGAAGCCGGATCGCCGAGAAGTCAACGAAGCCCCTGCGCCGATTTCCATCACTTGGACGACAGGAACAGGGAAATGGGTGGGCTTCTGGGGGCGACGAGAGTCGGTGCTGTGCCCTGCCGGCGGCCAGCCGGAGGGTGCTTGGGGAACGGATGTTTATACCGATGACTCGTCTATTTGCACGGCTGCCGTCCATGCGGGATTAATCTCGATGAAGGACGGAGGCAAGGTCACCATCGAAATGCGCCCGGACGTCGGACAATATGGAGGCAGCGTGAGGAACGGCGTACGAACGGGTGATTGGATGGAGCCCTGGACCGGGGCGTATGTGTTTGTGAGAAACCATGCGACGGTCGAGCCGGCGATTGCCGCCACCGGCCTGCTGCAAGCTGATTCCTGGTCGGGACAAACAGGGCGGGTGCTGACCTTTGCCTGTGAACCACAGTTCGAACTGCACACGGTATATGGCACCGACGTCTACACCGACGATTCGTACATCTGCAGCGCCGCGGTCCATCGGGGACTCATCACCCAGAAGACTGGCGGGTTGGTGACGATTCAATTGCTCAATGGGCGCCACTCGTTTGCGGCCAGTTCCCGCAATGGGGTCACCAGTCTGGCTCTGGATGCATGGAAAGGGCACAGCTACACCTTCGTGGCGACTCCACCGGATACGCCGCCGCCGCCCACCGCAGACACGCCGTTTGAACGCGCGCCTGCCACTGCGGTCCCACTATTGGAGAGCGGCACCCCCTTGTAGTTTGCCTCGTCCATGAAGGCATCATTTCGGCGAACGAGCTGTCGAACTTTCTGTGAACGCCTATCGGATAATCCCAATACAGGGAACGACTTAACATCACCGATGTCCTGTTGTAAGAGATTGCTGTGACGTTTCGGCAAGGGATGAAGAAAGGGATCCGCCTGGTGCTTGTGCTTCTGGTCATCGGGATGGCCGGATTAGTGGCATATGGCGTCCTGCTGTCCTCCAGCCTGGCTCTTCCCAAAAGCGACGAACATCCACCGCTCCTGATCTATGGCGCACCGTTTCTCCTGCAGCCCGGCATGTCCGTCACAGATTCGGGATTGATCGATCGCCTGCATCGACTGGGTTATCGACCTGTGACATCGCCGGTGAGGAATCCCGGGGAGTACCTCGCGACCGGCGACGCCATTGAGATCTATCTCCATGCGCAAGAAGACAACCATGTGCCGGCCCGAATGATCACATTGGCGTTGGCGCAAGGGCAAGGGCAGGGGGTGGTGACGGAGGTGCGTGCCGGGTCGGAAGGGCCGTCGGAGTCACTGGTCTCGCTCGAACCTCCGCTCATCAGCGGCATGCGCGGCGGCTCGCGGCAAATGCGGGAATGGATTCCGTTGAGCCGGATGCCTGCGAAAGTCATCGACACCGTGTTGGCGGTCGAAGACCGGCGCTTCTTTTCTCACGTCGGGATCGATCCGATCGCCGTCGGCCGCGCACTCTGGGCCAACGTGGCCCGAGGCGGCGTCGTACAGGGGGGCAGCACCATCACCCAGCAACTGGCAAAAAACTTGTTCTATTCTCCGCAGCGGACCATGGGACGCAAGCTGAAGGAGTCGGTGGCCGCACTGGTCTTGGAAATGAAGTATCGCAAGGAAGAAATTCTGGAAAGTTATCTGAATGAAATTTACTTGGGACAAGCGGGATCGGTGGCGATCTATGGCGTCGGAGAAGCGGCGCACCGCTATTTCGGCAAAATGCTCGATGACCTGACGATTGAAGAAGTTGCGCTGATCGTGGGTCTGATCAAAGGCCCGAACACCTATGCGCCTACCAAAAATTTGGAACAGGCGACCCATCGGCGGGATGTCGTGCTGCGGCGGCTCCGAGAGGCCGGAAAGCTGACGGAAGAAGGGTGGAAGCTCGCGGTGGATCGCCCCGTGCAGGTGACGCTGCCGCAAGACGTGCTGACGGATGCGCCCTACTTTCTGGACTATCTGTTGCGGCAGGTGGAAGAAGGCACCGGCATGGGGATTCCGGAGGGGGCCAAAATTTATTCGACGTTGGACCCGTGGGTGCAGGAAGCGGCGACGGACTCGCTCCAGAAAGGGCTCGCGCAGCTGGAGGCGGCCTATCCTGAATTGAAGAAAGGCGAACATCCCCTTCAGGCAGCGGCGGTCGTGCTGGCGGCGAAGACCGGTCATGTTTTGGCGATGGTCGGCGGGCGTGATTATCGTACGAGCCAGTTCAACCGCGCCATGCAGGCTCATCGCCAGGCCGGTTCTCTGGTCAAGCCGTTCGTGTATCTGGCGGCGTTTGAAGCGGGTCGGGAACTGGGCCGGACCGGACATACGGCCGCCACGCTGCTGCAGGATGAACCGGTGACCTTCGAGTCGGGCACCGGCCCCTGGTCTCCGCAGAATTATGATCGACAGTTCCACGGCCAGGTCAGCCTGAGGAGCGCGCTGGAACATTCGTATAACGTCCCCGCTGTTCGGGTGGCGCATCAGATCGGGCTTCCCGCATTGCGCACGATGTTGCGAGGATTCGGCCTCGAGGGCCCGCTGGCTGAAAACTTGTCGATTGCGCTGGGCAGTTCTTCGGTCTCGCTCTTGGACATCACGTCGGCGTACGGCGGTCTGGCGAACGGGGGCGTACTCACGCGTCCGCTGGCGTTGTACAAGCTGGTCGGTGAATCGGGAGACATGCTTTGGAGCTTGCTGCCGGACCGGCGCCAAGCGGTCTCCCCGCAAGCCGCTTATCTGGTGACGTCGCTGTTGCAAGGCGTCGTAGACCGAGGAACCGGGGCCAAGGCGCGCGCCTTGGGCGTGGAAGGGCCGGTGGCCGGCAAAACCGGCACGACCGACGGCTATCGGGATGCCTGGTTCATCGGCTACACGCCCGACCTGGTCATCGGCGTGTGGGTCGGCTTCGATGACGAGCGGCCGATCAAACTGACGGGCTCGCAGGCAGCCCTCCCGATTTGGAGCCAAGTGGCGCGCCGGCTCATCTCTCGCACGACACCCGACTTTGAGATGCCCTCCGGGATGGTCCAGCGCGAGATCGACCCCCGGACCGGCCAGTTGGCGACATCGCAATGTCCGGAAAAAACGCCCGAGGTGTTCATCGCCGGCACGGAGCCGACCGTCTATTGTGAGATCCATGGCGGCGGGTTGTGGGAGCGACTGAAACACACGTTCAGCTTCTTTTAAGCAGGCTGTTGCGCGTGACGTGCACGCGTACGTTTTCAATAAACTGTTGGGACTCTGTCCGGTCCTCAGGTAATCTTGGGAAAAGATTGCTCGAACAGAGGAGCGCTATGAAAAAAAGCGGCTACATGGACGACGGCAACATCACGCTGCTCGCCAAGGGCGTCGAGCTGAAGGGCGAGATTAAGGTCGAGGGAACGGTGCGCATCGACGGCCGTTTGGAGGGTGATGTGTACACCAAGGGCGAGGTCATCGTCGGCGAAGACGGAGTCGTCAAGGGGACGATCTCTGCCGGAACCCTCATCAGCAGCGGGCGCATCAAAGCCACGGTGACCGCGACCGAGAGGATCGAACTGCTCAAGACCGCCGTTCTGATCGGGGAGATCCACTGCCCGGTCATCTCGATGGAAGCCGGCGCCAAATTTCAGGGCGTGAGCGATATGGGGGTCACGGCATGGCCGGAGGAGGCGCCCCGCTTCCCCGGCAATGTACGCGACATGGCCAACCACCGTGGGAAGGCCGTGGCGCTGATCGGCAAGGAGCCGGACCTGTAGGAGGCACGGCCGACTCACTCCGCAATCCGCTGCCATCTTCCGGTCTCGCCGCCTCACGGTGACAAGCTTCGGCGGATCTGCTATCACCAACAGGAAAGTCTATCTGGTGCGGGGTCTGTCTGGTCTGTTTCAGAGACCAGACCGACCAGACAGACCGAACAGACGGACCAGCCAGACCATATCTCATGACGCGACAGCAACTCTTCTCCATTGTGTTCTTCGCGCTTCTCGTCCTGCTGCTCTATCAGATCGGGCTCATGTTTGAGCCGTTCCTTTTTCCGGCGCTGTGGGCAGGCCTGTTGGCGCACTGGGCCTTTCCGTTGCATCTCCGGCTCACCAGACTGTGCGGCGGGAATGGCGCATGGTCGGCAGCCACCTTGACGTGCGGAGTGTTGGTGGTCGGCGTGGTGCCGCTGGTGGTGTTGGGCGTAATGCTCGTCCGCGAAGCCGTAGCAGCCGAGCACACGATTCGTGTCTGGATTGCCGCCGGCGGGCTGCAGCGCCTGCCCGATCAACTGGCGACCGTGCCGCTCATCGGAGGATGGTTGCGCAACGCGGCGGCGAGCACCAGCTTGCAGGCGCTGTCGGCGGAGCAGTCCGTGGTAGCGGGGGCCACAGTGCTGAGCCGGTTTCTGGTCGGCCAGATGGGCGATCTGATGAAGAATACGTTTCTGCTGATTACGGACTTCTTCATCATGCTTCTGGTGCTGTTCTTTCTGTTCAAGGACGGCCGGGACTGGCTGGCCGCCTTGTATGAACTCATTCCCATGGATGAGTCGCACAAGCAGAAGATCGTCGCGCGGCTGGATCTGACGATTCGCGCCGTGGTGAAAGGCCTGTTGGTCACGGCGATTGTTCAGGGAGCCTTGGCGGGCTTGGCCTATCTGGTGCTCGGCGTGCCGTTTCCCGTCGTGCTGACGGCGTTGACGGTCATGCTCGCGCCGTTGCCGTTCGGAGGGACGACTCTGGTGTGGGGGCCGGTGGTCCTCTATCTATTTTGGGTCGGTCCGGTCGGAAAGGCCCTCGTCATGCTGGCGTGGGGCGTGGGAGTCGTCTCCACGGTCGATCAAGTTCTCCGCCCCTGGTTGATCGGCCAGGAGGTGCAGATTCCGACACTCCCGCTCGTCTTGAGCGTGCTCGGCGGGCTGGCGTTGTATGGGTTGCTCGGGCTGTTCGTCGGGCCGATCCTGGTGAGCCTCTTAATGACGGCGATTCAAATCTATCGGGAGGAGTATCACACCGCTCCCGCCGTATCTTCTCCTCCTCCCGCGCAGGTGTGACGGCTTCGTCAATCGTCATTCGTCAATCGCGGGAGAGCCGAACAATCTCAACGCTCTTCTCTTTTCGGTTGACGGTTGACGCTTCACCCATGACGTTGCTCCCCGCTACTCCACCGGAATCGTGATCGCGATCGCCCCCATCACATCATTCAGCTTGAAATCCCGCTTGGGACTCAGCGGATGGCTGTTGTGACAGGTCACACAGGCGGCCGAGACGGCCCGATCGGGATAAATCGCCTGGAAATACTGCTTCTTCCCGCTCGCCACCATGCCGCTGACCGGACGATCCGGCTGCCCTCGCAGCGTTTCGAGCGCCTTGCGTTCAAATTCCGTGGCCGGCGCGTTCCGTTGGTAAATCGGGGTAAGGCCGATCAAGCGATAGCGAACCCCGCGCCCCTTTTCCGCCACGAGGCGACCGGAGTGCTGAAGAAATTGAGCCGGCAACGGCAGGGCATTGTCCTGCTCCCAATGTTCCGCCGCCGCAACGATGCCTTTCTCCTGCATGCGGTTGACGATGTGGGTCGTGTAAATCGTCCGATCAGCTTCCAGCACGGCGTGTACGTAGTCGGCAACTTTTTCCGGCGGAATGCCGGGGGTGCCCGGGCTTTCCTTCGCGAGAAGGAGCGCCGCGCCGATCCCCCCTATGACGAGTGTGACGGTTGCGGTTCGGAGCGCGAAGCGGATGTAGTCCATGGGCCCTCCTCCGGGGACGACGCCAGGATGGGGAGTGTCACCCAGCAGGTCGTGCCCTGACCCTCGAGGCTCTCGATGCGGACGTCCCCTCCGAATTTCCTGAGGATGCGTCTCGCCACCGTGAGCCCGAGCCCCGATCCTTCCCCCTGTCCCTTGGTGGTAAAAAACGGATCAAAAATTTTCGCCAAATGCTGCTTGGCAATGCCGGGGCCGGAGTCGGTGATGGAGAGGGTTGCCACATGGTCCGACGCGCTGGTCGCCAGTGTGAGCTTGCCCGTGCCTTTCATGGCCTGCACGGCATTCGTCAAGAGATTGGCCAAGGCTTGCCTGAGTTGATCCGGCAAGGCGAGCACGCGGATGCCTCCCGCATAGGTTTTTTCAACGGCGATGTCTTTCATGCCGGTGGTGGTTTGGACGGTCGCCAAGGCCTGGTCCAACTCTTGTTCGAGGTTCACCGCCACGCGCTGGTCCGACGATTCTCTGCCGGCGACGCCGGTGAAATCTCGAATGATCGTGGCCATCCGGCGGCCCTGGGCGACGATGTCACGCGCGTAGGTTTTGACCCGTTGCAGATCGTGCTCCTCTTGGATCGCCTCGCCCAGCCCCACGATTCCGAACAGCGGGTTGTTCAATTCATGGCCGATTCCCGCGGTCAGTACGCCGAGGCTGCCGGTCTTTTCCGCCTGGATCAGTTGGTCTTGGAGCCGGCTTTCATCGGTCGTGTCGCGAAGCACCAGCCCGATGCGGTCGGGTTCTCCCGGCCGGCCTGGCAGGCGGAACCATTGATAATGGTAGAGGCGGAGACCGATTTGGAGTTCTGCGCGGCGCGGCGATGCTTTGTGCTCCGTGGAAGGGACAAGCGGGTCGCGGGCCGTCATGCTGCGTGGCGGTCCGTCCGAGGCGGACGCCGAATCCTCGGCATCATGGAATTCCTGCCGGAGCTTGCTCTGCGTAGCCGGGTCCAAGGGGAGCAGCGTGAAAAGGGACAGGGATGCCGGTTGTTCCTGGAGATTGAAGGATTCGCGGGCCGCACGGTTCACATACTGGACCGTCTCCTGCGCATCCACCAACAGAATGGGTGTGGGAACGGTGTCCAGGATTTGGTCGGTGGACTGTTGCAGATACTGCACTTCCTGCGTTTTCAAATTCACTTGGTCGGTCAATCCGGCGAAGGCTGCTTCCAACTGTTTATTCATGCGATTGAATTCGTCGGCGAGGTCTTCCAGCTCATCGCCTGTTTGGATCCGAATGGGCGAGCGCAGTTCTCCGCGCCCGATCGACCGGGCGGCCTGTTGCAGCTGTCGCACCGGCGTGACGATTCGGCTGGCCGCGACGTATCCCAACGAGGCCAGCAAGGCGATCCCCACGGTTCCGAAGACGGTCATCCACGTGAACAGATGCTGGATCGGCGCGAACAGTTCATCGGACGATTGCCAGACAAACGTGTGCCAGGATCCGCTGTCGATGGACCCGTTGGTGGCGCGGCTCGTTTCCGGCAGAGGGGCGAAGCCGATGACGGAGGTATCATGGCCGCCATGGCCGTCACTGGGCGCCTGTACCCAGCCGGGATGAAGCGGCGTGATGAGCGGGACGAGACTCATGTCCGACAAGGAGACGCCGGTGGGCAGAATGGGGCAGCTCATCACGATGCCGCGGCTGTCGATCAACATGACGTGGCCCGTTTTTCCGAAGCGGATCACGTGTGTGGAGGGCGAGAAGAATTCCTTGGCGTCGATCACCCGGTGCAGCACGCCGACGACTTCATACCGCAGACTGTCCATCACGGGCAGGGAGATCGAAAAGACGTAGGTGTCCACATGCGGGTCGAAATACACGTCCTCGATGTAGATCTCGCCCACCGCTTTGTTATACGCCCCCTGCCACCAGTTGGTGTGGCCGTGGCGGAAGTCGGGTTTCGCCGTCATGGCGGCGACGAGGGTCCCCTGTGTATCGGTCAAGAACAGCATCTTCGTCGCCGTGCGCACCACTTGCGGCACAAGTTGGTCCGGTTCGCTGTGCGCGCCGGTGTAATATTCCCGCAGCAAAGCGCTCAAGGGATGGTCGATGATGGCTTTCACGATGGAAGGATCGGACGCTTTCCATCGTCGTTCCAGTTCAGCCAGCGCGTCGGCGGAAGGCGTCTTGCGCTCCAGCAGCGCATCGCGCCGGCGCTCCAATTCTTGAATGACCGTCGGATCGTTGGCGATGCGCGAGGTGCGGGCGACTTCCTCCGCCACGAGCAGGTCGAGCTTGCGCGCGGCTTCCGTTGCAAGGGCCTTGAAGCTTTCTCCGCTGATGTCGCGGATTTCTTGCGAGCCCTGCCAAAAGGCCATGCCGAGGCCCACGACCAGCGGGACCACGCCCACGAAGAGCATGGAGAGGATCAGTTTGGTTTTGAGTCCCCAGCGCGTCACTGGGGAGGAGGTTGTGCCTGTCTCGCTCATGGGCGGGGACTCCGGTCGGACACGTCAGTCGAAGGGGGAAATGTGATGGTAAAGGTGGAGCCCTGACCGACCTGACTCTCCACTCCGATGGTCCCATGCATATGGTGAATCACGTTTTTAATATTGTACAGGCCCAGCCCCGTGCCTTTTCCGGGCGGCTTGGTCGTAAAAAATGGCTCAAAGATTTGTCCCAGCAACTCCGGCGGAATGCCGCAGCCGGTGTCCGACACGCGTACCCGTGTCGCGCCATCGATGACGGCGGATTCCAGTGTGAGCGTGCCTCCTCCACGCTCCATCGCCTGCCCGGCGTTCGTAATGAGGTTGACAAACACATGGAGAAGCTCATCGGGGTTGCCGAGGACGGTCGCGTCCGGCTGGTAGGACTTGCGGATCTCGATGTCGTGCAGAGCGACGGCATAACGGGCGATTTTCAGCGCTTCATCGAGTTTGGCGTTGATGGCAATCACGCTGTTCTGCATGGACGAAGCGCGGCGTGAATAGGACGTGAGGTCTCGGCAAATGGCGGTCGTGCGCTTCACCGCCTCGATAATGTCCCGGGCGTGGGCATGCACCGTGTCCAGATTCTGTTCGTCGAGCAGGTTTTCCGCCAACCCAAGAATGAGCTGCAGCGGATTGTTCATGTCATGGGCGATACCGGCGGCGAAGGAGCCAATGCCGGCCAATTTCTCCGCGTGCAGCAACTCGGCTTGCAACATCGATTCATGTTGCACAAGCTCCCACAGCAAGCGCGACGCGGCCCCGCTCAAAATGTCGGTTCCGGGAGGCACCAGTTGCTGAAGACCGCGTTCCATCGCGGGATCTCCCGTGACATCCATCACCAGATTGATCCCGCGGTCGGCCACGAGATCGCCGACGCGCTCATAGACCGGCACATTCAGTTCCCGCGCGCGTTGCAAGCCGGGGGCGGTCGGATTGCGGTCGGTAATGCCGATGATCTCGATGGTGCGGATCTGGTGCAGCAGATCGAGCAGAGCGGTGCCTCCGCGCCCCGCCCCGAGGATCGCCACCTTCGTGAGAGGTTGAGACGCCATGCGCGCAAACCGTTCTCCTCCAGACGGGCGATCCGCCGTCACAGGAGGGGAAGCCGGTGGTGCGCCTTTCCCCTCCTTGGTCGTGAGGCCGATGTGGATCACAGATGAGCCAATTCCCGCTGTTCCATCGCGCGGGCGACAGCGGCTTTGAGTTTTTCGCCCTCGACCGGCTTGACCATATAATCCAGAACTCCTTCGCGCAGCAGCGAGGTCGCCATGTCCGTATCCGGGAATCCGGTGAGCACGATCAGCGGCACGCGGGGATAGTTCTTGCGGAAATAGGCGATGGCTTCGATGCCGTTCACTTTCGGCATCCGGATGTCGCAGATGATCACGTCCAGGAGCAGCCGATTTTCTCCCGCATTGATCACCTCGATGGCCTTCTCGCCGTTTTCGGCTTCGAGCACTTCGTAGCCGGCTTTCTGAAGCGTCATCCGGACGACTTTACGGATGTCGGCTTCATCGTCGACGACGAGCACACGCCCGTTGCACGCTTCTCCACCGACGAAGAATCCTGATTTGAATTCGCTCATGACGACCTCCTTGGTGATGGGACAGTGGATGATGATTCCGTTGAGTGCGGCGTCTGGCATCAGATAAGCGCAAGGCTTGTGCCCTGCCGGGACGGAGGTGGCCGCGACGTGTTTTCAATGAGTTGATAATGTGTCATGTTGTTGTGCGCACGTCCCATGGTTGATATCCACCACCATATGGTGGAAATAACGATGCAGCAATATTGAACTGTGACGCCTGTTCAATGATCCGTCACCACAGCCGCCGCATGAATGCGATGGAAATGAGGATGATGACCGCCGCCCAGCACAGCATGATGAAGTACATGGTGGAGCTCCTTTCTCGACCGGCTCCGTATGGTTGTGCGATTCAGTGAATCAGCAAAGGCTATGCCGTCAGAACTGAGCGTGAAGGAAAGGGCCGGAACCCTACGATTCAAGCACGTACTCCATGCTCAATGAGACGCGCGTGAATGTCTGGGGCAGCGAGCGGGCTTATCAAAAGCGATTCAGTTCGGATGAGAAGAGATTCAGCCGATTGCCAGTATTTTTGAGAGGGCGCGTCTCAGTGTGAAGATGGCGGAATTGCCTTTCCGAATTGGGCTGGAGTAATCTCAACACGAACAAGGAGATATCCGTGATTACCACCGACGTGTTGACCGACTATATTCGCAGGAGCATGCCGGACGCGGTCGTGACCGTCACCGACCGCACCGGCACAATGGACCATCTCAAGGTCGTGATCGTGTCGGATGCGTTTCAAGGGAAGAACCTCTTGGACCGGCACCGGTTGATTTATCAGGCGCTGGACGTTCCCATGAAAGACGGACGCATTCACGCCTTGGAACTGACGGCAAAAACAACGGACGAGAGCCTCTAGCCGATGGCTGATAGTCGTGAGGGAGGAATACACATGGCCGATCCGATAGAAGAAGAAATCCAGAAGGAAGTCAAGACGCACAAGATTCTGATCTACGGCAAGGGCACCAAGACGATGCCGATGTGCGGGTTCACGCGGGAGACGATGCAGTTCTTCGACAAGTACGGGTATCCGTATGAGTTGATCGACGTCCTGTCACAGCCCGCCAAGCGGGAAGCGCTCACCAAGATGACCAATTGGCCGACGCTGCCGAAAGTCTTTATCGATGGAACGTTCTACGGGGATACCGACATCCTCGATCCCATGGAAAAGAAGGGCGAGATGGAGCCGTTGCTGAAGAAGGCGTTCGGAAGGTAAGCAGGGCACCCCAATCGATCTTTTCCCCCCTATCGTTTCGCTTCCGGCGGAGGCCAATTCATTTCGGTGTGCCTGCCACAGTAGTAGCATAAGAGGCGGTAGCGGGCTTTGCGTCGGGGATTGGGCAAGGAGATAAAGGTAATGGGTGTGTCGTCGAAGGGGCAGGTGGGTTGATCGTGGAGGAGGTGCGTCTCGGCCATCATCGTGAGCGAGGCCACATCCCAGGGCGGCGAGTGTTCCTCCTTGCCCGTTATTTTTTCAACCGTGTGACACCGTTCACAGGTGGCTTCGTAGGTCTTGATGCGAGCATTGTGAGGGGTGACATCCGTGACATCCATCGGGCCCTCACAGCCCGGTCTTGTGCAGGTCACATGTTCGTGTTGAAGCGCCTGAACGAAGCGTCGGTGTTGCTCGCGATCCTGATCGTTCTTCATAGATCCTTCCTCCCTCCTCTTCACCCAGGTTGAGGTGATCGGGTTGGTTTCACATTGCGCGCATTGACCGAGCGTCGCTGCTTTTCTACCCCCCCTCAGGAACGACATCCATGATGGTTCCCTGCGCACGCCCGCGAGATGGTGAGCGGGCCGTGTCTTTGCGCTCCGGGCATCATATTCCCCAGGCCCCGCTGATCTGAATATTGGCGCCGTTGACATAGCGGGCTTCGTCGCTCAGGAGATAGCGAACGGCTGCCACCGTATCGTCGATCGTGCCGATGTAGCCGGCGGGGATGCGTTTGGTCATGCCGGCCAATTCTTCCGGCGGTGCGCTTCCTGAATCGATGAAGCCGGGTGAGATGGCGTTCACGGTAATGCCGTGCGGGGCCAGCAGCTTGGCCAGCGTGCGGGTGAGGATCAGTACGCCGGCTTTGGCGATGTAGTGCGCCGTGACATCCGGCTGAGAAATCATCTGGTCCGCGTTGGCCATGCTGAAATTGATGATCCGGCCGTACTTGCCTGCCTTCATGCCCGGCGCGACGGCTTGCGCCAGATAGAAGATGGGGTGGAGATTGCCGTCGAACATCTCCTTCCAACCCTCGACCGTCTCTTCAAACAGATTGATCCGATGGTAAGGGCCGGCTCCGTTGATCAATACGTCGATCGCCCCCCACGCGTGTTCGACTTGTGTGACCAGATTTTTTGCCGCAACCGGATCGGACACATCACAACGAATGGCCAGCGCCTGCCCGCCTCGCTCCGTGATCGCGAGGGCCGTCTTTTGGGCCTCGGCCTCACTGGTCCGGTAGCACATGGCAATTTTCCAGTGCCGGGCGGCCAAGTCGAGGGCGATCCCCCGCCCGATGCCTTTGGCGCCGCCGGTGATGAGCACGACATGTTCATTCATGAGGCCTCCGCTAAAACGGGTTCCGTTATGCTCTCGCGCGCCGGCGTTTGGCGATCAGCTGCAGCGCGCCGGCGGTGCGGCTTGAAAACGATTGCTCGTTCTTTGGCTTCTTGGCATCCGTTGCGCTGGCTTCGATGAGCGCCTGCAGGTCCTCGATCGTATCGACATCCCGCCATGGCGGCAACAAAGCGGTCTTGAGCCCAAGATTCGCCGCTTTCTCTTGCGTCAGTGCGAGCACGCGATCGGTCGACCAGGGAATCTCCGTAAACAAATCCGGAGCGGTTTGCTTCAGCCCGATCAAAAAATACCCGCCGTCGAGCGCAGGACCCAAGACGAGATCGTTCGTCTCAAGCAGTGTGAGAGCCTGCTTGTAATGGTCGAGCGGCAGAGCGGGGACATCGGTGCCGACAATGAGTACTCGTTGGTGCCCTTTGGCAAAGATGGTCTCAAATGCCTGATTCATACGCGCGCCTAAATCATCGCCGACTTGATCGAGGAGCTTCACGCCTTGGCGTTCTTCCATGATTTTGAAGAACACGAGTGTGGAGGAAGGTGCGCAGGCGAGATAGCGGTCGAGCGGCAACTTGAGCTTTGCCACGGCCGCTTGTGTCCGTTCCAGCGTATCGAGGACAAAACTCCCATGGAGCGTGGCGGCTTCGTCCGGCGTGAGCGGCGGGCAGAGGCGCGTTTTGACCTGGCCGGGAATCGGCGCCTTGGCGAAGACGACCAATGCCGCGCGAGGCGTCGGGCGCGAGGCGCCGGACGATGAAGAGGGTTGTGTCGATTTACCGAACTGCCTCATACCACGTACTCAATCGCGACGGGCCGACACCGATCCAATAGAGGAATCGCAGAGTCCACATCAAGAGAACGGTCCGGAGCGCGCCTTGCCGTTCCCAGCGTCGGAACGAGGTGGTGGCTCTCTCGCGGAGCGCCGCGATCCCTCCCATTTTCTTCAGGCGCTTGCTGAAGTCAATGTCTTCCATCAACGGAATCTCGGCGAACCCGCCCAATCGGTCGAGCACCTGGCGACGCACAAAGACGGCTTGATCGCCGGTGGCGATGCCGCTCCAACGCGAGCGCCAGTTCATGAGGGTGCTGATCACCCGTGCCCATCGAGAGGTGGAATCAAATCGAACATCGAATCGGCCGCCGACTATCTGCCGGTCTTCGAGCCCCCGCTCTATGACCTCTCGAGCGTTGGAAGGAAGCTGCGTGTCGGCATGGAGGAAGAGAAGAATCCCGCCTCGGCTGGCTTTGACGCCCTCATTCATCTGCCTTCCGCGCCCACGTGGAGCAGAGACGAGGCAGGCACGCGGAACGCGGGCGCAGAAGGCGTGGGCCATCAGGATGGTCCGATCCGTGCTGCCCCCGTCGGCGATGATCATTTCATCAAAGCCCAGGGTTGAGGTATGAGACAGTGTGCGCGCGAGCGTTGTTTCTTCGTTGTAGGTGGGGATGATGACGGAGATCGTCATCGGAATTACGCAGGTTTCTTCGGTTCTCTGAACATGAAGTACATGACGACGACCACTGTGGACCAGAACACGATCTGCTTGTGCCAGAAGAGCACCTCGCCGTAATGAAAGAAGCCCAGGGCCAGTGCGATGGCCGCGGTCATGACCCCGTAGCGAAGCGTGGGGTTCTCGATGACGGCGTTGGCCCAGACAGCCAGGCCGCCGAAGTAAATCAGCAGCGGCACCACATTGATTTCAAATCCGCCGCTGATGGACAAGAAGACGTTCAGGAAGCCGATGAACATGAGCGCGGTGCCGGTCATCATGCCGGCGACGCTCAACTGCCGATCGCCCCCGCCATCATCGTCCCGCTGCTGCGCGGACGGGCGTTCCGAGGGATCCTTGGTGGGAAGATCTGTGGGAGCCATGGTTATGCTTTGAAATGCTTGCTCAGCGTCAGCGCCTGCCGTTGATACGAGGAGCCCAGCGTCGTGCCGTAAAGTTGAGATGGTACGTCGAGCATGCGGTCGTATACAACCTTGAAAAACGTTTGTCCGTCATGGACCAGAAAGGGCACGTCGTGCGGACGCACCTCCAAGACGACTTGCGTGCCTTTGATCTCTCCCTTCGCCCCGTATCCGAACCCAGGATCGAAGAAGCCGGCGTAGTGCGTGCGCAGCTCTCCGCAGGCCGCTTCATAGGCGACCATTTCAGCGGCGTATCCGGCCGGCACTCGGATGCGCTCTTTTGACGCCAAGATGTAAAATTCTTCCGGCTCCAACAGCAGACTGTCTTGGCGATGCCGATAGAGCGGTTCCCAGAAATCGGCCGCGGCATAATAGCCGACCTTGGCCAAGTCGATCACATGGCTGTTCTTCTTCGCCCGATAGCCGATGATGCGGGAATCCGTTCGGTCCTCTCCCTTGAGATCGATGCGGAGAAACAGCCCGCGCTCGGCCCGAAATTCACGGCTGCCCAAGACCTTCTTCGTCGGGACGTTGTGATACAGCAGCGGGGTGTGCTGATGCAGTTTCTGCAGGGCTGTGTCTGAGACCGTCGCTTCTCCGCGAACGAAACGAATCTGGTTCAGCGATTGGCCGGTGCGGACTTTGATGGCAAAGCTGCGCGGGACGACTTCCAGGAAGAGGGGACCATGATAGCCGGCGCGGATTTCATCGAATCCGGCATTCAAATCCGTCACGACGCGGGTAAAGACGTCTAAGCGGCCGGTGGTGCTCTTCGGATTCGCTCGCGCCCGCAGGGTCTTCGGGAGTTTCAACTGCTCCAAGAGCGGAACCAGATAGACGTGGCCTTTTTCCAGAATGGCCCCGTCGGTCAGATCCATCTCGTACATCACGAGGTCGGATTGGTAAAAATCCAGCACGTTGAGACGCGAGGAGATCGCCGACAACTCGGGCAAAAAGCTGCTGATGAGGCGATAGGCCTTGCGTCCGAGGCGCAGATCGAGACTGGCCGGCTGAATCTGTCGATCTTCGATGGCCGGAGAGGCGCTGGTCGCCCGGGCGGCAATCAGACGCTTGATGTCCTGGTAGGGAAGAATGCCCTCGGTCACGCGGCGGCTCACAGGTCGTCCAACCCTCCGTCACCATTGGCACAGGATCCCCATGAAGATTGAGCGCCGACCATGGGAAGCTCTCGACGTGCCCCCTCACCCTTCCCTCTCCCCTCGGGGGAGAGGGATAGGGTGAGGGGAGGCTGCGGATAATGGAAGGTCTTATGCTCATAGTTCCGCAGCATCGCGCCGTCTTCATCCATATGGACGAGATAATCCCCCGGCAAGAGGGGAATCTTGCCGCCTCCGCCGGGCGCGTCGATCACAAAATGGGGGACCGCCATCCCGCTGGTATGGCCTTGCAGCGCCTTGATGATGTTCAGCCCCGTTTCGACCGTCGTCCGGAAATGGTTGGTCCCCTTGGTCAAGTCTGCCTGGTAGAGGTAATAGGGCTTCACGCGTGCGAGCAGTAATTGATGCACGAGACGCTTCATGATCTCGGGATCGTCGTTCACGCCCTTCAGCAGCACGGTTTGCGCGCCGAGCGGGACGCCTGCGTCCGCCAGCATCCCGCAGGCCGTCTTGACGGCCGGCGTGAGTTCATCCGGATGGTTGAAATGCAGGTTCATATAAAGCGGATGATATTTCTTGATCATCTCGCAGAGCTTCGGCGTAATCCGTTCCGGCAACGTGCCGGGCACGCGCGACCCGATCCGGATCACTTCCAGATGGGGAATGGCGCGGAGCAATTTGAGGACGCGTTCGAGGAGATGGTCCGGCAGCAGCAGCGGGTCGCCGCCGGAGAGAATCACATCACGCACTTCCGTATGCTGCCGCAGATAGGTGATGGCGCGATCCAATTCGCCTTTCTTGAGAAAGCCCGGTTTGCCGACCAACCGTTTGCGCGTGCAGAACCGGCAGTAGATCGGGCATTGGTTGGTCACCATCAAGAGCACGCGATCCGGGTATCGGTGGACCAAGTGCGGCACCGGGCTCATCAGATCTTCTTCGAGCGGATCGTCCTCGGCATCGATGTCGTCCAACTCGACCAGCTCGGGCACGACCTGCTTCCAAATCGCATCGCCTTTTTCCTGGATGGTGCCCAGCACGGTCGGGGTGATCCGCATGGGGTATGGGCCGACGATGGCTTCCACGTCCTTCTCGTCAACGCCGAACCGATCGGCGAGGTCTTTCGGCCTGACGATGCTGTCGGCGAGAATGCGTCTCCATTCCTCCACGGGGTCACGGCCTCCTTGGCATAGAGTGGATCCTTGGGTGGCAGGAACACCGGCCACCGACCTGCGAGGCTCCGGGCGCGGGCTGGTGCTGCGGATCAGGATGCCGTTTTCGCATAGTGGGAATCGAGGTGGGAGAGAATCTCGTGCGTCTCGGTCAGGACCTTGTCGCCGTCTTTGAGCACCGGCACAAAGTACTGGCCGGAGACTTCGTAGACCTGCTTGCGCATCGGCCGCATATCCGGGACGACCACATCGTCATAACTCAGACCCAGATCCGCCAGTTTGTCGCGGACCACCGCGCATTCAGGACACCAGTCGACGTGATAAAGGGTTAAGGCCACGATGTTCTTAGGCTACCAGGAAAAGATCCAAAGTGGAACGGCCATTTTGCGGATAATTTCGGCAGGAGCGGCTACTCGGGTTGGAGGGCGCAGGGAACCATGATGGCGTCTTTCATGCCATGGATGACTTTCTTATCCGCAGGGCAGATCGTCGCCAGGATGCCGGCCAATTCCGCTTTGCCCTCCGAGACGAAATAGTAGGGCGAGAGCCGCGCTCGTCCCGACATGCGGCCCATCGTCAGTGAAGCCGTGTCCACATAGTCCATGTCGAACACACGTCCTTTGTGAAACTCCTGCAGAATATAGGGAGTGCGGGGGAACGCATCGAGCGCCTTCTGCAGCGCGCCGGCCCATTCGGTCTGCGGCAGGTCGTGCCCTACGGAGACACCTCGGCTTCCCCAGGCCAACTCCGAAAACCCGGATGGCTTAATGACCAGATGGCGTTCTTTCTGAGTGGCGGTCGCAAGATCCTGCCAGTCGGCGACCGCGCATCCCCCGATCTGCAGACCAGGAATCGTCGCGGTGGGCGGAATCGGCGCTGGATCGAGGAGCCAGGTCCTCGGCATGATGGTGGTCAGGTGCAACCAGCAATCGGCGCCCAGTTCTTTTTCCCAAAACGGACGCAACGCGGGATGATGCAGGAGCGCAAAGGCCGATTTTTCTTCCAGTGCGGGCTTATAGGGAGGAGTGACGGCGACCCAATCTTTCTTAGCGGCATATTGAATCAGCTCGGCTTTCGGAATATTCATCAAGTCGAAGAGTTCGTAGAAACGATAGATCAATCCGACCGGTTCCTCGCCGGCGTCCGTGTGCAGCCGAAGCCCCTCTTCGGTGAAGCGCACATCCCGCGGCTCGACGCAATAGACCGGCAGCCCTTGCTCGCGAAGCTCAGCGGCGAGCCAGGACATCTCCGGACGGTACTCTTTGGCTTCTTCCGAGACGACAATCGCGACGCAGCCGGGGTGCGGGCCTTGAGCGGCCTTGAGCATCGAGGCAAACCCCCGCACCATGCCGGCCGGTCCGCCGACGATCCGATAGGCGTCAGACGTGACGCGTGGCGCGTGACGGGTGGAAGATTCGGATGCGCCGGGTGAGGATTCACCATTGACGATTGACCATTGACCATTGACGCCGGCATAGATGCGGCTCATCGCGGCGGTCAGGCCGATGCCGCCCGGAACCGAATCCAGCTCGGTGATGACCATGCCGTCCTGAGTGGGAATGACATCCGGCCTGATGACCGCCGGAAGGTTGTCGCGAAATCGTTTCATGCGGCTGAACGTCACCAAGGCGTCCGGTTTTCCTTGGTCGAGATACCGTGCGATCCACGTCGGTAGGCCGCCTTTGATACTCTCCACGTACATTCGATTGACCGCTCGATAGAACGACAGGAGTTGAGGTCCAAGGGCGATAAAAAAGTCGAGGTGTTCTTGTGAAATCAGAAAGGGGCAGGGACTGATCCGCCAGGATGTGGTCGCGTGGCCGTCGTGAGACGGAGCGGCGGCATCCGCAAACACGCCGGCCGCGCGTAATTCCTTTCGGATGATCTCGCAGCGGCTGAGGGCGGTTTCAGGCCGGAGCGAGGGACAGAGCGGTTCACTTGGTGCCAACGAGCAATCCTTTGTCGTCACCCGCGGTGAGCCGGAGGCTCCATTTGAAACCGTGCGGGAGAGGAGCTGAATGCTAACACGCTGATTATGAACGGACAAGGGGTTGGGGGGTTGTAGGAGTAGCCATGCGCACGCAGTTTTTGCCGGACCGTTTGGCGACGTAGACGGCGGCGTCCGCCGCCGCGACGAGCTCGGTGGCGGACGCCGCATGAATCGGGAAACTGGCGACGCCGATACTGCAGGTGAGAGACAATCGGCCCCGAGCCAGTTCGGCGAGTTCCGGCAACAGCAACAGGGTAGTGACGCGATGCCGCACACGTTCCGCCGCGCTCAATGCGCCCTCCATCGAGGTATCGGGGAGGATCAGCGCAAATTCTTCGCCTCCGTACCGTGCAGCGATATCACTCGCCCGCGCAAGGCTGTGTCCCGGTGTCTGTTGGCTGTCGAGCAGCCAGCCCATTTCCTTCAACACTTGATCGCCCGCCGCGTGGCCGTAGGTATCGTTGATGTGTTTGAAGTTGTCGAGATCGATAAACAGCAGCGACAGGGGTTTCAGTGAACGCACCGATTGTGCACACATCTGCGCCAGTGTGTCTTGGAAATGGGAGTGGTTGAACAGTCCGGTGAGACTGTCACGCGCAGACTGGTCACGCAACTGCTCGTTGGTATGGACCAACTCCCGGTTGGTGTCCGACAGTGTTTTCACCAGTTGCTCCGTCTGGACCTGTTGCCGTTTATACATCGTGATGTCGGTGATGGTCTCCACGATGTGCACGGTGCCGGCGCCCGTCGTGACGGGGGCCCATTGGACCAGCAAGTACTCGTTGTTGGGCAGCGGGACTTCGTTCGCGGTGAGCTGGTTCTGTCGGACCGCCTCCGGCATTTTGCAAAATTCGCAGGGCGCGGGACAGCCCGCGATTTTTTCATGGCAGGATTGGTTGGAAATATCGCCGAACTTCGTCAGGGACGTGTTGTTTTGAAAGACCGCTTTATGCGTGACCGGGTCGATGACCGTGATGATGATCGGTTGCGAGTTGAGCAACGCTTGCGGATCGTACAGGTTTCGAAGCGGAGGACTATCGGCCATCGAGAGGGAACCCTCCTGCCGTGAATGGCTGCAGTATCCCACAGGGTGAGGCCTGGTCAAGAAATTGCCGGCTTTGCGCCGCGATGGACAACGTGCTGTCCGTGCAGACGGCGTCAGTCGCATCGGTGAGAAGCGAACCTTTCTTGCCACGTCTTTCGGTGCAACGTATGATGGGGATCCGATGGACGTGAAGATGGAGCCCGAGCCGCTTGTGACCCCGCTGAAGCCGCTGCCGCAGATGGTGCCCAGCTCAGTCTGTTTCCACTGTGACGTATGCTGTCGCTTCCCGGACGCGGACAGCTTTCTCCGTCCGTATTTCACGGAGCAAGAAGTTGCCGAGGCGGTGGGGTCGGGAATCGACCCTCGGATGTTTCCTGAGCCGGCGGGCTCCCGGATCACTCTCGTCAGAAATCCTCTGGGCGAGGGGTACCTGTGCCCGGCTTTTGATCCCGTCACCAACCATTGCGGCATTTATGAGGCCAGGCCGTTGGATTGCCGACTCTATCCGCTGGCCTTGATGTGGGATGCGGCTCACGAACATGTGGTGCTCGGGTGGGATGCTAAATGTCCGTTCATGCTCGATGCGATGCCTCCCGCAATCGCCGCGCACGCGGAACGAGTCACCGCTCTTCTTTCGACCGATGAGGTGATCGAGGCCATTGCGAGACATCCCCGGCTGATTGGACGATTTCAGGACGATGTCGTGGTCATCCAAGAGTTGCCCCAACTCACCGCTCGTCTCCAGCCGCGCCCCTCCCATCCATTCGATTCCCGTCTCCGGCCTCTGACCGGCGCTGAGGCTGCGCGCTTCAATCGTGCGTTGGACCAGGCAGGCGTGCTGGAGCCCGAGGCGCTCGCGGCCTACGCCTTCGCCTATCACGCCATCTGGACCTCCCTGATGCCCTATTGGTGGCTGGAATCAGAAGACACCGTGTTTCTCTTTGCCCAGTCTCCGGATGGGTTCTTCATGCCGCTCATCCCGCTGGGGCCGAGGCCGCTGGAGCAGACGGCGTCTGATGCGTTTGCCTTGATGCAGCAGTGGAACGGGCTGTCGCCGGTGAGCCGGATCGAAAATGTGATGGCCCGCCACAAGCCCGCTCTTGAGCAGGCCGGCTTTCGCTGTACACAAAAAGGCGGAGACTATCTCTATCGGGCCGATGCTCTCGCGGCCTTGGCCGGCGACGACTACAAATCGCAGCGCGCGCTCTGCAATCGTGTGGAACGTGAACACACGGTCGCGATGGAGTCCTATCGGGATGCAGACCAAGCCGGATGTGTCGCGCTCTATGAGCGCTGGGCGAGCCAGAAACAAGCCGGAGAACGGGATCCTCTTGGGCGACTGTTTCTTGAGGATGCCAAGGCCGCGCATCTTCGCGTGTTGGCCGATCATGATCGGTTGGGGCTCCACGGGATGGTCGCCCGGATCGAAGGAACCGTCGTAGCCTATACCTTCAGCTACTGGCTGACTCCGCAGACCTTCTGCGTGTTGCTGGAAGTGGCGGATCGGTCTATCCCCGGATTGGCCCAGTATCTCTTCCGCGCGACCTGCCGCCTGGCTGTCGCGCAAGGGGCCCGGTTCCTCAATGCCATGGATGATGCAGGTCTCGTGGGATTGCGGGATGCCAAGATGGCCTATCGTCCGACGGCGGTCATCGAGAATTGGGTGGCGACGGGCAGCTGACATGACCTTCCCTGTGACCTCACCAGCCGTCATTGAATCACCCCGCTATCGATGGTTGACGTTCCTCATTGTCTTTATGACGGTGTTGGCGCTGGGCATCGGAACGTTTCTGCTCCGATATGTCGAACGCCACCTCGTGTCCGCCACGGGTGAAGAACTCATGCTGGCGGCCGCGGAGGTGTCCGACAAGCTCGACCGGCTTCTGTTCGAACGGCAGGGCGATGCCCAGATGATGGCCCGCGCCTTTGCCCTCCGGTCGTCGGACCGCCCCTATCTCATCGGCTATCTCAACTGGATGAAAACCGCCTATGCGCCCTTCTACCTCTGGCTCGGCGTGACAAACCAGCAAGGGATCATGATTGCGGCGACCGAGGAGTCGCTGATCGGGCAGGATTACGGACAGAGCCGCTGGTTTCAAGCGGCGCGTACCCAGCGCAAGCTGATCGTGGATGACGCCATGATCCATGAGGCCGACAACGGCGTGGACACCGTCGCCTTTACCACCCCGATCATCGATTCACAGGGCAACTTCCTGGGCGTGATCACGAGCCGCATCGGCGTGCCTACCATCGAAGAGGTCACCACGCGGACGATCCGCTCGTTGGAGCACCGGGCGGATTTCGTCGGCTCGGTCGAGTACCAGATGCTGACGCAGAACGGCGATGTCTTTGTGGATTCCGATCTCGAGCATAAAGGGCAGTTGAATCTCAGGACGATGGGACTCCCTTCCGCCGTGGTCAGCCAGGACGGCCGTCCTGGGTTCATTGAAGAAGATCATTTGCGCCGCCATGTACGGGTCATCACGGGCTATGCGTCCTCCAAAGGCTTCGGTGAATTTTCCGGGCTGAACTGGACGGTGCTGATGCGCATGGATCGGGATTACGTGCTCCAGCCGATTCGGTCCGTTCTGTGGAAGGTGGGGGTCGCAGGAACCGTGGTCTGGTTCCCGCTCCTGGTGCTGTTGCTCTGGTCCACCTCGCGCTTGCGGGTCGAATATCGCCAGGCGCAGCAAGAGAGCGCGTGGGCGCGGGCCGCCGAAGCGGCGTTGCTGCAAAGCCAGGAACGGAACCGCGCGATCGTCGATACGGCGCTGGACGGCGTCATCACGATCGATTCGGCAGGGGTCGTCACCGACTGGAACGCCCAGGCGACCGCCATCTTCGGCTGGTCTCGCCAGGAAGTCTTGGGGCAGTTGCTGACCGAGACGATCATTCCGGCGCGCGACCGGGACGCCCACGTCCGGGGCATTCAAAAATTTCTGAAGACCGGGGAAGGGTCGATCTTGAATCGCCGCATCGAGATCGTCGCCCGCCACAAAGACGGCCGCGAATTTCCGGTGGAGCTGTCCGTCTCACCGGCCCGCATCGGCGAGGCCTATATCTTCAGCGCGTTCGTGCAGGACATTACGGATCGGCGGCGCACCGAGCGGCGCCTGGCCTCGCAGTATGCCGTCACCCGGGTGCTGGCCGAGTCCCTCACCTTGGAAGAAGCCGTGCCCAAGATTATTCAAGCGGTCGGCGAAAGCCTGGAG
>CAYNLM010000042.1:0-25915 GCA_964398045.1 uncultured Nitrospira sp. | reverse complement strand
CCCAAGTCCCAAGCCCTGTGCGGTGTGATGAATAGTCCCTGCCGATGTCTGGCCAATCTGCTTGACGATCGCCTGTGTGCCTATTGTAGAATGATCTGCCAGAGCCGGCGCGTCTGTTGGCGGGTCGCGCTGGGCGACGACCTCAATCATCTTCTCTTCAGTCTTCATGGCCGCGGTTACGGCGGCCAGCGATCGCTCCCGCCCGATGGTCAGGGGCATCATGACACCGGGGAAGAGAACTGTGCGTTTTATCGGCAGTATGGGGAGTGTCAAAACCCGCGTTTCATTCTCCATGGAGGACATTCCCTTCTATTTAACGGAGCTTGTGAGTAAGAGGCTATCGATTACATGCAAAAATAGAGATAGGCCCGCTGCGGAGCAAGTCAAGTGAGGCAGGGAATGGGGGAAGTGATCAGAGTCCTGGTTGCGTTAGGCGTTTTAGAGAGGTGACAGATTCCTGGCTTTTTGCCGACGCATGCTGCCTTCAACGATGGGAAACGCATAAAGCCGACACTCAATGCCGCCATTAAAGAGGGGCATTCGTCGGGAGGGGGCCAATCCGATGAGTTTCGGTATCCGGAGGTCTCCGCTGAACAGATAGACCTGCCAGCCGACGCAGCATTGTTTCATCCACCGGCCCAATCGTGGGTAGAATTCATCCAGGTCTGTGTGTGTGCCCAGCCGGACGCCATAGGGGGGATTCATGATGATGATGCCGGTGTCCGCTGGGGGCGTGACATCAAAGAGGTCTCGCTGAGAGAGCGCGATGTCTTGTTCGACACCGGCCTCCCGGATGTGCTCGCGCGCAACCTGAATCGCTCTGGTATCCCGATCAGAGGCTGCGATGGGGGCGGGGCTCTGCGGCAATTGGTTGGTCGTCGACTGCCGTCGAACTGATGCCCAGATTTCTCGTTGAAAGCCGTGCAGCTTCTCAAAGGCAAAGCTCCGGCCCAACCCCGGTGCAATGCGTCTGGCGAGCAACGCGGCTTCGATCGCAATCGTGCCGCTGCCGCACAGAGGATCGAGCAGCGGTTGGGTTCCCTTCCAGCCGGCCAGATGCAACAAACCGGCCGCAAGATTTTCTCGCAACGGCGCCTCAACCGTGGAGCGGCGAAACCCTCTCTTGAAGAGCGGCTCGCCGGAGGTGTCAAGATACAACGTGACCTTCGTCGCATCCAGAAACGCATCAATACGAATATCCGGATGCTGGGTATTAACCGTGGGGCGTGATTTCGTGGCCTTCATAAACCGATCACAGATGGCGTCCTTGATACGCAATGTGACAAAGTCGAGGCTTTTGAGCGGACAGTGGCGTGCGCTGACCTTCACCTTGATACTGCGCGAGCAGTCAAACCATTCCGACCAGGAAAGGGTGTAGGCGGCTTCGTAGACATCCTGTTCGGACCGATAAGGGGCCTGGCCGATTTCCACCAACACGCGGCTCGCAATGCGGCTTTCAAGATTCGCCCGATAGACGGTCTCAAGTGGTCCTGAAAATGACACGCCCCCGTCCGTCCGGCTCAGGATGCGTATGTTCAATTCCTCCAGCTCCTGGCAGAAGACCGCCTCCAATCCTCGCGGGCAGGGTGCAAAACATCGATAGTTTGTGCTATCCATCGTGATCATTTCATTCTGCTCCGATGGCCATGAAATTTTGCAGCCTCTGCGGCGCACCGGTCACCCAAAAAATTCCTGCCGGCGACAACCTGCCGCGTCACGTGTGCATTCAATGCGAAGTGATTCACTACCATAACCCCAAGATTGTCGCGGGCTGCATCCCGGAGTGGGAAGATCACATCCTCTTGTGTCGGCGCGCAATCGAACCCCGGCTCGGATTGTGGACGTTTCCCGCCGGCTTTATGGAGATCGGCGCGAGTACCGAGCACGCCGCCATCCGGGAAACCAAGGAAGAAGCCGAGGCCGACGTCGAGATCACTTCATTGTATGCCGTGCTGAGCTTGCCGCATATCGGACAAGTCTATCTGGTGTTTCGCGGACGCATGGTCTCTCCGGTTTTTAAAGCCGGTTCCGAGAGTTTAGAGGTCAGGCTCTTTCCTCTCTCGGCCATCCCCTGGGACGACATCGCCTTTCACGTGGTGAAAGACGCTCTCCTGCGCTATGTGGATGATGTAGGGCGCGGCGAATTTCAGCTGCATCTCGACAGCCTTCCAGACAAATTCTGATCGCAGCTGTTACCGATAGGTTCTCAATAGCCGGAGCCGGCGATCAAAGCGCCGTGCGATGCAGGATATGGTGAATGTCGACAATCTGTTCCGTTCTGTCGATGGAGTAAAAAATCCGCCAGTCGCCGACGGCGTATTTGCTGAGATTCGGCAGATCTGCCGCGATAGGATCGTGGCGGAGATTGTCGATGTTGGAGGCAATCCATTTTGTCTTGTCCAGCAAACGCTGCGCCATCGGCTTGTCGACCTGTGCAAGGTCCTGTAATACCGCCGGACGATATGCGAGCCGATACCAGGCCATGGCGCATTACCACCGCAAGCCCAGCTTGTCCGCCACCTCGTCGCCGGAAATGCGTTCGGTGCTCAACAGCGATTCCTTCAGCCGGACCTGCAGACTTGCGCCCAGTTGAAGGCCAAGGTCGGGATCTCCCAATAGTTCTCGTAGCCGATCATCGACGAATCCACGCACAAGTTCCTTTAATTGATCGGGCGTGAGCTGGGCAAGATCCATGAGCTGAAGGATACGGAGGTGATGGGCGGAAATGCAACCGGAGGAATGGGGTGGGACTTAAGCGTGTCCCGCTTTCGCCGAGAGCTGCTCTACTATTCGATTGAGGCGCTCCTGTTGCGGAGGAGCGATGGTCAAAAACTCCATGCCGATACCATGCGTTCCCGTCCAACGCACGGCGGCTTTCGTGACGGTGATCGGTGTAGCTTCGCCGGGAAGCTCCAGATGGAGTTCCACTTGCATGCCGGTAAAGGGACGGATGATGCTTTCAACGCGGCAGCCTTTCACAGACAAGTCCCGTAATGACGCGTTATAGCGCAGCCGGTCCTGCTGGATGAGGGTGCTCGGTATGGTAACGGGAAATCGTGGAAATTTGCGAACGACCATGAACTTCCTCGTATTGGCTTCGCCGGTCGGGATTGGCGTTGGACTGTATATGAGCACTGTCGAGCAAGGCTAGTCGTCGAAGGCGATCTTGTCAATAAAAACGCCCGTCTGAGCAGCCATCCCAAGCAATATTAGCGGCGGTGTCCCCAGTGTCGATAATAGTGGGGGCTCCAATAGGGACGATAGAAGGCATTGAGACAGCGCGCCTGGGCGGCACCTTCATACGTCGAACATTCCCAAGGAATTTGGGGGGCGGACGCATGAGCCGCCGGAGCGGTGAACAATAGAAGAGCCAGAAGAAGGGCCAGAAGACCGCCGGCAAGGTGGATGGAGAAATATCGCGGCTGGGGAGACTGCCGTCGTCGTGGATCGACTCTTCATGGGTCGCCTCCTTTCGACTACAGGCTACCACGAGAATTCCTGTGTGAACAAATGTCCACTTCGGACACGAAAAACGTGCCGGAGACGACTCGGTTGACCGAGGCCGGATCCATCGGCTCGTTTGATTTTGTACGAGGGGACTCCTACAATGCCGGCGGTCAGGGACCGGAATGTATGGCTCGACAGGCGCGCACCACATCAACGGGCACGAAAAGGAAATCCACCAGGTCAATCCCGCTTGATGCCTCCCTGAAGCGAAAGTTTCAACAGCGACTGCTGAAGTGGTACCGGGAACATGGCCGCGATTTGCCATGGCGAAAAACCTCAGATCCCTATCGCATTTTGGTGTCCGAGGTGATGCTCCAACAAACGCAGGTGGAGCGGGTCATTCCAAAATATCACGAATTCTTGGAGCGGTATCCGAGCTTTACGGAATTGGCTGACGCCCCCATGTCAGACGTGAAGAAAACGTGGTACCCGCTCGGATACAACATCCGTCCGGAACGGCTGCACAGCATCGCCCGGGAAACGGTGACGCGCTATGGCGGGCAGTTGCCCAGCGACGCGGAAGAGCTTCTGTCGTTTAAAGGCATCGGACGTTACACGGCAGGAGCCATTCGTTCATTTGCATTCAATGAAGACGCGCCCATTTTGGATACGAACGTCGTCCGTGTGCTGTATCGAGTTTTTATCGCCAAAGGTGATCCCAAGGCGCTGAAGGCCACGTTGTGGGAACTGTCCGAATCATTGATTCCCCGAGGCAAGGGATACGATTTCAACCAAGCCATTATGGATTTTGGCGCGACGGTGTGCACGGCCCGCGATCCCTACTGTTTACTGTGTCCGATGAAGTCGTTCTGCAAGATCTATCCATTCGATCCAAAGGCGAGTGGAGGCTAGTTTGCTGATCATGAAGGTCGTTGAAGTGGCCGCGGGGCTGATCCATCACGAAGGACGCTATCTGATCGCCCGGCGAAAGCCCGGCGTTCACTTGGCCGGATACTGGGAGTTTCCGGGTGGAAAACGGGAGCCGGGAGAGTCGTTCGAGGACTGTCTGCGGCGGGAATTATTAGAGGAACTGAGTATTCAGGTGGACGTTCCTGTCCCGTACCGCATTATCCGCCATGACTATTTCGAAAAGACGGTGGAACTGCATTTCTATCGCTGTGCGATCGAGGAAGGACAGGCGACGCCGAACGACTGCGCCGAAATCAGATGGGTCCTGCCGGAAGAATTGCGGCACTTCAAATTTCCACCCGCGGACCAAGTCATCATTGACGCCTTGCAACGCGAAGCTCTGGAATCACCGCTATGAGAGTCGTGCTCGACATAGAAACGATCCAAGCCCCGCGGCAGGAGTGGGCACGGCTGGCCGGCAAGTTGCCGAACGGCGGAGAAGAGGCACTCTCCGACGAAGGCTTGGACTTGTTCACCGCCGGAGCGGCTGAACAACAACGGCAGGCGGAGGATGAACTGTACGCCAAGTCGGCCTTCGACGGAACATACAGTCGGATCGTCTGTATCGGTCTGCTCGAGTTTTCCGATCAGATGGAAGCGCGCAGCGCCATTTCGTGGTACGGGGAAAACGAGCGGGAGTTGCTCAGACAGTTTTGGGCCCGCTTAGGCCAGGACCGGCCGACCCTGTTTATCACTCATAACGGTCTCAGCTTCGATCTTCCGTTTATCAAGAAACGGTCGATCATCCATCAGGTCAGGCCGAGCCTTGAGATCAACTTGGCAAAGTTCCGCACCGAACCGGTCTATGACACCATGGCAATATGGAGCAATTGGGATACCCGCGGGTGGGTGAAATTGGATGTGCTTGCCCGCGCGTTACAGGTCGATACGAAGTCGGGAAGTGGAGAACAGGTGGCGGGCATGTGGGAAAAGAGACAAGGGCTTGAGCTCGCTCAGTATTGTCTGCAAGACACCTACGTAACCTACGCCTGTTATTGTCGGATGAACTTCCGCCAGCCCCTGTCCCGAGAAGTCGTCTTATTGCAGCCCGAGTTCATCGATGTCGGCTGATTATCGGACAGGGTAAGCCTCCGCAGTTTTCTTCTTAGGCGCAGGTCGAGCAGAAACTCTGCCGGCTTTCATGGCCTTGATTTCATCGGAGCGTTCGCGCAGTTCCTGCTTCATCCACTCCACCTCTTTGCGCAACATCTTGATCTCCGATTCCTTCAAGGCATTCGATTCGCGAGCTTGACGAAGCTCGTCCATCTTCTTGTTCAACAATTCCTCATTACTCATTTCCGGGGAGAAGCTATCTGCGGGGGTCGGAGTACTCACTGGTAAGGAACGAGCAACCGCAGGTGATTCCTGCTTCGGAGCTGCCTTGGCGACGGGAATCATCGGAGCTACCGGCGACTTAGGCGCGACCGCCATCGGACTTGCCGCAGGCATCGGGCTCTTGGCCAATGCCTGATAGTCGATGACCAGCGACATGGCGCCGGACGCTCCCACAGATGCATAGGACGGGGCCTTTTCAATGCGAGCAGTGGAACTTGGCATGAATCCCGACGCTTTCCTGCTTGAAGAAGATGCGATCGTCAGATGAATCGATCCTCCCTGAACGTAGAGGGTGCCCGCCGTGGGGTCAGCGCCTGACCCTGCCGATGAAGATACCGTGAAACCGACAATCTGCTCCGGTTTCGCTTGGGATAATCCTTGGGCCAGCAGGGGAGCGAGAAACTCGGCATCCTCATCGCTGAAGACCCTCATCGGCCTGGTGCCACTGGCGGGCAATTTGGTTGATCCGTTTAAGGAATCTTCGCCCAAGACTCCTTTAAGGATCTTGAGCATCGTCATGTGGTCGATCACTGCGGGATGGCTGGCTTCAAAGGACCAATCGGCCACTTCCTGAAGCTGAATCGATCCTTTCGCGCTTGTATGAATCTTCGGCCCTCCGGAGAACATCGAGCATCCCGCCACCATGAAACACATCGTCAGGAATGGCGCGGTATACCGAAGCGCTTTGTAGGATGACGGACGCATATCGGCTCTCCTTTGTGGTGTAGCTATGATTAAGAGAGGAGTCGTCGACTACCAGATACCGAGCCCCATGAGCACCATGCCCATGGCGAGCCATCCGAGTACGCCGACGGAGATGATTGTTTCGAGTGTCATGCTGGACTCCGAAGAGGTGAAATGCTGCTGGGATTCGATCTGCTGTGCCGCTCTATTTTTAACCACCGGATCGAGATGACTCAAAAACCTAGCAAAGTCCATGCCTTTGGTAGGATGGCGTGAACGCTCATACATCGGTGGTTTCCCGGAGAGAGGGTCAGGCCGGCACATGGCCTCAAGTCCCCTCGACCAAGATGAGCCTTTGATGAAACTATGGCGTCTTTTCAATCGGTTGCGAGGTCAACTTCGACATCCGTGTAAAGAGGTGAACTGAAGAATAGTGGCCTTAAGCTCTGAATGACCGAGCGTAGAGGATGCGGCAGGATTGACGGCGTCCCGTCAGGAAATGTTCATGCTGAATGAAAACACGTGCAGATTTGTTCCCGAGATCAGCGACAACAGGATGGCCGGATGCGAGGAGGAAGTCTAATAAGCTTCTGCTCCGTAGAGTGTGGCGGCAGAGGCGTCAACAATCCGTTTCGTCACGAGAGCACCCGGCACAAAAGGAACGTCTCCCTTCTCCCATACGACCGTGATGTTGCCGTCGGTCTTCCCCATGCCTTGTGTCGCGGAGCGGGTGGCGTCCCGCTCCGCGAGAATCACCATGTCTCTGCCGATATAGGCTCGATTCCGTTGCAGAGTGATCCGGCGCTGAAGATCGACTAATGCCGACACCCGAGCGCCTTTGACATCGTCAGGCACATCATCGGCATATTTTCTCGCCGCGATCGTATTTTTTCGTTCGGAGTACTTGAAGATGTACGCTGAATCGAATTGGACCCGCTCCATCATGCGATAGGTGTCCTGAAAATCCTGCTCGGATTCTGAACAAAATCCGCAGATGATATCGGTGGAGAGCATCACATCGGGAATAACCCGTCGGATTCGGTCCACCAGATCTAAATACTCCGCACCGCTGTAGGTCCGTCCCATCAGATCGAGGATGCGATCATTCCCTGCCTGCAGGGGAAGATGAATGTGTTTGCAGACTTTCGGGTGGGCGGCGATGACGTCGATGAGCGCCTGCGGGAAGTCTTTGGGGTGCGGTGAGGTAAAGCGCACTCGCTCGATGCCCGGCGTATCCGCGACGGCGCCGACCAATGTTGCAAAATCCCATTCGCCAAAACGATAGGAATTCACGTTCTGTCCAAGCAGCGTGATCTGTTTGAATCCGCGAGCGGCTGCGTCGCGGGCTTCCGACAGGATGCCGTCGGGGTTCCGGGACCGTTCACGCCCGCGCGTATAGGGAACGACGCAGAAGGAACAGAAGTTGTCACAGCCCCGCATGACGGTGAGCCAGGCATTGACGCCGCTCTCTCTGTCCGGCACGACGCCTTCATAGGTCTCGTATTCGGAGAGATCGAGGGCGAAGCCCTTGCGGGCAAAGCCTTGTTCTTGCGAGTGGAGCGCCGTCGAAATGAGCATGGGCAATTGCCGGTAGGAATCCGGCCCGGCCAGCACGTCCACCAGAGGTTCTTTTTCTGCCAGCTCGCTCTTGAGATTTTGAGCCATGCAGCCCAACACCCCCACCACGAGCGGACGCTGCTTTTTAAGGCCCCGCATCTCACAAAGATGGGCGTACACTTTATTATGCGCATTTTCTCGAATGGCGCAGGTATTGACGAGGACTACGTCGGCGCGCTCACGGTCCTCCGTAAAGGCGAAGCCTTCCCGTTTCAGCAGCGAGCGGACAAGCTCGCTATCGGACTCATTCATCTGACAGCCGAAGGTTTCGATGTGGACTTTCGGCGGTTGAGATTGCGGCATCATAGAAGTGTGACCGATCTTCTCGGCGGGTGAGCCGTCACGATTTTGCCGATCGTCCAGCGATCCGTGGCAGCCGTAATGGTCACCCGCCTGATCTGATTGTGGAGGTCTCCGGCATCCGCCGCCGCGACCCTTGAAAAATTAGGAGTGATGCCGAGGCGATAGCCATCATGGACGCCGCTTTCAAAGAGAACGGAGGCCGTGGTGCCAATCTGTCTATTGTAGAAGGCGAGCCGCTTGCCATGGGCGATTTCATGAAGCAGTTCCGATCGCTTCCTTACCGCTGTCGGCGGCACCTGGGCCTTCAACCGGAAAGCGGCGGTACCTGGCCGTGGCGAATAGGGAAATATGTGGAGGTAGGAAAAGGGAAGGTCCATCGCCAGAGCCAGCGTATTTCGAAACGCTTCATCCGTTTCCCCGGGAAATCCCACCATCAGATCCGTTCCCAAGCCCAGGTTCGGAATTTTTGCGACGGCTCGTTCAATCAAGGAAACGTAGGCCTGCGCCGAATGCCGCCGGTTCATGGCTGACAAGATGTCATCGTCGCCGCTCTGCAACGGGATGTGGAGATAGGGACAGAGCTTCGCTGAAGAAGCCAGCATGTCCAGCAGCTCATCGGTGACTGTCGTCGGTTCAATCGAAGAGATCCTGATCCGTTCGAGGCCGGGCACCGGTTCGAGGCGCCGCAATAAGGAGCAGAAGTCATGACCGCTCTGGCAGTACTGGCCGATATTCACACCGGTCAAAACAATTTCCCGGAACCCGCGCGCGACCAAACTTTCCGCTTCGCGCACCACATCGTCCGATTTTCGACTGCGTTCGTGACCGCGGGCGAAGGGAATGATGCAAAAGCTGCACATGGCGCTGCAACCGTCTTGAACCTTGACGAGGGCGCGCGTGGAGTCCGGCTCTCCATAATCCGGCAGGTCAAACTCCTCCCGCGACATCGTTCTTGAATGGTGAACGTCCGGAGTGGGCCGTTTGTTGAGGGCATGGATCGGCGGAAGAAAGGTCGGCAGGTCGAGCTTATATTGATGGCCGACGATAAGATCGACGCCGGCATGGCGCCGAAGCCCGTCCGCTCCTGTTTGCGCATAACAGCCCGTCACGGCAACGAAGGCTTGTGGTGAATGTTTGAGCGTCTTGCGGATCAGATAGCGTGACGCGCGTTCGGCATCTTCCGTGACCGAACAGGTATTCAGCACCAGCAAGTCCGTCGGCTGACCGAACTCGACTAGTTGGTACCCTTGTTTTCGGAGTCCTTCGCCAAGGATCGTGGTTTCCGCCTGATTCAATCGGCATCCCAGCGTATGGAGTGAGGCCCGCTTCGTTGTCATGGCCAGCATTATAGGGAGATGGCACACAATCCGGCAAGGTTCGTCTCCTTACCTCATAACATGCTGCCTCTCTTTATTGCCGCGAATGAGCATGGTAGGATTTGCGCCAACGAGCACACTCTATATCGGCCAAGCGAGAGTCCATTGTCGCTTCGTCTTTCCATCTTGCTTTCCGCGGTGATTGTCTTCTTGAGTCCCCATCCGTTGGGATGGACCAAAGATCTACTCCCCGTCGAACCGGACCTGAGCACCAGAATCGACGAGCTCTACGATCATGAGGCCCGCTTGTTCCTGATGCTGTATTCGCTCGAAGGCAACGGTCATGTGGACTATGTCACCGGCCGGCTCGTTCAGGAATATGCCCGCAGCAATTACGGCAATCCGGTGTACCAAACAGAGGCCCAGCCTCTCTTCTATTGGTGGAACCACACCATGTGGAATGACCCTGAGCAGGATGGAGTGAACGGCAACGAGCGGATCTACCAAGAAGGTGTGGACTTCGATGTCTCTCGCTACAAGCCCTGTCTCTTCAATGGACAGCCCTGTTGATCAGATTATTTTTATCTTCTTCTTCCGTCTGCACATCTCGGCTCTCGCGCGTAAATTTGATTCTGCTGAGAAAGTATCGTGAGGCAGTGGTATTCTGTTGCCCGTGAAGGCGGTCACTGTTCTGATCGACCTTTGAAGCGGCAATTCATTCTGCTTTCCTTGTGAGCGTCCATTGAGTTCAACGTCATTCGGTCTCAGCGCCATGCTTCATCGACGTCTCGCCGTCATGTTGCCTTTGGGTTTTGCTTCGGGCCTTCCATTGGCTTTGACGGCCGGAACCCTGCAAGCCTGGTTGACGGTCGAGGGCGTCGACCTGAAGACCATCGGGATTTTTACGCTGGTCGGCCTTCCCTATACGCTGAAGTTTCTGTGGGCGCCGCTGATCGATCGTATCGTGCCGCCCTGGTTCGGTCGAAGACGGGGCTGGATGCTGCTGACGCAATTGTGCGTAGCCATCGGCCTGGTATTGATGGCGCTCACCAATCCGAGCGAACAACCGGAACGACTCGCGGCCTTTGCGTTGCTCGTAGCGTTTCTGTCGGCCTCGCTGGACATCGTCTTCGATGCCTATAGAACGGAGACGCTTCAACCGCACGAACGAGGTCTGGGAGCAGCCATATGGGTCAACGGATATCGTGTCGCGCTGCTCGTTGCCGGGGCGGGAGCATTCGTGCTGGCCGATTATGTCGGCTGGCGCATCACCTACCTCGCCATGGCCTGCGTCATGTTGGCGGGACTGCTGGCCATCCTTGTGAGCCCCGAGCCAAGTGTAGTCGCCGATCCGCCGAAATCCCTTGCGGAGGCAGTGGGCGCGCCCTTGAGCGAGTTTTTTTCTCGTCCTCAGGCGCTGGCATTCCTCGCAGTGATCGTTTTCTACAAGCTCGGTGATGCCTTTGCTTCTTCGCTTCAAACGGCGTTTTTGATCGGCGGAATCGGCTTCTCGGCGAGTGAGGTCGGCTTTGTGAAGGGCGTCGGCATTCTTGCGACTCTCCTCGGCGCGCTTGCGGGAGGGATCCTGATGACGAGGGCCGGACTTATCCAGTCTCTCCTCATGTTCGGCTTGCTGCAAGCCCTTTCCAACCTCGGCTTCGTCGTGTTGGCCTTGGCTGGAAAGAGCGCGGCCGTGCTTCTGGCCGCAGTCATCATCGAGAATGTCACCGGTGGAATGGGAACGGCCGCCTTCGTCGCGCTGGTCATGTCGCTGTGCGATCCGCGCTATACGGCGACCCAATTCGCCTTACTGTCTTCAATGGAAGCGTTGGGGCGCGTCTTTGCCGGCCGGCCCTCGGCTGATGTGGTGGAGGCGGTGGGCTGGGCGCAATTCTTCTTCTTGACCTTCGTCATTGCGCTCCCGGGCTTGTGGGCTGTGTGGAAGCTTCGACGTCATATCCCAACGGGACAGGGGCAGCCCTTGGCGCTGCACTCAACGGCCTAAGCTCCTGGCGCCATCAATGCGGCTAGGAGGCCAGGCGACGCTGGAGGAACAGCACGAAGAGCATAAGGGTGGGAAGTGGCGCAAAGACAAAGGGGAGTAGCCACAACCAGACGTTTTTCCCGCGCACTCGGGCTTGATCGATCATCCACACAAAGAGCCACACCAGGAGACCGGCATAGTTCAACGCCATCCACCGTGTGGTGTGAATTTTCAATCCGCTGGCATCGTCGGGTGTCCCGTGAAGAAGAAAGATCCCAAGAAAGAGCACAAACGCGCCCAGCAACAGGGCAACGAGCTTTTTGCTCCAAACGAACATGGCATTCCTCCCGGCTGATCAGCGGTTCAAAATTGTAGCGCTACTACAGCGGGCGTTAGGCTAATCGGGCCTTCACCGATTGTCAAACCGAGCAGGAGTTTGAGCGCCGCCTTCTGATCACAGCGAGGTCTTTCATGAGTCTCCTTCGGTTAACTCTTGTGGTGGTGATCCTGCTCTGTTCAATCGGCCTGGCGTTGTCCAATCCAACGACCGATGATTATCTGCGGTTCGTGGAGCAGGAACTCGCCCGGGCGCTGGACAAGATGGATCAGAACACGCCGAGCCGGGAGCAGCAATTTATTCGTCAGGTATTTCGGACGCAGAGCAAGAAACTGTTGGAAAGTGTCGTGCGCCCGCAGACTGCCCGAGACAATTGGGGCCTGTTCAGCCGGTACAAGACTCAGGTCTTGGACACGCAAGTCGTGGTCATCGGCATCGCCGGGCGATTCGTTCCGGTCAAAGGCGTCGAGGAAGCGACCCTCAAGATCGGTCGGATGGCATTTTAGGCCAAAGGCGCATTGCAGACAGGGGCTTGGAGGCGGCCCCTGTCTGTGGATAAGTCGTCTTCATAAGACGCGATTCCGCTTCTATATTCCCTCCCGAGCTATCCACAGGTTTTCCTCCTATTCCCCAGCCGACCCACAATATTTGGTATTGACAAAAAATCTGGATAGCTATATGTAGTCACTCCCAGCGAGTCAGATCATGTCCATGGCACAAACCGGCATTCATCGATGAACCAATTTCAGCAAGTCAGACCGACCGTCCACATACCTCTCGAAGGAGGATCACTGTGAGAATTGAGCGGAGATTCACCCGTCGCGGCCAGGGCCCCTACGATGGTCTCACGTTCGTCAAACGTTCGTCCGAGATTCGGAATACGGACGGCTCCACGGTCTTCAAACTCGAGAACATCGATGTTCCCGAGCAGTGGTCGCAGCTTGCCATCGACATCCTGGCACAAAAGTATTTTCGCAAGGCCGGGGTTCCCCAAAAAGATGCCAACGGCCAGCCTCTGGTGACGCCGGACGGCAAGCCCGTTCTCGGTGGAGAACGCGATGCCCGCCAGGTCTTCGAGCGGATGGCCGGCTGTTGGACGCACTGGGGCAAATCATACGGCTATTTCAAGACGCCGGAGGATGTGGACGCGTTTCACGACGAAATGTGTTACATGCTCGCGCGCCAGATGGCGGCTCCCAATTCTCCTCAGTGGTTCAATACCGGGCTCCACTACGCGTACGGCTTGTCCGGACCCGCCCAAGGGCATTACTACGTCGATCCCAAAACGCGCGAGGTCGTGAAAGCGACCAACGCTTTTGAACATCCTCAACCTCACGCCTGTTTTATCCAATCGGTTGACGACGATCTCGTGAATGAGAATGGGATCATGGATCTCTGGGTCCGGGAGGCGCGGCTGTTCAAGTACGGCTCCGGGACGGGAACCAACTTCTCACGGCTCCGTGGCGACGGCGAAGGGCTCTCCGGCGGGGGACGGTCTTCCGGCCTCATGTCCTTTCTCAAGATCGGCGATCGGGCCGCCGGCGCGATCAAGTCCGGCGGCACTACCCGCCGCGCCGCCAAGATGGTCTGTCTGGATCTGGACCATCCCGACATCGAAGAATTCATCGATTGGAAAGTGGTCGAAGAACAAAAAGTCGCGGCGATGGTGACGGGCTCAAAGATCTGCGCTCAGCGTCTGAACGCCGTGCTCAAAGCCTGCCACGTGGTCGACGGCGACGGCCGCAGAAAGACGGACCTCGATCAAAAGACCAATCCGGTGCTGCGCGAAGCGTTGGCCATGGCTCGGCGCGATATGGTGCCCGAAGCCTATATCCAGCGGATGTTTTCCTATGCGCAGCAGGGGTACACGCATTTCGTCTTTCATGAATACGACACGAACTGGGACGGCAAGGCCTATCAAACCGTGTCGGGCCAGAATTCGAACAACAGTGTCCGGATTCCAAACGAATTTTTTGCGGCGCTCGAGGCGGACGGCGATTGGCAGTTGAAGCGCCGGACCAACGGCAAGGTCTGCAAGACGGTCAAGGCCCGCGACCTCTGGGGTCGTATTGCCTGGGCGGCCTGGATTTGCGCCGATCCCGGCACCCAATACGATACGACGATCAATGAATGGCACACCTGCCCGGAAGACGGCCGGATCAACGCGTCAAATCCCTGTTCGGAATATATGTTTCTGGACGACACGGCCTGCAATCTGGCTTCGCTGAACTTGGCCACCTTCTACAGCACCGACGGTCAATTCCAGCTGGAAGATTTCCGGCATGCGGTGCGGCTGTGGACGATCGCGCTGGAAATCAGCGTCCTCATGGCCTCGTTTCCCAGCCGATCGATTGCGGAAAAGAGCTATCAGTTCCGGACCCTCGGATTGGGCTATGCCAATCTTGGGACGGTCCTCATGCGGCAGGGCATTCCGTATGATTCGCCCAAGGCCTTGGCGATTTGCGGAGCCATCACGTCGATCATGACGGGGGAGTCGTACAGCGCGTCGGCTGAAATGGCGGCGGAACTGTGGCCCTTTCCCGGCTATGCGAAAAATCGCGATCATATGCTGCGGATAATCCGCAACCACCGGCGCGCGGCCTACAACACGTCACCTGAGGAATATGAAGGGCTGACGATCGTTCCCATGGGGATTCAGCCCGAGTATTGCCCGCCGGATCTGCTCATCGCCGCGAGACGCGCATGGGATCGCGCGCTCGAACTGGGTACCGCCTATGGATTCCGCAACGCCCAGGTGACCGTGATTGCACCGACCGGCACGATCGGGCTGGTCATGGACTGCGATACGACCGGAATCGAGCCGGACTTTGCCCTGGTGAAATTCAAAAAGCTGGCGGGCGGCGGATACTTCAAAATCATCAATCAAAGCTTGACTGCCGCCCTGGCTACGCTGGGCTACACGGACGAACAAATCCATGACATTGTGCGGTATTGCGTCGGGGCACAGACGCTCAAGGGCGCGCCTTTTATCAACCATGACACGTTACGCCAAAAGGGGTTCGACGATGCGGCGCTGGACCGCCTCGAGAGCAGCCTGGCCCAAGCGTTTGAAATCCAGTTTGCCTTCAATAAATTTACGTTGGGCGAAGCCTTCTGCCTGGACAAATTGAAATTGACCGAAACCCAGCTGAACGATGCGAGCTTCAATATGTTGAAGGCGCTCGGCTTCACGCAGGAAGAAGTGGCGGCGGCGAATGACTACTGCTGCGGCACGATGACGGTGGAAGGCGCCCCGCATCTCAAAGCCGAGCATCTGCCGGTTTTCGATTGCGCCAACCGTTGCGGCCGCATCGGCCAACGCTACATCGCGGTCGACGCCCACATTCGCATGATGGCCGCGGCGCAACCTTTCATCAGCGGCGCCATCAGCAAGACCATCAATATGCCGGCCGATGCCACTCTTGAAGACGTCAAGGCGGCCTATCTGCTGTCGTGGAAGAGCATGGTCAAGGCGGTGGCGTTGTATCGCGACGGGTCCAAGCTGAGTCAGCCGCTGAGCGCCTCCACTGACAGCGGAAAGGCGGTCGAAGCCACGAGCGATGTCATGGCCGTGGCGGAAAAGGTCACTGAGCGCGTACTCGTCCGATACCTGGCGAAACGTCGACCTCTCCCAGGCAGACGGAATGGATATACGCAAAAAGCCATCGTCGGAGGACATAAACTGTATCTCCGAACCGGTGAATATGAGGACGGTACGGTCGGGGAAATTTTCCTCGACATGCACAAGGAAGGAGCCGCCTTCCGAAGTCTCATGAACTGTTTTGCCATTGCGATTTCACTGGGACTCCAACATGGGGTGCCGCTCGAGGAGTTTGTCGAAGCCTTTGTCTTCACGCGCTTCGAACCCAACGGTCCGGTCAAATTGAACGACCGGATCAAGATGTCGACCTCCATCATCGATTACATCTTCCGAGAGCTGGCCGTGACCTATCTGGACCGGTACGACTTGGCGCAGGTCAAAGAAGAAGATCTCCGCATGGATTCGATGAAAAAGGACGAGCTGGATCCCGAGTGTGTCGCCGAGGAAGCGGATCTCGATGCGCTGGCCAAATCCTCGGTTCTTACGGAGCATCTTCCTATCCGCAGGAACGGGGGAAAGGGCAACGGCCATGGGAACGGCCACAGCTTGGCTCGACAAGTCGAGATCATGCGCGAGACCCTGACCTTGACCGAAGTGCAAAGCGCCAAAGTCAAAGGTTACGAAGGCGATCCTTGTCCCGAGTGCAAACAGTTCACGATGGTCAGAAACGGCACCTGTCTGAAGTGCGTGAGCTGCGGGGCTACCAGCGGGTGCTCCTAACGTGATCACGAATCCGTGAGCGCAGTTCTTCGTGAACTGGGCACTCAAAACCTCACGATCAAGTGGTCAGCCAGGCCGTGTAGCGCTGAGCCAAAGCGTCCAGTGCAAGGTCGCGATCAAGTTCAACGGAATCGTTCAAACCCTGTGAGCCAGGCTCCCGCGCCGAATGAGGCATGGAGCGTGAAATCGTCCGACATGTGTGACAGCAAGTGGGAGTGAGGTGATGAGTCTGTTGAGTTTATTACCCCAGATCAGCATTCCACCCATGGAAGCCAAGGGGATGGATGACCCGACGGTGGCCAAACGTTTCGCCGACCGACTGAAAAGTCGCTTAGCCGAGATGCACAAGGAGCTGGAGGATGATGAACAATTGGAAGTCGTGGCTTTTCTGCCTTCGGGAACAGCGGTTATTGTGGACCAGGTGGGATATGAGAGTCCCGCTCTCATTACGCTCAAAGGCCGGGAGCAGGCCACGGGGAAAGCCTGCGCCATCCTTGTCCATCAATCATCGCTGCAGATCTTGGTCTCCGTTGAAAAAATTCCGTTTGGGCAGACGCGAAAGATGATCGCGTGCGAGACCATATAAGCCAGCGTGCGGTAAGTGCCGGGAAGCGGCATACGATCTCTCCTACGGCAAGAGGAATCACACGAAGCTTGATTCTCATGTCGGACATGGAATAGTTTGTGGCATGCCTGGAACCAGACGGATCATGGAGTAGCCGAGATGCCTACTACGACACAGCTGGTCATCAGTGGTCAGAGCAAACCCGGGGTCCTCGCCGAGGTGGCGTCAGTGCTCGGCGAAGCAGGCGTCAACATCAAGGCATTTTCGGCTCCCGAGGTGACGGGAACCGGCAAACTTCGGCTGCTCGTCGCGGATTTGGAGGGCGCTCGCGCGGCACTCAAGGCGGCCAAGATCAAGTTCGCCGAAGAAACCGCCCTTATTCTCAGCCTCGAAAACAAGCCCGGCGCGCTAAAGGAAGTCGCTGATTTCCTTACCAAGAGTCGGATCAATATCAAGTGCGGCTACTGTACTCCGTCGCGAGAAGGAAAACGGGCCATTGTGGTCCTGACTGTGTCGAATACGGATAAGGCGCTCGCGGTCCTGCGCAATCAATCACTCGACGAGTTTTGACCCATGCCCTCGGGGCCGTCCTTCCGGGCCGCTCGTCAGCTTGCCGTGGGAGTTGCGGTTCTGTGTGTGCTCTTCCAAGGCTGTGCCGGAACATCCCCTCTAAAAGATCGTTTTCCTGGGTACCCCATCGGCTTCACGGAACAGGGCATCGCCTCCTGGTATGGGCCCGGCTTCCATGGGAACAAGACGGCCAATGGGGAACGCTATGACATGCATCAACTGACCGCCGCCCATCGGACTCTTCCTCTGGGTTCGATTGCGGTGGTCCGTTCATTGAGTTCCGGCCGGCATGTCACTGTGCGCATCAACGATCGGGGACCATTTGCCAGAGGGCGGATCTTGGATCTGTCGCTAGCGGGAGCTCGAGCGCTCGGCATGACCGGCAATGGAACGGACCGTGTCGAGCTTAAAGTGGTGGACTATATTCCCAGACCGGAAGGGATGGGATTCTTACGACTCCAAGTGGGAGCCTTCGCCGATCTTCAGAACGCGCGGGGGCTCTTCGAACAGATCCGCGTCGAATATCCAGGTGGTCGAGTGACCCAGGTAGAACTCACCGAGGGTCGGCGCTTTCGCGTTCAAGTCGGACAATTTTTGACCGAAGCCGAGGCGCAACAGGCAGCGGCGCGCCTTGATCGGAAATATAATCTTCAATCGTTTGTCGTACGGGACGACAAGGGATGAGTTTCGCATAGCTCACGGAACCCATTGATTTATATGTAACTTTTTTTGAATTGCTTGCTCGAACTTTCCGACTATGATAGATGTATCCCCCATGAATGCTCTGACTCGTGCTCAAGTCATCCTGGTTCTGAAACCTTCAGAAGAGTGGTCCGCGAGGCATTCCCTCGGCGGCACCCGGCTCCTCTTCAAGCCAGCCTCGCTGGTTGAACGTCCCTAACACAAGACTGCCATGGACATCCTCATCCTTCTAGGATTGATAGGGTTATCCGCTATTATTTCCACCGCCGAGATCGGCTTTTTTGCGGTGAACGAGACACGCCTCCGGGCATTGTCTCAAAACGGCAACAAGCGGGCAGCCAAAGCCCTTCAGTTGAGAAGCGATCCGCAACGACTGCTCTCCACCATTCTCGTGGGAGATCGCCTGGTCGGGACCGCCATCCCGATGTTCGCCACCTTTATTACGCTGAACGCCTATGGGGGCAAGACCACGTTCGACGAAGCCATTGCCGTCATGGTCGGTATCCTGACATTTGTTCTGTTGGTGTCGGTGGACGTGATTCCGAAGACCTTGGCCGCCAAGTTTGCGGTGCCCGTGACGCTGAACATGGCGTACCCGGTCTATTGGGTTCAGGTGCTGCTCAAACCCATCCTCTTTTTGATGGTGCCGATGATCCACAAGCTCACCGGTGGAAAGGGCCTGACCCTTCCCTTGGTGACCGAGGAGGAGTTGAAGATCATGTTGGACGAGGGCGGGAAGGCGGGCGCCCTCGAATCCGAAGAAGTCAAAATGATCAAGAACGTCTTCCAGTTGAAAGACATCACCGCGGAAGATGCGATGACGCCCCGCATCTATGTGTTTTCCCTCGACGGCAATCTTCGGCTGAAGGAAGCGCAAGAGCTGTTGTACAACTCGAAATATTCCCGGATCCCGGTGTACGACGGCACGCTCGATAACATCACGGGGATACTCTACAAGGCCAAGGCGCTCACTGAGTTAGCCAAAGGACGCACCGAGGTTCGCTTGCGGGACATCGCCCATCCTCCCTTGTTTGTCCCGGCCGGCAAGACCGCCGATGACTTGATGAAGCAATTTCAGCAGGAAAAGCGGCATATGGGCATCGTGGTCAACGAATATGGCGGCGTGATGGGGCTGGTGACGCTCGAAGACCTTCTGGAAGAAGTCGTCGGGGAGATTGTCGACGAGACCGATATCACAGAAGAACTGATCAAGCGCATCGGGAAGAGCCAGATTCTCGTGCACGGACGAACGGAAGTGCGCAAGGTCAACGATTTCCTCAAGGTCGAGTTGGGAGACGAAGCCTTGACGATCGGTGGGTTGATTCAGGAAGACCTCGGCCGCATTCCCAAGGTCGGCGAAGAAATCCGCATCGGCAATTGCCGCCTCGTCGTTCACGAAGCAGATCCCCGATCCGTTCGCAGCGTCCATATCTTCAAAGACGAGAAAGTCGCGCCGCAGGTTGAAGCGCCGAGCCTCAATCCCGTCAGTTGAGCGGAGGCTGCACCAATCCCCTGAACTCCTCCTCGCTCAGAATGCGGACCCCTAGTTTTCTCGCCTGGTCGAGCTTGGAGCCGGGATCGCGGCCCGCGACCACGTAGGTCGTCTGCTTGCTGACGCTGGAAGAGACCGTCGCCCCCAATTGCTCAACCAGCGCCTTCGCCTCTTCTCGGCTCATCCGTTCCAGCCCGCCGGTAAAGACAAACACTTGCCGGGAAAGCGGCAACGTCGCCGCCTCTTTGGCGGCGCTGGGCCGCTCGATCGACAGGCCCGACTCGAGCAACTGAGCGATGACCGCCCGGTTGGACTCCTCCTGAAAAAAAGACACGAGGCTGGCTGAAATTTCAGGTCCGATTTCCTTGACGCCCTGGAACCGGTCTCGATCCGCCGCCATGATGGCGTCAAGCGTCCCGAATTCTCTGGCGAGTACTTTGGCGATGTGCTGGCCGACCTGCCGGATGCCGAGCCCCATCAAGAACCGCGCAAGCGGGACATGTTTGCTGCGTTCGATGGACTCCAACAGCAGAGCCGACGAGCGGTCGGCAAAGCCTTCGAGGGTAAGCAGCTGTTCCCGCGTGAGCCGATACAGATCCGCCAGATTTTTCACCAGGCCTCGGTCGACCAGTTGTGCGACGGTTTTCTTTCCCAGCCCCTCGATGTTCATGGCCTGTTTGGACGCGAAGTGTTCGATCGATCCTTTCAATTGGGCGAGGCAGGCCGCCTGTCCCGTGCAGTAGAAGTACGCCCCCTCGCGCGCCACCGCCGATCCGCAGACTGGACAGTGACCCGGCATTTTGAAGGGGGCTGATCGGGTTTCATTGGGCACGGGTACCCGCTCGGCGATCGCAGGGATAACGTCGCCGGCTCGCTCCACTTTGACCGTATCTCCGACACGAATGTCTTTTCTCGCTACTTCATCGGCATTGTGTAGCGTAGCCCGGCTGATCGTCACTCCGCCCACCTCGACCGGCCGCAGTAAGGCAATCGGCGTGAGAGTTCCGGTCCGGCCGACCGACACGGCAATGTCTTGCACAACCGTAATCTCTTTGCGGGGATGAAACTTGAAGGCAATCGCCCAACGCGGGCTGCGTGACTTCACGCCGAGCCGGTCCTGCCAGTCGCGGCGATTGACCTTCACGACGATGCCGTCGATCTCATAAGCGAGACTGTCGCGCTGCTGCTCGGTTTCGCGATGAAACGCCATCACCTCCTCAAGCGTCCGACAGCGACGCCGATGGGCCGGTACGGGAAGCCCCCATCGAGCCAGGGCTTCCAGTTCATCCCAATGCGACGCCGGCAGGGGCACATCCATGACCATGGTGTCATAGCAGGTCACGACGAGAGGGCGCCCGGCCGTGATACGAGAATCGAGTTGGCGGAGGGAACCGGCGGCCGCATTGCGGGGATTCGCAAAGGGTTCATCGCCCCGTTCCGTCATGCGACGATTGAGCGCTTGGAAGTCATCCAGCCGCATGTAGACTTCCCCCCGGACCACCAGGTGGCCAGGGGGATGGGCGTCGATCTGGAGCTGAAGCGGCAGCGAACGAATCGTGCGGAGATTGGCCGTGACATCCTCGCCCGTATTTCCATCGCCTCTGGTCGATCCGCGAATAAAGCGGCCCTGGTCGTACACCAGCTCGACCGAGAGCCCATCGAACTTCGGCTCGACGGTATATTCAACCTCATCAACGGCCAGTTCCCGCTTCATGCGTTGGTCGAACGCCGACACATCGCGGGGGTCGACCAACGAATCGAGGCTGAGCATGGGGCGTTCATGGTGGATTTTGCCGAGTTCTTCCCGTGGCGCGGCGCCGACCCGTTGGGTCGGGGAGTCGGGTGTCACGAGTTCCGGATGGGCTTCTTCAAGCTGGACCAGTTCGGCAAAGAGACGGTCATATTCGCTATCCGAGATCTCCGGGCGATCTTTGACGTAATAGAGGTAGTCATGGTGCCGGATAGCTTCCCTGAGTCGTGCGATCCGTTCCTGCACGGCCCCGGGGGTCTTGGGGGAAGGGCTTCCGGTGGTATCGAACAATTTGGACTGCGTCATGTAGGATTTTGGGACGACTCTGTCGGTATGTAGATTGTGTGTGTGAAGCTTTGTCCCGCTGGTCGGAAAGCCGCTTTATACTGACCCTCCGATTCCGTCGTGTTTGGTGCAAAACGGGAGTGACGGTAGCATAGGGCAGGGGACCGGTCAAACGGCGGTGCGGCCCACTTCGCTTTGACTTTCGCAACGTTGGCCTCTATTCTAGGTGGCCCCACCGGCTTCAGCCGGTGTCGGCAGTGAGACTTGCCGCCGATCATCCGACGGTCGGACTCAAGGCAAAGGAGGCATCTATGCACAAGGAGGAGCACGGAGTGAAGGATCGGAGACTGAAAAGGATGGCGCTCGGCCTAGCCCTGCTGTGTGGAGGACCGTTGTTGAGCGGATGCGTGGTGCTCGAGGAAAAATATAACGCGGAGAAAGCGCGCAGCCTCAACTTCCAACGCCTGCTCGCGCAGGAAGAAAAACGAACGGCTGAACTGGACAGCGAAGTCAAACGCACGAAAAAGGAATTGAGTGAATTTGAAGCGCGCAATCGGGAATTAGCCGCCCAAGTGCAATCCGCCCGCGAGCAGATGGCGCGCCTGCAGGAAGAAGCGGAAGCGATCAAGGAATCGGCGTTGCTCGAGCGGAAGGCCATGGAGGATATGCGCAAGGGAGCATCAGCCAAGGCCAAGAAGCCGGCTCCAGCTCCGGATATGCTCGGTGATTTGAGCGGCGTGCAGGGGGATCTGCCGAAGGATTTGACCGCGAAGGAAAGTCCTGCGGTTCCCGAGCCGGCGCCGGCCGCAAAGGCTGGTGCCACGATCCATGTGGTGAAACCGGGAGAAACCCTGTTCCGGATCAGCCGACGATACGGCATCGACATCGAAAAGCTGAAAAAAATGAACAAACTGCCGGACGACATTATTGAAGTGGGACAAAAGCTCGTGGTGGGGACAGAGTAACGGACGATAGAACATGGCGACGCCCAGCTATTCGCTCAGCTTGGATGACTTCCGCTCCTATGCCAAGGAGGGGAATCTGATTCCCTTGTATCGGGAAATCCTGGCCGACCATGAAACACCCGTGTCAGCCTTTGCCAAGATCGACCATGGCCCCTCTGCCTATCTGTTGGAAAGCGTCCAGGGAGGAGAGAAGTGGGCGCGCTATTCATTCCTGGGCAGTGGGTCGCCGATCCTGCTGGTTGAAGACCATGGAGACCTGGTCATTGAGAAGGGCTCGCGTAGCCGCAGGATGCCCAGCCGTGGCGCTCCGCTGGATCGCCTGCAAGAATTCATGGAGACCTATCGTCCCGTGACCGTCCCGGATCTGCCGCGTTTTGTGGGTGGGGCCGTGGGCTACCTCGGGTACGACATGGTGAAAACATTTGAGGACGTCCCGTCGCGCCGAAAGGATTCATTGGATCTGCCTGATTTTGCCTTTCTGCTGACCGAGACCTTGCTGATTTTTGACAACGTCGCGCAGAAGATCAAAGTGGTGGCCAATGCCCATGTGAAGTCCTCATCGGAGCGGGATATCCGATCCGCCTACAAAGACGCAACCACTCGCATTGAACAGATGATCGCCCGACTCCGCCGGCCGCTTCGCCGGACCGAGCCCAAACGGCGGCGCGCGCCCATCCGTTTCACGCCCAACATGAGCAAGGCGGATTTTGAAAAAATGGTCGTCCGGACGCAAGAGTACATCAAGGCCGGAGACATTTTTCAGTGTGTGCTCTCCCAGCGATGGGAAACCAATCTGCACGCGCCGCCGTTTCAGCTCTACCGGGCGCTGCGCGTCGTCAATCCCTCGCCGTACATGTACTATCTGCGCATCGCCGGCGTGGAGCTCGTCGGCTCGTCGCCCGAGATTCTGGTGCGCTGTGAAGACGGTCTCATCTCCGTCCGTCCGATCGCAGGCACGAGGCGCCGAGGCACGACGGCCGACGAAGACGCGCAGCTGGAGCGGCGGCTGCTCGCCGATACCAAGGAACGAGCCGAGCACATCATGCTGGTGGACTTGGGCCGCAACGATGTCGGGCGTGTGGCTCAACGGGGATCGGTTCAAGTCGAATCCCTGATGAACGTCGAACGGTACTCTCACGTCATGCACATCGTCTCGAACGTCACCGGCAAGCTGGATACGACCAAGACCGTCTACGACGTCCTCAAGGCCTGCTTCCCGGCCGGAACGGTGTCCGGGGCGCCGAAGATCCGGGCCATGGAAATCATCGAAGAGTTGGAGCCGACCAAGCGAGGCCCGTACGCAGGCGCCGTCGGGTATTTCAGTTTCTCGGGCAACATGGATATGTGCATCAACATTCGGACGGTCGTCGTGTCGCGTCACCGAGCCTTTATCCAAGCGGGGGCCGGCATCGTCGCGGATTCCAATCCTGAACATGAGTACGAAGAAACCTGCAATAAGGCCCGCGCAATGATGAAAGCGATCGAACTGGCGGAACAGGGACTGGAATAGGAAGAGCATATGGCGAATGGCGTATGGCTGATAGCAAGGGGAATTCGGTCGTCTCCTGGTTGTGCCATCAGCCATCTGCCATAAGCTCTTATCGCAATCATGCTGTTGGTCATCGATAACTACGACTCCTTCACCTATAACCTGGTGCAGTACCTTGGTGAGATGGGCGAAGACGTCCAGGTGTATCGGAATGACAAGCTTTCGCTCGACCAGATCGAGGATCTGGACCCGTCGCGGATCGTCATCTCACCGGGACCCTGCACACCCAACGAAGCAGGTATTTCCGTCGAGACGATTCGGCGGTTCGGAGGCAGGATTCCGTTGCTCGGCGTCTGCCTGGGACATCAGTCGCTGGCGGTGGCCTATGGAGGCGAAGTCATTCGCGCTCCGCGCTTGATGCACGGGAAGACGTCACAGATCAAGCACGACGGGAAGACGATCTATCGGGGGTTGCCGAATCCCTTCGAGGCCACCCGGTATCACTCATTGATCGTCAATCGCATCAATCTGCCCGAGTGCTTCGAAATCTCGGCGGAGACCGCCGAGGGGGAAATTATGGGGCTCCGTCACAAGACGCTGGGAGTTGAAGGGGTGCAGTTCCATCCGGAATCGATTTTGACGACCGTCGGGAAAGATCTCCTCCGGAATTTTCTCACACTCTAGCCGACTCGGGTTGACCCATCGATCATGATACGAGATGCGCTGGCCAAATTGGCTGACCGGACCAACCTCTCGGCACAGGAGGCCGAAGAGGTGATGTCCGAAATCATGGACGGAGCAGCGACCCCGGCGCAGATCGCCGCCTATCTCATGGGACTGAGGCAGAAAGGCGAAACCGTTGAGGAGATCGCGGGGTCCGCGAGAGCGATGCGCGCGCGCGCCGTCAAGATTCGAGTCGGCGCGCAAGTGGTCGTGGATACCTGTGGAACCGGCGGGGACGGCGCGCACACGTTCAACATTTCAACGACCGCCGCCTTTGTTGTGGCCGGGGCCGGCATCACCGTGGCCAAGCACGGCAACCGTTCCATTTCATCCAAATCGGGCAGCGCCGATGTCTTGACCGCCCTGGGCGTACGGATTGACCTCACGCCGGATCGCGTGGCGGACTGTATCGACGAAGTGGGAATCGGATTTCTTTTTGCGCCGCTCTTTCACGGCGCGATGAAGCATTGCGCCGGGCCGAGACAGGAGATGGGCATCCGCACCCTGCTGAACGTCCTCGGCCCCTTGACCAACCCGGCCGGAGCCACGCACCAGGTCCTCGGAGTGTACGACGCCACGCTGACCGAAGTGCTTGGGCAAGTCCTGCTGCAACTGGGTTCGCAACATTGCTTCGTGCTGCACGGTATGGACGGATTGGACGAGATGACGCTTTCCGACCGGACCAAGGTGTCGGAGGGGAAAAGCGGCGTGGTCTCCAGTTACTTCGTGACGCCGGAAGAATTCGGTCTCTCGCGGATGGCTCGCAAGGAATACGCGGGAGGAGCGCCGGAAGAAAACGCTCGGATGACCCAGGAGATTCTTCAGGGACGAAAAGGCCCCAGACGCGACATCGTTTGTTTGAATGCCGCCCCCGCGATGGTGGCGGGGCAGAAGGCGAAGACGTTGCAAGAAGGCTTTCGCCTCGCCCAGCGCACGATCGATTCGGGCGCGGCGGCGGACAAGCTCGATCGCTTGATCGCCTATACGCAGAAAGTTTCGCCCGCATGATCCTTGACCGCATCCTGGAACATAAGAAGGCCGAACTCCGGCATAAACAAAGC
>CAYNLM010000041.1:0-26093 GCA_964398045.1 uncultured Nitrospira sp. | reverse complement strand
TTCGTTAAAGGTGCGCTACAACCAAATTTTCGGTTACTACATCGAAATCACCAAAGCGAACCTCCCCCGCGTACCGGCGGACTACATCCGTAAACAAACACTCGTGAACGCCGAACGCTTCATGACACCGGAGCTCAAAGAGTTGGAAGAACGGGTCACCGGCGCGGAAGTGAAGCTCCTGGCCCTTGAACAAGATCTCTTCGCCGGCCTGCGTGAGCGTGTGGCCAAAGAAGCCCATCGACTGGAGGTGATGGCACAGACGCTCTCGCTGATCGATGTCTTGGCCGGACTTGCCGAGACCGCTGCGCTCAACCGCTATACCAGGCCCACCGTGGATGACGGCGGCACCATCACCATCCGTGACGGTCGCCATCCCGTGATCGAACGGCTTGGCAACGACATGGTCTTCGTGCCCAACGACACCAGACTGAATCTTGACACTGATCGCCTGCTGATTCTGACCGGTCCCAACATGGCGGGAAAGAGCACCTATCTTAGGCAGGTGGCGTTGATTGTTCTCCTGGCTCAAATTGGAAGTTATATTCCCGCCGCCGAGGCGCATATCGGATTGGTCGATCGGATCTTCACGCGGGTCGGCGCCTCGGACAATCTTGCCAGCGGTCACAGCACCTTCATGGTCGAGATGGTGGAAACGGCGGGCATCTTGAACAGCGCCACTCAGCGTAGTTTGATTTTATTGGATGAGATCGGGCGCGGCACCAGCACGTATGACGGACTGAGCATCGCCTGGGCCGTCGCCGAACATATTCACGACCGCACTCACTTAGGAGCACGCACACTGTTCGCCACGCACTACCATGAGATGACGCAGCTTGAGCAGCAGCGGGAAGGGATCAAGAACTATCGCGTGGCTGTCCAGGAACGAGACGGGGAAGTGGTGTTCCTACGAAAAATCCTGGCTGGAGGGGCGGACCGCAGCTACGGTATTCACGTCGCCAAGCTTGCCGGTCTTCCATCTACCGTCATCGCTCGGGCCAAAGAGGTGCTGGCTCAGCTCGAGCAGCCGGACTCTTCAGCATCGATCGCAAGCGGTGAGCCATCCAAAGAGGCGTCACCACCGCTACCCCAGCCACATGCCATCCTCGAGGAAGTGAAACAAATCGACCTCTTCTCGATGACACCGCTCGACGCCCTCAATCGTCTCGCGGAATTACAACGCATGGTTCAATCTGGCGGCAATCATTCGTAGGACAAATAAAAAGCGGCCGCCCCGTGAGGAGCGACCGCCTTTCTTACCACTGCAACCGTGTAAATCAGTGAGCCTGATTGTACTTTGCAGTCCAAGGGATCAACCCGCCAACAGGCTTTCCACCTGGAATCATGACGTCGTACTGCATCAGCACATTAGCCCCATCCGGAGACTTTGGTGAAGTGTTGAGGCCCTGCTTTGCGGCCGCGCAACCTGGGTCCATCTCGTTCTTACCCGCACAATCCTTGAGACGGAGCGCAGAAATGCTGAGCGGCTTCCCGGGGGCTCCCGCCACCTCTGGAAGCTTCTTGACGGAGGAAATCACACGGTGGTTCTGCTCGGTTTCCGTCGCGGTAAATTCGATCAGGTCCGTCGTGCTGGCAGGGGGCACTTCCTTCGCTGCTGCCGGCCCCGCATGGACACGACCCATCTTCTTCAGTTCTTCCCAAGCTCCCTTATCGGCATAGAACTTCAACGTCTTGCCCGGGTGAACCTTCTGCCAAAAATGGCCGCTCTCAGCGTTCCCGCCGAATACCGCCACATTGATCCACACCGCTTCATCGTAGGGATCAAGCACAATCACACGACCTTGGAGGGTCGTCGGCTTGCTCATGTCGCCCCACTCAAACCGCTCCTGGAATGCTTCGATGGCCAATGCGGTGGAAGCCATGCCGACTACCAGCGCAACGGCTGCCAGAACGGCCCCGCCTTGCTTCTGAAGCTTCATAATCGCGTCCTCCTTCAACAACATAAAAGAATGAAAGCTTGACGATATCGATTACTTAAGAACTTTGAAGCCGGTGATCGTCCGGCCATCCAAGGTCACTTCCATGGCGACGAGATCCTGAGAAGCCTTGATGATCTGGTCCATCAGAGCCTTGTCCTTGACAGCCAAGCGCACCGTGGTCGCGGCATGGTACCATCCGGAATAGGGGGCATTCTTCTCATTGCCACCAACGAAACCCCATGCGCAGCAGCTGAACAAAGGATCCGGCGGCTTCACGTCCAGCTGTGTGGATGACCGACCAGCCGGGGTACCAGAAGCCGGCTCTCCGGAGTTCCAATACTGGATGCCGAACAGGAGCTCGCCATCCGGATTATCGGCCCACTGAGACCACACACGGCCTTGGAGCGTCTTGGTGGCCTCCGCCTTGAGCGGCTTGCCGCCGACGATAGCGTCAGCGGGTCCGCCCCCTGACGGGGCATCGGCCGCCACGGCAAATTCGGCCGCTAGCAAGCCGAGGACAGAAAACACTGCAACAGCGGCTAGAACTACGACCCTCTTCATACTTAGTCCCTCCTTCATAAAAATGGAACTTCCAACTTATGAACGTTCACTTGAAGACGATAAATTCCGCGAAACAATTTCCGAAGCACTGCTGGGCGAGAAAAAGTACTCAATTCCCCCTTTCTCTTGTTTCTCCTCCGCAACTTTGCTCCGCATGGATCTCAATGATGTAAGAACGGGGCAATGGTACTTAAACGGTCAATTTGTGTCAAGGGATTGATCAACGAAATCATAGCCATACAATCCACAGACTTTATAGCTATAATTCAGCATGTTATATGTTTTGCGCAGGGCAAGCTAAGACCCCTATTATTTGCCTGCATTAAAAAATTCTCATCTCAGTGAAGAAATTTGTCTTGAGGACAGAGGGCCTAGGCCGGTGATTGCTATTGTTCCAGGAGCCAATAACTCTTGAGCGACACGAAACACTTGCTGCTCCGTAGTGGCATCAATTTCCCTCAGCATATCTTCCAAACTGGTATGAGATCCGGCGATCAATTCGTCCTTCGCAAGCTTGTTCATCCGGCTGTGGGAGCTTTCCAGGCTCAGCATAAGACTGCCTTTCATCTGATCTTTTGTTCGCTGGAGTTCCGTCCGTTCAATGCCCTTCGCCGCCATGCGGCGGATCTCCCGCTGAATCAGATCGAGCACTCGTTCGACTTCTGAGGATCGCGTGCCCGCATACACCGTCATGGTGCCGGCGTCGGAGTAGCCCGACAAAAACGAATAGATGGAATACGCCAATCCTCGCTTTTCCCGCACCTCCTGAAACAACCGGGAACTGACACTGCCGCCCAGAACACTATTCAAGACGTACGCCGCGTACCGGTCTTTATGACCTGCCGGGACTCCTTTGAGCCCGACACACACATGCACCTGTTCCAACGGTTTCTTTTTCATGAGGACGCCGCCGAAGATTTCCGGTGGCCAGCGCTTGCGCGAAACGCTGCTGGGCCGGCGGACCTTGCCAAATTGCCGGGCAAGGGTCTTCTCCAATTCACGTTGATCGAAATTCCCAGCAACTGCGATGACCATCTCCTGAGGACGGTAATGCATCTCGATATAATCGAGCAGATCCTGGCGCCGCACCCCTGCAATCGCCGATTCCCGTCCCAGTATCGGCCGGCTGAGCGGATGACGCCCCATGACTTGCCCGATATGGAGTTCCTGCACCAGATCCTCGGGATCGTCCTGGACCATGCGGATCTCTTCAAGCACCACTTGTTTCTCTTTTTCGATTTCTTTGGCGCCGAAGCGTGACCGGTGGAAGAGATCGGAGAGCAAATCGAGCGCCGTAGGCAAGTGCTGATCGAGGACTTTGACGTAGAAGGTGGTGGTTTCACGGGTCGTGAAGGCGTTCATCTCGCCGCCGAGGGCGTCAATTTCCCGTGAAATATCGGTGGCCGACCGCGTGGTCGTCCCTTTGAAGAACATATGTTCGATAAAGTGGGAGTACCCGGCTTGCGTGGGTTCTTCGTCGCGGGAGCCGGCATTGACCCAGATGCCGACCGTGACGGACTTCAAGGTTGGGATCCGCTCGGTGACGAGACGGATCCCGTTGTCCAGAATGAGCTTGCGGTACAAAGAGGTTACCCGGCCGTTGGTTCCTTGGCGCCGGTCCCTGCGGGGGCCGGCATGGTTTCTTTCCGGCTGAGACGAATCTTCCCTTGCTTGTCGATTTCGAGCACTTTCACCAGAATTTGATCGCCCTCGGCCACTTCATCGGACACCGCTTTCACACGATGATGCGCCAATTGTGAGATATGGACCAATCCATCGGTGCCCGGCAGCACTTCGACGAACGCGCCAAAGTCCATGATCTTCCGCACCGTCCCAAGATAGGTCTTGCCGACTTCCACTTCTTCCGTCAGACGGCCAATCATGTCTTTGGCTTTTTGCGCCGAGGCTTCATCGACGGAGGCAATGGTGACAATGCCCGTATCCTCGACGTTGATCTTCACGCCGCATTCCGCAATGATCCCTCGAATGGTTTTCCCGCCCGGGCCGATGACATCGCGGATTTTGTCCTGCTTCACCTTCAAGGTGAAAATGCGCGGGGCGAACGGCGACAGGTTCGTGCGCGGACCGGTCAAGGCTTTGGCCATGTGGCTCAGAATGTGGAGCCGCCCCGTGCGCGCCTGTTCCAGCGCTTGCTGCATCAGCGCTGTGGTGATCCCACCGATTTTAATGTCCATCTGAAGGGCCGTGACGCCGTTCTTGGTCCCGCAGACCTTGAAATCCATATCGCCGAGATGGTCTTCCAGTCCCAGAATGTCTGAGAGGATCATCACGCTTTCCCCTTCCTTGATGAGCCCCATGGCGATGCCGGCGACCGGCTCCTTGATCGGCACACCGGCGTCCATCATCGCCAGCGTTCCGCCGCAAACGGTCGCCATCGAAGAGGAGCCATTGGACTCCAGAATTTCCGACACGATACGGAGCGTATAGGGGAAGGTTTCTTTGCTCGGAATAACCGGCTTCAGCGCCCGCTCGGCCAACGCGCCATGCCCCACTTCTCGCCGACCCGGCGACCGGAGCGGCCGCGCCTCACCGACGCTGAACGGCGGAAAATTGTAATGCAGCATGAACGTCCGTGTGTACTCGCCTTCCAGCGCGTCGATCCGCTGCTCATCCTCGGTCGTGCCCAACGTCACCACGGCGAGACTCTGCGTTTCGCCGCGCGTAAAAAGCGCCGAGCCGTGTGTGCGAGGCAGAACCCCGACTTCACACGTAATCGGCCGGATATCCGCCGGACCTCGCCCGTCCGCCCGTGACCCCTGTTCAAGGATCATGTTCCGAACTTCCGTGTACTCCAATCCATGAAACACGATCTTGATGTGCCGCTCGCTCGTGGGCACGTCCGGGCTCTTCAACTTGTCAACCGCGTCAGCCAGGATTTGGTCCAACCGCTCCTGGCGGGCCGTCTTATTGGCAATCATGATCGCATCACGAATCGGCTGCGCGACCAGCTCTTTCACCTTCGCCGCCAAGGCGGGATCGACCGGTTCGACCTTGACCTCACGCTTGCGGTTTCCCACCTTCTTGGCCAATTCCGAAATTTTCGCGACAATCTTCTTGATCTCGGCATGGGCTAACTCCAGCGCCTGAAGCATCGTCGCTTCCGGCAATTCATTGGCCCCTGCTTCCACCATCATCACGGCATCGGCGGTTCCCGCGACGACCAGATGCAGCTCGCTCTTCTCCATCGTTTCAAGATCGGGATTCACGACAAACTGCCCGTTCACCCGTCCAATCTTCACGCCGGCCACAGGACCTTGGAACGGAATGTTGGAGATCGACAAGGCGGCCGAGGCGGCTGTAATGCCGATCACATCGGACGAACCGGTCTTGTCGGCGGAGAGAACCGAGGCAATCACTTGCGTATCGAAGTAATAGCCCTCGGGAAAGAGAGGGCGGAGAGGACGATCGATCAATCGGCTGGTCAGCACTTCTTTTTCAGAGGGCCGACCTTCTCGCTTGAAGTATCCTCCGGGAATCTTCCCAGCCGCGTAAGTTTTTTCCTGATAGTCAACAGTCAGCGGTAGAAAGTCGATTCCCGGCTTCGCCGTCTGCGACGCCACCGCCGTCGCCAGCACGACTGTGTCGCCATACGAGGCCCAAATCGAGCCATCGGCCTGCTTGGCCACTCGCCCGGTTTCAAGCCGAAGCGTCCGGCCTGCGATCTCTATTTCAACAACGTGTACCATCTATGGTCTCCTCTGGTTAAGTCCCACAGATGCCCACAGAGATGGGCTCGCCACGCAAGCGCATGTCCGTGTTCACCTGTGCGACGTCCGACGCCACGCTGCCGCACCGATGTGCGGCAGCGCCTTGCAACACCTACTCGCTCGCTACTTTCGGATACCCAAGCGATCGATGATGGCCCGATACCGCGCCTCATCCACGCCGCGGAGATAATCCAACAACCGCCGTCTCCGGCCGACCAACTGCAACAGTCCCCGCCGTGAGTGATGATCTTTCTTGTGCATTTTGAAATGCTCGGTGAGGTAGGTAATGCGGTTGGTCAGGACCGCGATCTGGACTTCCGGAGAGCCGGAGTCCGTCTCGTGCTGCCGGTACTGCTTGATCAATTCGGTTTTGGCTTCTTTCAGTAACGCCATCGTCTCGCTCCTCTTCAATGAAGTGACTCGATCTCCACCACTACTTTTTGAATCCGAATGGACCCTGCCGCCGAAGAGTCACACGTCCCGATCGCGAGCAACCGCCCCGATTCATCCTTGAGCCGGACGGAGACCGGCTTAGACAGCGAATGAAGGAGTCCCGCTCCCTCGGGCGACACTGGAGCTCCATGCAGAACTCGTTTGGCCTGCTCCTCATCGACCACGACAGCCGGCAACTGTTCAAGCACCTGGTCCAATGTGAGCATGCGATCGCGCAGCGTCCCCATCGCCAAGTAATCGGCAATGTGTTCCACGGTCAGCGCCTGGTCGATGGACAAGAGACCGACACGGCGACGCTCCAGCGCCAACAGATGCCCGCCCACGCCAAGCGCCCGTCCAATGTCGGCGCAGAGCGTTCTGATGTAGGTTCCTTTTGAACAGACCACGCGTAACGTCACGTCTCGGCCTTCGATGGCCAGGATGTCCAGCTCATGGATGATGATTTCCCGTGGCCGGCGTTCGACCGTTTTCCCCAACCTGGCTGCCTTGTAGAGCGGTCGTCCTCCGACCTTCACGGCTGAATACATCGGCGGCACTTGCTGTTGAAGACCGTGAAACCGCGCCCCGACTTCTCGGATGGCCTCATCAGTGATCCCGCTCGGGTCCACGCGCGTCAAGACCGTCCCCGTCGCATCCTCCGTGTCGGTCGTTTCACCGAGACGCAGCACTGCGCGATATTCCTTGTCCCATTCGACCAGATATTCCGCCACGCGCGTGGCCCGGCCGACCAACACCGGCAGGACACCCGTCGCAGCGGGGTCCAAGGTACCCGCATGGCCGACTTTCACGCCGCCCAACAGGTTCCTGATCTTGGCCACCACGTCATGCGAGGTCCAACCGGCTTCCTTCATGACAATGAGTACGCCGTCGGCGATCGCAGCCTGTTGCACCATGTCCGTTGAAGCGACCATGTTGTTAAGATCCTGAGGTCCTGCCGTCCGCTGCGCCGGGGGACTCTTGTCCTTCGCCTGCTTCGGCTTGTTCATGCAGTTTGTCCAGCAACTCTAAGACTCGATCGCCACGAGGACCGCTGACATCTTTCTTGAAGATCACCTCGGGAAGGTACCGAAGCGTGAGACGACGGCCCAGCTCGGCCCTCACAAATCCGCTGGCCTTAGCAAGACCCGCAAAGACGTCGCGCTCGGCCTCATCCCTCTCCATGGTGGTCACAAAGACGTGCGCAATCCGCAAATCTGCCGTCAACTCAACGTCGGTCACCGTCACGGATCGCACCCGCGGATCTTTAATTTTCCGCATGAGGATGTCGGCGACTTCCATCCGAATTTGATCGGCCACCCGATCGGCCCGCTTGTACGTCGTCTTGGCCATTGTCCCGCTATCCGTGATGGTCGTATCGCCCACTGCCAGCATCACGCCTGCCTTTACAACAGTTCCATATGGGTCCGGACGATCTCGACCGAGGGCATGCTCTTGATCACGTTCAGCGCTTGCTCAAGGACTTGGTTGACGTGGCTGCCTTCGTTCGCGACACACGCCATCCCCAGCACAGCTTTCTGCCAGAGATCCTGGCCGTCCACTTCGGCCACCGACAGATTGAACTTCCCGCGCAGCCGGTCTTTCACGCTGTGGAGCACCTGCCGCTTATCCTTCAGCGACTGACTGTCCGAGATAAACAGCTCAACGGTGCAGAGCCCCACGATCATGTTGTCTGGCGAATATGGGCCGGATACGCTTCTTACAGTTTGGCCGCGATTTTGTCGACGGCATAGGCCTCGATGATGTCCCCGGCTTTCACATCATTGAAGTTCTCGATGCTCAATCCACACTCGTAGCCCTGCTGCACTTCGCGGACATCGTCTTTGAATCGCCGCAACGACGCCAGCTTGCCTTGATACACGACCACATTGTCTCGGATCACGCGCACGCCCGCGCTCGCGCGCGAAATCGTCCCGTCGATCACGTAGGACCCCGCCACGACCCCGGCTTTCGGAATCGTGAAGACTTGCCGCACTTCGGCCCGTCCGAGCGTCCGCTCTTTCAACGTCGGCTCCAGCAACCCTTCCATCGCAGCTTTGATATCGGCGATGGCGTCGTAGATAATCGTGTAGAGCCGGACATCGACACCCTGCTGTTCGGCCAGGGCGGCGGCCTTCGGTTCCGGCCTGATGTTGAAGCCGATGATAATGGCGCGCGACGCCGCGGCGAGGAGGACATCCGATTCCGTGATGCCGCCGACTCCGTTGTGAATCACCCGCAACTTCACCGCTTCCGTCGGCAGCTTCTCCACCGCACCCGCCAACGCTTCGGACGATCCCTGCACGTCGGCCTTGATGACGATGGCCAATTCCTTGACTGACCCTTCTTGAATTTTTGCAAAAAGATCGTCGAGCGTCACTTTGGCGGGGCCCGCCAACTCCGCGGCGCGCTGCTTCTGGGCTCGCTGTTCGGCAATCTCGCGGGCCACCCGTTCATCGGAGACAACTTGGAACACATCTCCTGCCGACGGCACCCCCGGCAACCCGGTCACTTCGACGGGGATGGACGGACCGGCCTCCTGTGTTTTCACACCTCGATCGTTAATCAGCGCCCGGACACGCCCGCTGAACGACCCCACGACGTACACGTCGCCCACTTTCAACGTACCGCTCTGGACCAACACGGTCGCGACCGGACCGCGGCCGCGTTCGATCTTGGCTTCGATGACGGCTCCCTTGGCCTGCCGATGGGGATCGGCCTTCAACTCGAGCACTTCGGACTGGAGCAGGATCATCTCGAGGAGGGTATCGAGGCCGGTCTTCTGCTTGGCGGAGACTTCCACCATGATTGTATCGCCACCCCAGGCCTCGGAAATCAGGCCGTGCTCAGAGAGCGCATTTTTCACGCGATCCGGATTGGCTCCCGGCTTGTCGATCTTGTTGATCGCCACGATCAGCGGCACTCCGGCGGCTTTGGCGTGGTGAATCGCTTCGATCGTCTGCGGCATGACTCCGTCATCGGCGGCCACGACGAGAATGACGATATCGGTGACCTTGGCGCCACGGGCTCGCATGGCCGTGAAGGCTTCGTGGCCCGGCGTATCCAGGAAGGTGACCTGCTTGCCGTTCACTGAAACCGTGTAGGCGCCGATATGCTGGGTGATCCCACCCGCCTCCCCTTCGGCGACTTTCGTCTGACGGATGGCATCGAGCAACGAGGTCTTTCCATGGTCGACATGGCCCATGATGGTCACCACCGGCGGACGCGGCTCGAGTCGCTCTTCACCACCGGTTTCCACCACATCTTGCAGCAGTTCCTCGCCCGCTTTTTCCACGGCAATTTCGACCTTGACGCCGCTCTCGTCGGCAATCATCGATGCGGCATCCATATTCATCGGCTGATTAAAGGTAAGCATCTGGCCCATGTCCATGAGCTTGCGGACGATGTCCGCCGGCCGCTGACCGATGAGCTCGGCAAACTCCTTGACCGTGGTGCGGGGTGTGACTTTCACACTCTTCCTTCGCGGCTTGGTGATCTCGCCGGGCGTACTGTGATGGACGTGCTTCGACCGGTCATCCCGGCGTTGAACCGGGATTGCGCGGAGATCCTGCCAGCGGGCGGCGTCTTCTCGGAATTTGACATCCTGCTCATCCTTCGGCCGACCGATTTTTCGAACCTTTTTAAGTTTGTCTTTCTGACCCTCGGCTTCAACAGCCTCGAAGGCCATGCTTTTTTTCTTGCCCGTCACGGGCTCCAACGTGGCTACGGCGCCCGGCTGAGGGGCAGCGACCGGCTTGACCTGGACGGTTTCCGGTACCGGCACCGAGGGAGAAGGAGCGGCCGGCGCAGGCTCGTGATGAACAGTGGGTTCTCCCGCTTGAGCGTGAGCCGCTTCGCCCACGACCGGGTGAACCGGCGGCGCGGGGGGGACATGCAGACCCGGCGGTGTGGTCGCGGCGCTTTCAATTTCACCGGACGGAACGGCAGCCACTGTCTCGGTTGATTCGTCTTCCTTTTTTCGCTTAATCAGGATACGCCGCTTGTCCGGCTTGGCCGGTTCTTCGATCGGCTGGCCTTTCGCCGTTGTGGTTTTGGACGCGTGACCGGACTCATGGTGGGCATCAGAAACTTTTCCAGCCCCCTTCGATTTGGATCCGAGTTTCTCCAACACCTTGTGAACGACGTCCTCATCCAGTGCGCTGCTGTGAGATGCGACGGACACACCCATCTTCTTCAGTTCGGGAATGAGGTCCCGATTTTCATTCCCAGCTTCTTGGCGAGTTCATACACGCGCATAGACATCAGACCATCCTGACGTATTAGCTGCCGGCCGTCTCGCCGGCCTCGGCTCTGGCGGCCTGCCGGGCTTCTTCCTGGAGCCGTTGAGCCTCGGCTTCTTCTGCAAGCGCCGCTTTGATTTCCTTGTCCCGCTCCACTTTTTCTTTTTCGTACTCGGTTGCGCTGATGATGTCGATCTTCCAACCGGTCAGCCGTGCGGCAAGCCGGACGTTCTGGCCGTTCTTGCCGATGGCCAACGACAACTGTGAATCTGCGACGACCACCAACGCGGATTTTTTCTCTTCATCGATCCCGACTTTTTCAATCGTGGCCGGATTCAGCGCCTCCGCGATGAAGACGCGGGGGTCCTGTGTCCAGGTAATGATGTCGATCTTCTCGCCGCGCAATTCCCGCACGACGGCCTGCACCCGTGATCCCTTGATGCCGACGCAGGCTCCGACCGGATCCACGGCCTTTTCACGGGAGGTCACCGCAATTTTGGTCCGGTCGCCCGGCTCACGCACGACGGACTTGATCTCCACGATCTTTTCCATGACTTCCGGCACTTCCAGCTCGAACAACTTCGCGACAAACTGCGGATGGCTTCTGGACAAAATCACCTGGACATCCTTCGGTGTCCGCCGGACCTCCAACAGCATCGCCTTGACCCGATCACCACGGCGATACGTTTCTCGAGGGATCTGCTCCTGGATCGGAAGAATGGCTTCCGTCTTTCCCAGATCGACCAGGTAATTCCGACGCTCCATCCCGAGGATAATGCCGTTGACCAGATCGCCCTGGCGCGTCGAATACTCCTTCTGCACCGCTTCCCATTCGGCTTCGCGGACTTTCTGGAAGATGACCTGCTTGGCCGTCTGCGCCGCGATTCGACCGAGCTCATCCATTTCGATCAATGAACCGATTTCGTCGCCGACCTCGGCTTCGCTGTCGTACTGCCGGGCCTCCTGCAGTGAGATTTCCGCTTTGGGATTGCTGACGGTATCGACGATGGTTTTCTTGGAGACGACAGAGATTTCCCCGGTCTTGGGATCGATCTCGACTTGGATATTTTCCGCCTGCCCGAAACGCTTCTTGGCCGCCGTCTGCAACGCCGATTCGATGGCCCCGATCACACGCGCCTTGTCGATTCCCTTTTGGCGTCCGATCTCGTCGATCACTGAAATAAGTTCACGGTTCATGCGTCACGCTCCTGCCCATTGCCGGCAAGTCAACCGGCAACCTAAATTTTCACTACCAGCCTGGCCTCAGCAATCATCGGCAACTCGAGCTTCAGTGTCCGCGGCTCCGCCTTTTCAGCCGGAACGGTGAGCGTCACGGACCGCTCATCGACGTGCGCCAGTTCGCCGACAACCCGCCACTGGCCATCGAGTGGCTGACGAAGCTTGATATTCACCAGTTTCCCGACGGCACGCTGATAGTCTTGAAGGCGTTTAAACGGCCGATCGAGTCCGGGCGAAGACACTTCCAGGGTGTAGGTGTGAGGAAAGGGGTCGGCCACGTCGAGGGCCGGACCGAGTGCCTTATGTGCTTGCTCACAATCGGTGATAGTGACGCCGCCTGGCTTATCAATGAGCACACGAACCACGGACCGAGGACCCTGCCCGACACACACCACTTCGACCAAATCCAACCCCAGTGACCACAAGATCGGAGCGATGACCTCCTGCAGCCGGTCGACGACCGCCCGGGATCCATACTCCGGTGTGTTCACCTCTTTCCTCTACCTCGACTGCATCAGCTCAAACAAAAAAGTGGGCCTGAGCCCACTTCCAGCGCCAGCACAATACCATGCACCCCCCTGCAAAGCAAGGGGCGTCAGACCGTCATGGCCGCCCACCTTGCCGCCAGCCTCCTGGTGATCATCCCAGGGACCCTGTCTCCGATGGACCGGTCGTCGATGGCGACGACACCCAACACTTCCACCGTCGTCCCCGTCAGAAACACTTCGTCGGCTGTATACAGTGCTTGCACGGACAGAAAGCGTTCTTCGACCGGAAGCCCTTCCTTCTTCGCCAGTTCAAGGACCACGGCTCTCGTGACGCCGGACAAAATTCGTGGCCCTTCCGGAGCAGTGATAATGGTGCCGCCCTGAATGGCCATGACATTACTCACAGCCCCTTCCGTGACCATTCCATCTTTCACAAGGATGGCTTCGAACACTCCCGCTTTTCTTGCCTCTTCGCGGGCCAGCACATTGGCGAGCAGGTTCACGCTCTTGATGTCGCATCGTCCCCAACGGAGATCGTCCACGGTTCTGGCGGTGACCCCGCTGATCCGCGTCTGCTCAGGCAACGGCCGTAGCTCTCTGATGGTCATGACGGTGGTTGCGGCTGTCCGGGATGGAAACGCATGGTCGCGAGGGGCGACTCCTCGCGTGACCTGAATATAGATTTTGGCCTCCGGGTAACCGGCCTGCTTCACGCCTTGTTCAATCCATGCCCTCCATTCAGAATGGACATAGGGGGAGACAAGGCTCAGCTCTTTGGCGCTCCGATCAAGCCGCCTCAAGTGGGCCTCCAACTCAAACGGCTTACCGTGATAGGTCCGAACCACTTCATAGACGCCATCGCCGAATTGAAATCCACGGTCTTCGATGGACACGGTGGCCTCACGCCAGGGAACAAAGCGGCCGTTGACGAATGCAACATCCGGCACGTCAATTCCTCCGTCCGTCCAGGACTTCAATCTGGAACACCCGCCGATCCTCAGCCGTAAACTTCCATCCCATGCGCTTTTCAAAGATCACCTGATGGACTCCCGGCGTGACGGCCTTGAACTCGAATGTCCGCTGCCCGTTGTCCACCGCATTGTTGCTGGCGATACGCAAAAAGTCGTCGGCCAGCAGCGTGAGGCCTTTCGTATCGAAGGAGGGAACCCATTGTTCGCCCCTCGTGCGATCTTCCCAGAGATGGATCGTAAACGGAGTGTCCATATGCGCAGTCATCACTCGACGATCACCGGTATCGGACATGAGAAGCGAGTCCTGTCCCGAGGTATGCATGATGCCTAGATCTTTCGCCGAGGACCAATCAGGATATCGCCGCCGTCGACCCGAACCTCATAGCTCCCCACACAGTAGCCGCCTCCGTCGATCCCTTGTCCGTTTCGAATATCAAAAGCCAGGTCGTGCCATGGGCAGGCCACCACATGGCCTTTGAGCCGGCCTTCATTCAAGGGTCCACCCTCGTGAGGACAAATATTGTGGATCGCATAAAACTTTCCATCCAGATTGAACAGCGCGATGGCGCGGTCATTCACCGTCACCACTTTGGACTGTCCAGACGGGACCTCGCCGACTTGTGCAACTTTGAAAAATCCTTCCATCAGCACTCCCTGAGAGCCTTACATGCCGAGCCTACAGAGTCTCTGCAGACTACATGCGAAGCAGGTATTTGAGCTCGTCTCCTTTGGCAACTCCGGCTTTATTAATGAAACCCGATTCGGTCTGAATCACGTACCGAGCCGGTTCCGGCGGTGGTCCGTACAACGGACAGGGATCTTTTGAGCATGGTTCCGCGTGTTCAAGCAAATGCACGACATGATGACTCTCATCGACCCACAGGATATCGATCGGGAACCGATACTCCCTGGTCCGCACACGATGCAGGCCGTTTTCTTCGAAGATATAAAGCATCCCGGCATTGGGAGGCAACCCATCGCGGAATGCCAGACCAAACAGCAACTTCTCCGGCGTGTCGGCCACCTCGGCTTCTATCTCCGCACCGCTCGGAAACGCCACCACGATGATGCTCGACTCTTTGCGCTCGACCAGGAAGAGCGACACGCTCATCAAGAGGACCGCCAGCAAGATCATGGTAATGATCCGCTTTTTCTTCTGCTCTCGATCGCTCGGTTGTGCTTGATTCGATGCCATAGAAAACGAGGCCGCCTCTTTCTAGATGGTGGGCCCATGGGCCCATAAATCGCGTTGATCTAGGCCTTCTGAGCGGCTCAGTTCTGTTGACTTGGAAAAGAACCACAGAATAGAATGGCCTTCATTCCGCACCGCGCACGCACTATGGTCAGGGCGGCGGGAGCTTGTCAATATCGTTGGAGTGAGAAGGAGGCGTGGGTCATGGCACTGTTGATTACCGATGAATGTATCTCCTGTGGGGCATGCCTTCCCGAATGTCCCAACGAGGCAATCTTTGAAACCCGAAGCGACGCCGAAAGCAAAGGCTACCATGTCGGCGATGGTCAGGGCGTCGGGGACAATATTTACGTGATTACGCATGATCGGTGCACCGAATGCGTCGGCCACTTCGATGAACCGCAGTGCGCCGCTGTTTGTCCGGTGGATAACTGCTGCATTTCCGATCCCGCTTATCCCGAGACCACCGACGGGTTGCTGGAAAAGGCCAAGACGTTGAATCCCGATAAGACCATCGACCCAGCCAAGGTGTGGAGCGGCGTTCGAAACTGACTTGCCAAACGCCTTCCGTCGGTCCCTTTTTCACCGGCCTCCCTTCTCAAAGAAGCGAGGCCGGTTCCTTTTTTGCTCCATCTCCTCTCCGCTTCGCCTTCATGAAGAGCGTCCGCGCTGGACTTGTTGATGCGTGGGGAATAGAATTCACTCGTAAGCGTTGTGCGTCCTCCTCTGTAGACCGAGCAGCGATTGGGCCTCTCACTCCCACTTTGGAGGTGCAGTCATGCGTCATCGATGGATCCTCATCAGCGTCAGCGCCCTGTGCCTTTGGCTTGTTCCCCAATTCAGCGCCGCCAGTACGGGCGACCTCGGCGCCATTATCGAAGGATTTGTGACGCGTCATTTTCCCGAGGCCACAAGTCACCTATGGATTGTGAATGACACTCAATGGGACGGAGATGAGATGGTGGTCGATGTCCACACCATTGTGGTGGAAAAGCAGCAGACGGAGGCAATAGTGAATCGCTATTTGCTGCTGATCGTAGGAGGGAAATTGGCAGCCGCGCAACGGGTTCCCCTAGAAAATGGTCCCGACTGCCAGCCGGAAGAAGCGTAGGTTTTCGTCGCAATCAGATTGGATGAACCAACACAAAGGCCCCGGAGAAAGAGTTCTCCGGGGCCTTTGCTCTTCATCAGATCGTGATGCGATGCGCTATTTCAACATCAGCAGTTTGCCGCCGACGTGCGCCGGATGCAGATGGCACTTGTAGATAAGCGTGTTGCCAGTGGTTGCATAGAACAAATCGCTGGTCGGGATTCCGATATACTTGGTCTCACCCGGCTTCAGAACAACCTTCGCCGTCAACACCGTTGGAGCAGCTTGGGCCTGATCGGCTGTGAGGAGAAAACCATGTTCTCCGGTTGAATTATTTGTCACCTTGAGGAGGAACGGACGGCCTGGACGAACTTTAAAATCGATGATGGTGGCGGGCGGATACCACGTCTTCATGTTGCCGATCTCGATGGCAAAGAGTTCAGCGTCCACATCGAGTTCCTTGAAGGGCTGGCCTACGACCGATCCGGTTTCCAGGTCGCCGATCTCGACGCCGCCGGCTTGAAGTGCATGTGCAGCCGAGGCTCCTGCGACAACCATCCCGAGGCCAAAGAGGACCGATAACATCGTCTTACCCATGACCTACCTCCTTAAAAAGAAGAAGAGATGTGATTAGGTTGGTAAATAACTACCGCCAAGCTCTGAAAGCCTTGACTGCTCCGACGAATATCTGTTCCAGTGCTCATCGACTTCTCAACACCCGCTGATAAGGCGATCCTTATAGCATAGGCGTCAAAAAGGAAGCAAGCAGCATTTAAACCGTCCACTTTTCGCATCAACACAGCCGTCCACTCACATCCAGGCTACACTTATGGCGGGAATACAAGAGCTTAGAATGGCAACCTAGTCCGGTTGCATACCCGCGATTTCTCGACCGATCAGCAGATCATAGGGCGCAAAGTCGTCGGTTAAGACAAATCCCGGGGACCATGGTTCGACTCGACGGGCGTTGAGCAACGCGATCGCCTCCATCGGCAATCGGCGATTCACCGCCAGCTCGGTCACTTTCGCAGTGAAATTATCGATGGACCCCCGTTCGACTGGCTCGCCGCCGAAGAAGATCAGATTCTCGGCTTTGGATTGCCCGTTCTTCCATGGCCCCTTCACCGCGAACGTTTCGATTGTCGGGAAGGCCTGCTTCATGGTTTGCACCACGGCTGTCGCACGGGCTCTATCACCGCCTTCTCCGGACGAGGCGAGGTTGACGGCGACCACGCCGTCAGGATTCAAATGCGCTCTCAACGCCGAGAAAAACTCCACCGTCGTCAAATGGAAAGGAATCATGTGCCGCGCAAAGGCATCGATCCAGATGACGTCATACGTGCGATCGGTTGCGTTCAAAAAAGCCCGCCCGTCTTTTACCCATACATGATGATTCGCAGGGGGATGATAGTCAAAATACTCTTCCGCCATGCGCACGACCACGGGATCAAATTCCACCACATCCAGCTCAAGTGTCGGCCAATAGCGCGCCAGCCATTTGGTCAACGACCCACCGCCGTGGCCCAAGATGAGTCCCCGCTTCGGTTCCGAAGTCAAGGCCAACGAAGCGACCATCAGCTGGCTGTACGGGAGAAAGAGCGAGACCGGATCGGATTTCCACATCACCGCATGGAACGTGCGATCCAGCACAAGATAGCGGAAGAGTTGATCGTCGCGAATCCGTACTTGCTGATAGGGGCTGTCCTCCTGATACACAGGAGGATTGAGTTTTTGGATCGGAGAGAGAGCAAGCGCTCCCAACAGGCTAGAGCAGAGAACGCCGACCGCCATGAGCATGACAAGACGTACGGGCTTCCCCACCCACAACCACAATAATCCCAGGATCACTTGAACCGTGCCGAGCCAGGCCACCAATGCCTGACTGCCGATCCACGACAAGAGAAAAAATGCGGTCCCCCAGGTCCCCAGCAGACTTCCCACTGTAGACAAGGCAATCATACGGCCGGTATGCCGCCCCAAGTGCTCCATGTCGGCGACCGCCAGCCGCAACATCGCGGGTAAGACGCCGCTTAATCCAAAAGCGGGAGGAGCGAGGAGCACCGTCGCAGCTAAACAGGGTCCCCAGCGCGGGTCCTCAACAAGTTTTTCAACCTGGAATAAAATCGGCTGGCTGGCCCATGAGACAAGAAAGGTCCAGCATCCCGAGAACAGCAGCAATCCCGCCAGGACCGTCCCGCCTGAATAGCGATCCGATATCCATCCGCCGAAGGCATATCCGGTGCTCATCGCCGCCAGGATCACTCCGATCAAGGCGCCCCACACGAACAGCGAGTTGCCGAACACCGGCGCGAGCAGCCGGCTCCCGAGAATTTCCAGGGCCATGACGACGGCACCGGTCACGAGGGCGGTGAAGAGAAGAAAGCTGCGGGAGACTCGCGGAGATTCGGACATCATAGGAGCGAATGAAGGGAAGAACACCGGAGGCGAGCGCCCAAGGGGGATTTGCTTGTTAGTCCATTTCGCAAGGCGCGTGGAATTGTACTGAACGGGTTTTATCAGAGTCAATGAAATGTATAGGCCCATTCACACAATTCATTGCCGCCCCTGACGCTCGTTGCTATACTCGGCTCCAGCGCCACTGATTCCAAGGAGATCGTCCTATGCACATAGCCGTCATCGGAACCGGATATGTCGGACTCGTCACAGGGGCATGCTTTGCCGAATTCGGCGTCAATGTCACCTGCATGGATAACGATGAAAAACGCATTGCCCGTCTTGAGAAGGGCGATGTTCCGTTCTATGAACCGGGCATCAACGAGCTTGTCATCAAGGGCATCAAAGAAAACCGCCTCTCCTTTACCACGGATGTGGCCAAAGCCGTCGACAAGGCGCTGGTCATTTTCATCGCCGTCGGCACGCCGCCAAAAGAAGACGGATCCGCGGATCTTTCGTTTGTCGAAGAGGTGGGACGAGGGATCGCCCGCCATATGACGGACTACAAGGTCATCGTCACCAAGTCGACCGTGCCGGTGGGAACGGGTGAGAAGATCCGCGAGGTGATCAAGAAGACGCAGAAGGAGGCGATTCGCTTTGATATCGTCTCGAATCCCGAGTTTCTTCGGGAAGGATCGGCGATCGAGGATTTCATGCGCCCCAACCGCGTGGTGATCGGCGCGGACAGCGATCAGGCCGTCGCCATTATGAAAGATCTGTATCGGCCTCTGTACCTGATCGAAACGCCCATCGTGGTCACGGACGTCCCCACGGCTGAGCTGATCAAATATGCCTCCAATGCGTTTCTGGCCACAAAGATTTCCTTCATCAACGAGATTGCCAACCTCTGCGAGCGGGTCGGCGCCAACGTGCAGATGGTGGCCAAAGGCATGGGGCTGGACCACCGCATCGGCTCGAAGTTCCTCCATGCGGGGCCCGGATTCGGCGGATCCTGCTTTCCAAAAGATCTCGCCGCGCTCATCCAGACGGGCGAGCGCAATGGGTTTCCCATGCAAATCGCGGCGGCGGCGGCGCGGGTGAATCAGAATCAACTCAAGCAGATGGTGAGCAAGATCCGCGAGGCGACCGGCGGCGTGAAAGGCAAAACGTTGGGGATGCTCGGCCTCTCGTTCAAACCCAATACCAACGACCTGCGGGAAGCCCCGGCGCTGGCGATCGGTCAAGAGCTGCTGGCGGAAGGCGCGACCATCCGCGCCTACGATCCCGCGGCGCTCGAGGAGGCCTGCCGGATTCTTCCCGCGCTCATAGCATGCCGAGATACGTACGAGGCGGCCGAGGGCGCCGACGCCCTCATCATCATGACGGAGTGGAACCAGTTCAGAACGTTTGATTTTGACAGGCTGAAAGCCGTGATGCGCCGTCCCGTCCTCCTGGACCTCCGCAACGTCTATGACCCGGAACGGGTCGCGGCGGCGGGATTCTCGCACATTTCCGTCGGGCGGCGTCCCCAGGAACCGAAGCCGCGTTCGTAGGGTCTCCCTACGTAAGCCGAGGCAATTCGGCTTTTCCCTCGTCCTTGACCTTGGGCTTATATCCCATCCGGTCCAGCACCTTCATGATCCGGCTCTTCAGCCGATCATCGGCGTCGGCCAACGCCGTCGCCATCGGTTCGACGGCCGGCTTGCCGATTTTTCGGATAATTTCCGTTGCGGATTGACGAATCTCATCTTCCTCGGACACCAGCAGCGGAATGAGAGACGGAACCGACACGCCCCCCAGCTTGATCAACGAATCATAGGCCCGCTGCCGTACGTCACCGACTTCATCGAGCAAGGCCCCGACCAGCGGCTCAACGGCGCGTTGATCTTTCAATTCACCCAAGACTTCCGCCGCATACTTGCGGTTCAACCAATGCGGATCTTTCAGATCCAGCAGCATGGCATCGGCCCTGGCGGCATTGGGATCTTTGGCGCGAATGCGGAAGCTCTTGGCGACGCGCTTGCCCCCTTCCTCAACGACGCGAATCGTCGCGCCGTCTCCGACTTTGAGTTTCTTGAGGTCTTCGAGCGCTTCCTCGGCCACCTCCAGGACGACCGTTTTGCCGTCGTAGGCCAGGAGTTCGACCTCGACCTGCTTGGCTTCGGGATTCACGGCCACCACGCGCTCGGTGACGAGATTGAACCCATCCTTCTTCTCACCACCCTTGGGACCGATCTGAATCAATTTCGCGGGAGCTTCGTCTGCCATGTCAGCTATCCTTTATATGAAGTGAACAGTTACTGACTTGCTTTCCATCCGAGACTCGCGAGCACGCCTTCGACCGTTTCCTGCACCATCGTATTCTCATCTTCAAGCAGCGGCAGCAGCGGTTGGATCGCTTCTTTGGCGCCGAGCCGCGCCAGCGATTCGGCCGCGTTGCGGCGTACGAGCCAGTCCTCGTCTTTCAAGGATTCAATGAGCGGGGTGACGCTACGTTGATCGCCGATCTTTCCCAGCGCCTCGGCCGCATGCCGACGCACCATCCAGTTGTTGCCCAGCAGGCCGTCGATCAAGGCCTCGACCGCCCGCACATCGCCGATTTTCTTGAGCACGCGCGCGACGTCTTCCCGCACGGTGCTGTCGGTCAGGGCTTCGATCAGCCCGGGCACCGCGCGGGGATCGCCGATCCGCTCCAGAGCCCAGACGGTCGCCGTACGGACGGCGCCGTCCTTGTCCTTGAGCGCTGCGACCAACGGCTCGACCGCGCGCGGATCTTTCAGCTTTCCGAGGGCGGCCGCCGCCTGCTCTCTGATCGCCCACTCATCATCCTGCAAGGCCTCCAGCATCGGTTCCACGACCGACGGCCCGATCCGGACCGCTGCACTGGTCGCCGCTTCACGAATGACCACATCCTCGTCGGCCATCAGACCGATCAAGCGCGGGATCGCGTCAGGACCTGCCTGACCCAAGCTGGCAATGGCATGGTCCCGCAGGGCTTCGTTCTCATCGCGCAAGGCGGAGATCAATTGGTCGATTCGATCGGATTCCGTGTCGTTACTCATCCTCGTGTGTCCCTTCCTGCCGGGCCATCTGCGCCCCGGACAAGGCTTCAAGTTTGTCCGCAATCAACCCGGCATTATACGCCACCAGCCCGTCGCGATCCGTTCGCAATCGATCGAAGAGTTCCTTGTGCGGGCGCAAGACCTCTACGTCCTTGATCTTGGCGAGCGCCTCCATGGCATAGACGCGGAGCGGCCGGATAGGGATGGCTTCCAGATAGAGCTGCGTGGGGCGGGCATCGCCGATGAGGCCCAACGCCTTAATGGCCAGCTCTTTCACGCCGGTGTCTTTATCGCGCTCCAGGCGCTTCATCAAGGGTTCGACCGCCCGCACATCGGCGATTTTCCCCAGCAGATCGGCCGCTGCTTCCCGCACCAGCCAGTCTTCGTCTTCAAGATATTCAATGAGGATTTCCACGCTCGGCCGGCCGATGCCCAGGAGATCGATCACCGCCGCCATCCGCGCTTCTTCCCGTTCACTTGCCCCTTCGACGTCGCGAAGCGCATTGAACATGTTATCGATTCGCTCGCGAATCGCGCCGAGCTTCTTGAGCGTTCCCACGGCAATATCCCGGACAGCCGGCTGTCCCATGGCATCGATGAACGCGTCCACCGACCGGGGATCCAACAGCTGATCGAGCATCGTGGCCGCCGTCACCTGGACGTTCGGGTCGGGATGCTTGAGCATCTCGCACAGCGGCGAAACGGCGGTGGGAATGGCGCCCACCAGATGCGTCACCAACGCCCTTCTCTCTTCATCTTGAGCTTTCGGCAACAAGGCCACCAGCGCCGCAGCAGTCTCCGTATCCAAGACCCCGGCCATCTGTTCCAGAGCCGCCGCTCCGGCCTTGCGTACCGTCTCGTCTTCGTCTTGCAGCAACCCGACCAAGGCCACGCCGGCCTGCGGATCTTTGATACGCGCCAACATGGCCGCCGCTTCCTTCTTCAATTCAGTCGTGCCGGAGCGCAGCGCCTGCACCAGCGCCTGCACCGCCCGGGGGCCTCCCGCCATGCAGGCTGCCGTCGCCCGCATCCGCCGCCAGTCCTCTTCATGGACCAGTTCCGTGACGAGCGTTTCAATCGTTTCTTTGGACATCGTTGGAGAATTCAGTCGATTGACGATCGGGCGATTGATCTTCTATGCCAACCACCAAGTCAACAATGGTTCAATGTTCAAATTCTATTCGGTCTCCATCCCACCAGCGCCAGCGTCTCTCTCACATGGTAACGAATATTTTCATCCCGTGGTCCGGCCAACAGAGGAAGCAGCAGCGGGATAACTTTGGAGCCGAACTTCGCCAATGCCGCCGCGGCCTCTGCTCGGGTAAAGGTAGGTTCCAACGCGGCCACCAGCGAGGGAAGCGCCGCCTCGTCGCCGATCGCCCCCAGGGCGCGAACCGCGGCGCCGCGCGTCATGATTTCTTCATTCCATTGGTCTCCGCAGCCCGCGACGGCGCGCGTGACCTCCGGAGGATTCGTTCCCGTGACCACCTCGATCAACCTGGGTACCGCCCGGCGATCACCGATACGCCCGAGCGCCTCCACCGCCAACGTGCGGAGCCCCGGTTCCTTCATGGCGGCGAACAGAAACTCCACCGCCTTTGAATCGCCGATCTCGCCCAACGCGCGCACCGCGTCCTCTCGGATGGCCGAATCCGCATCATTGAAAAGAGTTGAGAGCAGCGGCTCCACCGCCTGGTGGGACTTCGTCTTGCCCAAGGCTTCGACCGCATGGAGCCGAACCAGCCACTCCTCATGCCGGAGCGCCTCCAAGAGCGCCGGAATCGCCGCTTCGCCGATCGCGGCAAGCGCCCTCGATACTTCTTCCCGAACCGCTTTCACCTTATCCTGAAGCAACGGAATCAGCGCCGGCACCGAGTCCGGTTCTTGGATGCGTCCGAGCGCCTTGGCCGCATGCATCCGCACAATCCAATCGTGACTCCTGAGGGCACGAATCAGCGGGTCCCGGACACGTCCATCCGCAATAGAGGCCAAGACCGCCGAGGCCGCTTCTTGGACGGATAATTCCGGGTCTGCCAAGCAGGCACCGACCGCCGTCACTGAGGGCTCTCCAATAGACGTAAGCGCGCCGATCGCCGCTTCACGAACAGACCGATCACGATCCCTGAGGATGGAGACGAGCGGGCAGACAGCCCGAGGATCTTTCAGACCACCCAGGATAGTGGCTGCCTCTTCGCGAATGGCCCAGTCCTTATCCTGGAGGGCGGCAATGTGCTCTGAGACCGGATCCCCCACCTGGACCTCCTGCATGGAGCCGACAACCCTAACACAGGGTTTTTCGCAGGGTCAACGAAGGGACATCCCGCATGTTTCCCGCTGGAAACTTCCCGAGAAATGGTTCAGTATTCCCAAGACAGTTTCGCATCAGGCCATGCAAGGAGGCTCCCATGATGACCGGGCACCGATACCCTACGGTACTCTTTCACACCTTTTGTGCCGGCGTGCTCTGCACCGCCATGACCGCTTCTCCAACCCACGCGTATGAAGTCTGGCTGACCGACCAATCCGATACGGGGAAGGAAAGCGGAGGCTTCTTGTACATCTACGATGGCGCCCAGCTCGCCGCCAACCCATCGACCGCCAAACCGACGCAGACGATCGATTTCTCCGGCGAGATCGGCAAGTTCTGCGAAGAGGCCACGAAAAAAGCCGTGCGCCGTCCGCATATGTTGTTCTTCAACGCCAACCAGGACCACGCGATCATTTCCTTCCTCAGCGGCCAGGTCCTCTTCATGGACGCCGCGACCAAAAAGCCGGACGCCTGCCTGTCGATGGGGAAGAACGTGCACGCCGCCTGGCCCACGCCGAATCAAAAAATGGCGATCGCCGCCAACATCGCCGAAAAGAAATTCATTCGCATCTGGACCGACTATGCGGCCCACAAATTCGGTTTCGACCCCGACAAGGATGTCATGAATCTCGGCGCCTTGGAGAGCGGCGAACGGCCGGATACCTCGCCGATTTGCCCGATCACCGAATCATCGAGCCAGTATGCGTTCGTCACCCTTCGCGGAGGCGGATTGATCGTCGTGGACGTAACGACGACGCCGATGAAAGTGGTCGCGACGCTGGACAATAACCAGGTTCACCCGGCCGGCTGCGGCGGCGTGCAATCCGGCGGCACGATGTACATTAATTCGGGCGGCGGCTGGCCGATCGCGCCGTTGTCGTACGACGTGTATGCGCTGGACCTCTCCAATCTGCCCAAGTCCATTTCAGCAAAGCTCGTGTCGCAACGCGACGACAAGTTCGCCGACTCCCATGGGATGGCGGCAGTGGGACGTTACGTCTGGAGCGCGGACCGGGCCGGCAACAATATCGAGATCATCGACACGCTTTCCAACCTGAGCGTCGGATCAATCGATCTCACCACCGATGCGAACAAGGATCCCGCGCCCGATCTGATGGATGTCGCCCCGGATAGTCAATACATCTTCGTCGGTCTTCGCGGTCCTGCGCCGTTGACCGGCAATGACAAGAATGTCAACAACGCCAAGGGGACGATTCCCGGCGTCGGCGTGATTCACGTCGATGGCGGAGGGAAAGTCGGCCACTACAAGGGCCAGGCGGCGATTACCAACATGAAGGACGGAAAAGAAACCGCCGATACGCACGGGATTGCGGTGAGGAAGTAAAGATCGCTTTCGCGGGACGAGGCGGCTGGTCGAGAACGAAGCTAGCGAGCAGTTTCAACATCCTGCTAGTGGGATTTGGCCATGTCGCCGGACGGCCCAAACCTTCCCGTATCCCCCAGCGGGCGATCCACACGGAGGTTGTCCGCCTGGCTGGAGCTGATCTCGACTTCTTCGGCAGGCGGAGACCAGCCGAGCTTTTCCAGAGTTTCGAGCACGATCAACCGGAGCGCATCCTTAGCGGTAAGCCGGACAGACGCATAAGAGAGCACGCGCTCCCCTTCGGCTTCGACCTCGGACGCCTTAGGGTCGTAGAGAAACGCGATGAGCGGTTCGATGGCGGTATCCCCGATCACTGTCAGGGCGGCCGCCGCCTTTTCCCGCAAGACGCTATCTTTCAGCAACATGATCAGATCCGGAATCACGCGCGGATCGCGGAACTGACCCAGCGCCGTCGCTGCCGCTTCCTTGATGAACGCATCCTCGCTCACGATGCATCCGGGCGTCGGTGACCCTTCCTGCTTGATCCCCTTCCCCTTCAAGGCATCCAGCACGGCCGGCAAGGCGCGCGGATCGCCGATCATCCCGAGGGAGGCGATCGCATGCCGCTTCACGGCCCCGTCCTTCATGGCTTCCATCAGGGCGTCGACGGCGCGCGAGTCCCCGATCATCCCGAGCGCAATGGTGGCATCCTCGCGCACGGCGCGGTCGGGATCTTTCAAGGCTACAATCAAGGCATCGACCACTTTGGCGTCCCGAACCCAACTCCGGCCGATCTGGTAGTCCGTCGTCATGCCGCCCAGCGCGCGGGCGCAGTGGCAGCGCACGACGAAATCCTTATCCTTCAACCCTTCAATCAGCGGATCGACGGAAGGCTCTCCGATATAGACGAGGGCGGTCCCCGCGGTTTCACGCACAATCTTCGATGAATCACGGAATAATTTGAGCAAGGCGGGCACGGCTTTGGGGTCCCCGATCTTTCCCAACGCCTCGGCCGCCGCGCTCTTCACCGCGCCGTCGCGATCACGGCAAGCCAAGATCAGGGCATCCACGGCTTTCTTGTCCTTGATGTGTCCGCACGCCTTCGCGGCATGTTCACGCACCCGCCAGC